>JAILZY010000149.1 GCA_023512255.1 bacterium | reverse complement strand
ACTTTCTTCTCTCTTTATTTTCTCTCCTCCCCTTTATATTTTCAACATTATTTTTTCAACATGGGGAACATCTGAGCAGGCCAAAGAATTTGAAAAGTATCTTCTTGATGGCGGCAGCTTTGATACTGATCCCTTCAGGCTGGTCAAGGTTTCTGATTTTCTTCCCCTTCAGAATGTCAAGACGAAAATTATGTATGCGGTCAACAGGAAGAAAAAGAAATCAAAGTTTGAGGCTAGAGGGCCATTTCAGATTGTCGAAACCATTCAAGAGGGGGCTGTATTTGAGGGGATGATCAATATCCAGAAGCCACCGGCATCTGACTGTATAAAGAAACCGATTAAGGCTGAAGAGCTTCTGCAATCAGTTAATGCATTTTATGTCTCGCTGGTGAATGAGGAAAATAAAGTTACCTATGAGATTGGTGCAGGTAGTGTAGTGGTCAAGAGGATCAAAGAGGGGTTCAAATTGAACCACTCTTCAGTCCTGATTCGTCTTGGTAGACACTCTGGCGCTGAAGCAGTAACCATCGAGGGAAACCGGCACATAAAGATCATGCAGGGAAAGGGGCAATCCCCCCGGTTTCTACCCCAGGCCACTACCCTGTGGCTAGCCTCTGAAAAAAGCAAACCCACAGCAGGCAGCAGCCTGGTCCCTTTTGGCTGGGCAGTGCTTGAGGTGCTGCCAGCATAACACTGTCAGTATGATACATGAATGATACGTGAATGGAGATAGAGCTATGAGTCGTGTTCTTGTCTCGCTGGTCAGCGAGCAGCCTATTCCTAACATTCTGGCTATTCATCATTTTAAGCCTGATGAGCTTTTGTTCATCTCAACTCAAAAGATGGAGAATCAGTGCAAAACCTCAAGCATTCTGAAGACCCTCGAGCTGCTGGAGCTAGGAGACTACCAGAAGGATAATAAGTTCCACAAAATCCTGGTTCAGGAGGATTCGATCCTTGATTGCTATCAGCGGCTCGATGAATGGATTAATAAAAGTGGAAAAGGCAAAGAAGAAGTTGAATTTGTAGTTAATTTGACCTGCGGCACAAAGATCATGTCCTTTGCGGCCTATGAATTTTTCAGGGATTATAATAATAAAATGATCTATGTGCCGATAGCGAAAAATGAGTTTATTGTGCCCTTTCCGAAAAAAAGTGCGGGCCAGCCTACAGCGCTCAATCTTCGGCTAAAGGTTATTGAGTATCTGACAGCCTATAGCCTCAAGGTGCTGAATAATAAAAATTTAGACACCTGCCGCCAGGAGGCAAAAGAGCGCAAGGAACTGTCCAAGTGGATGGTTGAAAACTATAATCAGATCGAGAACCTGCTTCATTGGCTTTATAGTAAGCTAGGGAATCATCGGAATAAGAAAAATTTTGAGCTTACCGATACCTTCGATAAACCAACTCAAGAGGAGAGAGCGTTTCTCGGTCGGTTTGGATTCAGCTTGTCCAATGAGGAGGGCAGCCAAAGGCTGACTATCAGCAAAAAGCTAACTAAGTCGCAGATTAGGTATTTAACCGGAGGCTGGCTTGAGGAGTATTGTTTCAACAGCCTGTTGGAGTTGCATGAGCAGGGCCTTATTGATGATGTGCAGATCGGGCTGCACCTTGAAAAATTTCATGGGCAGGAGGCGGATTACGGCCAAGGGCAGCTGAGCCGCCAGCCTGGCCAGCCTGAGGGCAAAAGTGTCTGCCGCCAAGCAGCAGAGGGTCAAAAGAGCAATAATGAAAATGAATACGATTGCCTGTTTACCAAAGATAATGCGCTCTATTTTGTGGAGTGCAAATCCCTCCCTCAGGACAAGGGAGAGACCAAATCTACCCTTTACAAGATTGAAGCCTTACAGCAAAATTTTGGCTTGAAAGTGAATAGCTTTTTGGTTACCGCCTCCTCCCCTTCGGAGGATCTGGCGAAGCGGTTTAAGTCCGAGATTATCTCACTTTCTGAGCTTGGTCAGCTAAAGGAGAAAATCGCTCAAAAGATAAGAGCTAAAAACTCAATAGATCTCAATAGATAGTTAACTCAATAGATAGTTAAATATAGATAGCTAAATATAGTTAAATCCATACTCAAGAGGGACCAATCCATACTTAATTAGCGGAGAGAGAAGAGTGGATTCTGCAAAGAAAGAGAATTCAGCAGAAGGGAGCAAGCCATCGGCAGAAGGGGGCGGGGTGCCGGCAGAAGGGAGTGGGGCGGAAGTAGTTACGATTGATCTTTCGCTCCTTTATCAAGGAGATGTGGCTAAGTTAGCCGACCTTGACCGGTATTTGGAGCAGGCCAAACGCTTGGCTGGTGAAGGGAAGGTAGTTATTATCACTGGCCAGGCTCCGATTTGGATGTATCTTAAGGTGGCCCACGCCCTGCATGGGCGGGCAAGACGGCTCATCTATCGCTCGCCGGTAGCGGGCGAGGTGGTGATCTTTGATCACAGCCCGAATTAGAGCGCCCGAATAAAGCGCCGAATTAGAGCGATTGATAGCCAGGCTAAGTGATAAGCGATTGATCGCCGGGACAGCGGGAAGCGATTGATGGGCAGGCCGGCGTCAAGCGATTGATCGCCAGCACAGCGGCAGATGAGCTTAGCGGCAGACGAGCTTGATGATCTGTCTTGTCAGGAAAGACAAGAAAGGATAGGGAAAAAGGCAGGAGGAAAGGCAAGAGGAAAGACATAAGGAGATCAAGATAGCAAGGAAGTATAGGGGATAAGGGTATGAGGGGAAAAGAAGGCTTTGGGATAAAGATGAAGGCTTTGGGATATTGATCCCAGGTCGTTAGGATATTGATTATATGGCTAATCTTTATTTGACTGAGCAAAATTCTATCCTGCGAAAGAGCGGCCAGCGGCTGATTGTCCAAAAAGGGAGTGAAACTCTGCTTGAGGTGCAGGACAACAAGATTGAGGCGGTGCTCATTTTCGGCAATGTTCAGGTTACTACCCAGGTGCTGCATGAGCTCCTTCGGCAAGGGATAGAGCTAGCCATTTTGACCAGATCAGGCAAACTCATTGGCCAGATTACCGCTCCGGCCACCAAGAATATTGCCTTGCGGCTTGAGCAGTTTAAAAAGTACTGGGATAGTGGTTTTCGGCTGGCTCTAGCCAAGGCGATTGTGGCGGCCAAGATAAAAAATTGTCTGGCCCTGATTCGGCTTTTTTCCTACAATCATCAAGATCAGGATCAGGATAAGGATAAGGAATCAGGATCAGAATCAGAATCAATATCAGTATCAGTATCAGAATCAGGCGGCAGGGATTTGAGACCCTGCGGCCGGCAAGGAGTTGAGGCCCTGCGGCTTGCGGCCAGCGACCTTGAAGCCAGGCTTCAAGGTGTGGACCGGGCAGCAGACCTTGAGCAACTCATGGGGGTTGAGGGCAGTGCGGCTAGTGCCTATTTTGGAGCCTTTGGCCGGATGATTCTGGCCGATGGGTTTAGCTTTTCAGGCAGGAGGAAGCATCCGGCTCAAGATCCGGTCAATGCTCTTCTTTCCCTGAGCTATACCATGATCTTTACCGAAATTGCCTCTCTGCTCGATGGCTCGGGCTTTGATCCCTACCTTGCCTACTACCACAGCCTTGACTACGGCAGAGCATCCCTGGCCGCTGACCTGATGGAAGAATTTCGGGCTCCGCTGGCTGATCGTCTGGTGCTCAGCCTGATCAATAATCGAATTCTAAAGCCGGCTGACTTTTACTCAAACCCTAAGGATGGCGGGGTTTACTTAAAGAGAGAGCCTCTCAAGCGCTACTTTGTAGAATATGAAAAGATGCTGACCCATGAATTCACTCACCCGCAAACGGAGGAGAAAACTACCTTCAGAAAGTGTTTTCGACTCCAAATCGAGAGGCTGGCTTCGACAATTCAAAATAATATTGCCTACTTTCCATTTTTATTGAGAGTTTAGTATAATAATACATTGACAAAGATATTTAGATATGATATCATTTTAACTATAAGACGATAGACTAAGACAACAAGATTGGAAATTTCAGACGACAGATTGAGAATTTCACTATCCCTTGGGGGAATTTCAGCCTCCCGTGTTGGGGAGTTTCACTATCCCATGATCCTGTTGTTGAGAGTTGCTAGTAGTGGTAAGTTCGAATTTAAAATTTTGGTACAAGCAGGAGCAAGTGGTAGTAGTGGTAGTAATAGGTCAAGCGGCAGTAACGCGAGCGGGCAGTAAGAGCAGTAATATAAGCGGCAAGTAATATGTAATGCAAGCGGGCAGTAAGGGCAGAGCGGCAAGTAATATGGTAGTAATAAGTTGATGAGGGAAGCCTTAAATCCATAAGGCGCCATACAGCTTATTATCCATTTATTATTCATACGGTTTATTCCGTGCGGTTTATTATCATGCATTACGTTGTCTCTTATGATATTCCCGATACCAAACGAAGAACTGCGCTGGCCAAGGCGCTTGAAGATTTTGGAGATAGGGTTCAGTATAGCGTTTTTGAATGCCTTCTGGACAATCATCTCCTGAGTCAGATGGTGGCTAGGATCGGGCGAATCATTAACCAGGATGAGGACAGCGTGCGTATCTACACCTTGTGTGCCAAGTGCGAAAAGGCAATTGAGATTATAGGACAGGGAGAAAAAATCAAAAGGGAGGATGTTTATATTGTTTGATAAGCACCCAACCGAATATCAAAACCAGACCTCCCAAGATGAGACCCAAAACTTGAACAGAAAGGAGCTTATACCAATCCCCCCACTGATTCTAAGCTTTCGCTAAAAAATAGCAACATTTCGTTGAAAATGACAATCAGCATGACCCATAAGAGCGCTGGCAAAAAAGAGTGACAGGAGATGGCAATAAGACTAATAGCAAAAGAGATTTGGGAGGAAGAGAGTAATTTATTAAAATTTATGTAACCTTATTTCACTACCAGATTTCACTACCAGACACATTTTAAGATAAGGCTACAGCCAGCATTCTGAGCGAAAAAAGTAAGGCAAGAGGGGCAAGATTAGAGCAGGGCAAAGGCAAGATAAAAGTGGGGTAAGCGGGGCAAAGTGGCAAGATGAGAGTTGAGCAAGCGGGGCAAGATAAGAGTGGGGCAAGTGGGACAAGATGAGAAAAGGGCAAGAGGCCAAGATTAGAGTTGAGCAAAGGGCAAAATGATAAATTGGCACTCAAGAGTAGATAGGGAATTTAATTACGACATGGTCTTAAGACCAGTAATCCAGGCTTTTTATTAAGGATGGCA
>JAILZY010000032.1 GCA_023512255.1 bacterium | reverse complement strand
AACTTTCTTCTCTCTTTATTTTCTCTCCTCCCCTTTATATTTTCAACATTATTTTTTCAACATGGGGAACATCTGAAGGGAACTATAACCCCTTGTGATAGCTCTATAAACCTGTTAAACTTACTAGGTTTGGGAAGAGTGAGCAATCTTTGTGTCCACCGGCTTTCAAATTCTTTACAAAAATTATCAACATCATAGAAAATTTCTGCTACCATAGCTTTACTCCCCCTGAGTGGTTTTGGTTGAGGCAATTTGAGGCAATTAATTCTACCACAATCGGGGGGACTTGCTTATGTCGAACTCAGGTTAAATTTATTAAATCTATCTAAATTTATTAAGAAGCAAGCAGGATTCAATGCAGGATTCAATGAAAGTTAAGCAGGAGAAAAATAAAAATGCCTTACGGAACACTCTACGGGATAGGTCTTGGCCCGGGAGACCCTGAGCTTATTACGCTAAAAGGGCTTCGGATTCTCCAGCAGACCCAGGTGATTGCCTATCCGATCTCAAGACAAGGGGATGAAAGTGTAGCTCTCTCCATATTAGAGAGGATCACAAGCCTTGTCGGGAAAGAAAAAATCGAGCTTCTCTTTCCTATGAGCGCTGCTGAGCCTACCGTGCTCAAAATAGCCTGGGAGGAGGCAAGCCGAAAAATTGCTGCTCATCTTGAGCAGGGAAAGGATGTCGCCTTTATTACCCTCGGTGATGTAGTCTTGTACTCTACCTTTATCTATCTATTTGAGGTTATGCGGGAAGGGTATCGGCACCTTAAGGTGGAATTTATACCTGGAATCTCCTCGGTCAGTGCCTCGGCAGCCACAGCCTCCCTCCCTCTAGGCAAGGGAAGGGAGCGGCTGGCCATCCTGCCTGCTCCTTTTGACCAGGAGCGACTGCAAAAAAACCTGGAGGATTTTGATACTGTGGTCTTGCTGAAGGTAAGCCAGGTTTTTGACCAGGTGTATGAGCTCCTCAAGAGGATGAACCTTCTCGATAAAGCCATCCTCTGTCAAAGGATTGGCCTTGAAGGTGAGCGAATTATCCATGATCTTTCTACTCTGGTAGGAAGTAAGGTAGACTATATGTCGATCCTGATGGTGAAAAAATGAAGCAGGAAAATGAGGGGAATGTATTGGATTAAGAGGATTAACTTAGATCATCGGATTAAATGGTTAGATATTGGATATAAGGAGATAATCGGATGAGTGAAACTCGACCTCGGCTTCTTGAGCCAAAAGAAAAAGTCGGTCTGGTCATTGTTCTTACCGGCAACGGGAAGGGCAAAACCACGTCGGCCCTGGGGATGGCTCTGCGCACGGTTGGGCATGGTCTCAAGGTATGCCTGATTCACTTCATCAAAGGCTCCCTGTATGCGGGCGAGATGGATGGCCTAAAGAGGCTAACCCCTGAGGCAGAGGCCTATTTTACTGGCCAAGGATACTGTGGTTTAAGAGGGAATCCCACTTCTGCCAAGGAGCATAGAGCTAAGGCTCAGGAAGCTATGAGATTAGCCTTTGAGAAAATGGCTTCAAATGCCTTTCACCTTATGGTGCTTGATGAAATCCACAATGCAGTCAGATTGAACCTAGTCGAGCTTGACCAGTTGCTTGAGCTGATCGACCAAAAGCCCCCACAGCTTCACCTTGTTCTCACCGGCCGCGATGCCCACCCCAAGGTGATCGAGCGGGCGCACATCGTTACTGAAATGAGGGAGATAAAACATTCTCTAAGACAAGGCATAGAGCCGCAAAAAGGAATCGATTACTGAGATTAATTACTGAGTAAGTAATTATTATTAATAGCTTAATGGTCTGTTCACTAACAAAGCACGCAATTTTGGCGACCACAGGGGACCGCCCCTGCGATTGATCGGGTAATTGGATCTGCTCTCGCCCTTGGCGAGGAAACCGCTTAGTATCCAGGAATATCAAAAGTTTTTGCGAATTCTGAGCCTTGACAGGAATGACGGAAAATGCAAAAAATGACGGGAAATGCAAAAAGGGAGGATATATAGATAAAGCATATGACAAAGGGAAAGGTTTACTTTATCGGTGCAGGTCCCGGAGATCCTGAGCTTATTACTGTCAAGGGAAAGCGCCTCTTATCTGAAGCAGACCTTGTGGTCTATGCCGGCTCTTTAGTCAATCCGGCTCTCCTTGCCTTTGCCCGCAAGGAGGCTGAAATACACAACAGCGCCTCTATGACCCTTGATGAAATTGTTGGCCTGCTCATTGCGGCTGCTCAAGGGGGAAAGACAGTAGCCAGGCTACAGTCAGGGGATCCATCAATATATGGAGCCATTCAGGAGCAGATAGCTCCGTTAGTCAAAGCCGGCATCCCTTTTGAGATTGTGCCAGGAGTGAGCTCGGTTTTTGGCTCTGCTGCGGCCTTAGGCCAGGAGCTGACCCTACCCGAGGTATCCCAAACCCTCATTCTGACCCGCCGGGCAGGACGGACGAGGGTGCCGGATTCAGAATCCCTGCCGAATCTGGCCAAAGCTGGAGCAACGATGGCTATTTTTTTGAGTGTTTCAGCTATTCGGGAAGTTGTCTCTGAGCTTTTGGCTGGAGGATACCGCAAGGAGACACCAGCCGTCGTGGTCCAAAAAGCCACGCTTCCTGATGAGAAGATTGTACGCGGCAGACTGGAGAATATCGCTGATCTTGTCCAGGCGGCTGGTATTAAAAGTACGGCCTTGATTCTAGTAGGTGAGGTGTTGAGGGCTTCAGACAGCCAAGGATCAGACAACCCGGCAGGGGCGATTACTCCCTCCAGGCTCTATAACCTTGAGTTCAGCCATGAGTATAGAAAGAAATAAAACAATGGAAGAGAAAAAAGATCTGGCCCTCTATGCCCTAACGCCAACAGGCGGGAAACTAGCCCTGCGCCTGGCCGAAGCCTTCCCACAGGCTGAGGTTTTTCTCCATGAAAAAATTGCCGCTGACTGCCACCAGGAGGGCGGCAGCTTGCCGATTAGCTCCTTTCCCGCCGAAGGGCTCAGCAAGCTTTTAGCCAGAAATTTTCACCTCTTTCGCTCACACGTTTTTATCATGGCCACCGCTATTGCGGTCAGAACTATTGCCCCGCATCTGACCGACAAATGGCACGATCCGGCCGTAGTGGTAGTGGATGAGAAGGGGCGCTGGGCCATAAGTCTACTCGGCGGGCATTGGGGAGGGGCCCATGAGCTTGCCCGAGACATTGCCCGCAAAATCAAAGCCCAGCCAGTGATCACCACCGCTACCGATATCAGTGGCAAAACAGCTATCGAGGTCTGGGCCAGAAAGCAGGGGCTCTGCCTGGAAAATGTTTCTAAAGTGAAAGCCTTTAATGCTGCGCTGGTAAGGGAGATTCCCATTTTTTGCTGGAGCGAATACCAAAAATACCTCACCAGGCTCCCAGAGGGGGTGATCGCCTGGGATGGTCGGGGGCCTCTGGCTGGAGATTTTCTCATCATTATCTCTGACCGTACGGATTTTCCCCGCTGGCCAGCTCAACATCTCTTGCTCCTTCGGCCACCGACCCTCTTCCTTGGCCTTGGCTGCAACCGGGGAACCTCAAAGGAGGAGATCCACAGCCAGGTCAGGGACATCCTGGCAGAACATGGCTATTCGATCCTCTCTTTGGCCGAAGTGGGCACAATTGACCGCAAGGCTGATGAGCCAGGCTTATTAGCCTTTGCCCGAAGGCTTGGACTTAAAATCAGCTTCTTCAACCAAGAAGAGTTAAATCGTCTCGATCCCCCTAGCCCACCATCAGAGTATGTAAAAAATATCCTTGGAGTAAAAGGAGTTTCAGAATGTGCAGCTATGCTTCTGTCTGGCGAGCAAAACCTTGTGATCCCAAAAACCAAACGGGGCAATGTAGCTTTAGCCCTGGCCAGAAAAAAACCGGAAGATTAGCCATCATCGGCCTTGGGCCGGGAAGACGAGAGCACTTTACCCTGCGGGCACTTCAGGTGCTGGAAGAGTCTGAGGTGATTGTCGGCTATGAGCGCTATCTTGCCCTGATCAAAGATTTTTGGCCAGGGAGGAAAGTGCTGGCCTCGGGGATGCGAAAAGAGCTGGATCGATGCCAGCAGGCAATCGCTTTAGCCAGGCAGGGGATGAGGGTAGCTTTAGTCTGCGGCGGGGACTGCGGGATTTATGGCCTGGCTGGCCCGGCCCTAGAGCTTTTACTTAGCCAGCCAAAAGGACCAGACGAGGATGATGAGATCGAAGTTGAGATCGTGCCCGGCCTCTCAGCCATCAGCGCCGCGGCCTCAGTACTGGGAGCGCCGCTGATGAATGATCTAGCCATCATCAGCCTCAGCGATCTCCTTATCCCTTGGCCAGTAATCAAAAAGCGCCTTGAGGCTGCGGCCTATGCCGATTTTGTTACTGCCCTATACAATCCCAAAAGTAAACACCGCACCGGACAAATCTTGGAAGCTCAGGCCATCTTTCTGCAATTTCAGCCCCCTAAAACTCCGGTAGGAATAGTCCATAATGCCCTGCGGGATGAGGAGAGAAAAATCATCACTACCTTAGATGAGTTTACCCAGCATGAAATCAGCATGCTCTCTCTGATAATCATCGGCAATTCAAAAACCAGGATCATCAGGGGACATATGATCACTCCCAGGGGATACGAGATAAAAGATACCGAGATAAAAGATACGAAATAAAAGAGAAGGGTATGAAGTGACTAGAGGATGTGAAGTGACCAGAGAAGGATATCCCTCCGGCAGGATAAAAATCCCTCGCCTCATGGTGGCTGGAGCCCAAAGTGGCTCAGGTAAGACTACCCTAACCCTTGGTCTTCTACACCTTTTTAAAAAGCAGGGGCTTTCCGTGTCATCTTTTAAGGTTGGCCCTGACTTTATCGATCCTGGCCACCACAGCCGAATCAGTGGCCTGCCGTCGCGAAATCTCGATGGCTGGATGCTCTCAAGGGAATATAATCTCAAAACCTTTATTCAGCACGCCCAAGGAGTAGACCTGGCCTTGATCGAAGGGGTCATGGGTTTATTTGACGGGCTTGGTAGCCTGAGCGAGGATGGAAGCTCAGCCCAGATAGCCAAATGGCTCGCCTGCCCACTGATTCTGATCGTTAACTGCCGCGGCCTGGCCCGCAGCGCGGCTGCTCTGATTCAAGGGTATGAACGCTTTGACCCTCAGCTTCCCCTCGCGGGTCTGATCCTGAATCAGGTGGCTGGGCCAAGACACTTTGACTGTTTGAAAGAAGCTATCGAGAGCTTGTGTCAAACTGAAGTGCTAGGGTATCTTCCCCGCGATGAGTCGCTGACTATTCCTGAGAGACATCTTGGGCTGGTTACTTGCGAGGAAAGCCCTCTTTCGGACAGCTTTTTAAGTAGACTTTCTGCCTTGCTCGAAGAAAAAGTAAATATCGAGCGGCTCTTAGCCATTGCTCAGAGCGCCGGAGAAATAGCCGGAGAAATAAAGAGAATAGCCCCACCTGCCAGCATGATTCAAAAGGCTGCTGAGGAATCTTCCCCCTACTCTTTATCCTCTCCGGAGCCGCTCATCAAAACCATAAAAACCATAGGCATAGCCAAAGACGAGGCTTTTTGCTTCTATTATCAGGACAATTTCGATCTCCTCAAGGCCGCTGGAGCACAATTGCTCTTCTTTAGCCCCTTGCGAGATAAAGCAATTCCCGCCTCCTGCCAAGCCCTCTATCTTGGCGGAGGATATCCTGAGCTCTACGGACCTCAGCTTTCCCAAAACCTCAGTATGCTCAACTCAATTCGAGATTTCATCGAGCAGGGAGGACAGGTTCTGGCCGAGTGCGGCGGGTTTGTCTATCTTACCAAGGGTATTAAAACCTTTACCCAAGAGTTTTTTCCCCTAGTAGGCATCTTTCCCACTTTGGCTCGGATGGAAAAAAGACTTCACCTTGGCTATCGAAAAATTCGCCTCCTTGAAGATTGTCCACTTGGCCCTTCAGGCAGCCTAGAGCTTCGAGGCCATGAATTTCACTACTCGACTATGGACGAAATGCCCAAAAGCATACCGCGGGCTTATGAAGCCCTTGCTCCAAGCGGTCAGGAGAAAAAAGCAGAAGGGTTTCGATACAAAAATTGTCTGGCTGGCTATCCACACCTTCATTTCGGCTCTCATCCTGAGAGCATTTTCTACTTTTTGCAAGGGAGAGGATAATCATATCACCATGCGGGAAAAGCCATTAAAGATCATGCTCCTTGGCACTGGATCCGATGTCGGCAAAAGTATCATAGCTACTGCCCTATGCCGAATATTTAAAAATATGGGCTATCGGGTAGTGCCTTTTAAAGCCCAGAATATGTCTAACAATTCTTATGTTACCCTTGAAGGGGGAGAGATTGGCCGGGCACAGGCTGCTCAAGCCGAGGCTGCCGGAGTTGCTCCTTCTGTCCATATGAACCCAGTGCTCCTCAAGCCAACTGGCCAGATCGGCTCACAGGTCATCCTCCAGGGCAAGGTCTACGGCAATATGACCGCCAAAGAATACTATGCCTTTAAACCTACGGTAAAAAATCTGGTCATGGAGAGCTACCATCAACTGGCCAAAGAATACGAAATCATTGTTATTGAGGGGGCTGGCTCATGCTGCGAGATCAACCTGAGAGCCCATGACCTGGTGAATTTCGATCTGGCTCTGGCTACCGATTCTCCAGTCATCCTGATTGCCGATATTGATCGGGGAGGAGTCTTTGCTCAAATCATCGGCTCTCTTGAGGTTATCTCGGCCAAGGAAAGAGAGCTAATTCAGGGGATTATTATCAATAAGTTTCGTGGTGATCCTGAGCTTTTCAGGGATGGGATCACCTATATAGAGCAAAGAGCCGGAAAGCCAGTTTTAGGGCTAGTTCCCTATCTGTCAGGGCTTTGTGTGGAAAAAGAAGATAGCCTATCCCTTGAAGCCAGAGCCAATATACGACCACTCGATGAGCACAAGATCAATATTGCCGCCATTCGGCTGCCTCACCTCTCTAACTTTACTGACCTTGATGCCTTAGAGCAAGAGCCAGAGGTTGTTCTTAACTGGCTGCATGTGCCGACTGATCTTGCGGCCTACGATCTTTTGATTCTCCCAGGAAGCAAAAACAGCCTGCATGACCTGCTCTGGCTGAAAGAATCTGGCTGGGCGGAGAAAATCGAGCAATTCGCCAAA
The DNA here is from genome assembly GCA_023512255.1 of bacterium. Taxonomy (GTDB): domain Bacteria; phylum SZUA-182; class SZUA-182; order DTGQ01; family DTGQ01; genus DTGQ01. The sequence continues at coordinate 27,033 of JAILZY010000032.1, read as the reverse complement.
GCTAACAACAAATGGATCATCGGCTTGTGCGGGGGGTTTCAGATCTTGGGAAGGGAAATTGCAGACCCAAGTGGCCAGGAAGGGAAGCTTCGGCAGATCGAGGGGCTTGGTATGCTTGCAGTCAAAACTGAAATTCAACCCCTAAAAACCGTACGTCGGATTGAAGGGCGAGACCTTCTCTTTGGCCAGAGGGTTTTGGGTTATGAAATCCATATGGGAGAAAGCCGGCCCCTTGGCCAGGTGCGGCCATTTTTAACTATCGACGACAAGAGCGGCCACTGCCGCTTTGATGGCGCGCTGAGCGAGCAGGGCAAAGTTATAGGAACCTATGTCCATGGTCTTTTTGATGCCCAAGGATTCCGAAGATGCCTACTTGGCCAGATCGCGGCCACAAAAAACATACCTTTTGAGCCTTCGGCAGGGAGGGGGAATTTTTGGGAAGAAAAGGAAAGACAGTATGATCTTCTGGCCGCCCACATCTCACACTCGATCAATATAGACCGGATCATCCAAATCATGAAAAAGTGGACCAGGAGATAATATCTTGGAAGGAACCCTTATTCAATAAGGGTTCCTTCCAAACCATCCTCCTAAAACTTTAATAACATAGCTATTAAAGTTTTAGGAAAAGGGGTTAAAGGGGAAAACCCTTTTTCAAAAGGGTTTTCCCCTTATCAAAAGGGTTTTCCCCTTACCTTACGGCACTGGTTTTTTCTCGGTGATATTGACCCCAGTCGGTTTTACATCCTGCCCAGGTCGCCAGTATTTTTGATGCCACTCTGAAGAAACATGGTAATTCTTATACTTTAGCATGGCCTCAAACCCATGGCAATCTAGGCAGATGGAAAAATCAGCCCCGCTGTTTCGGAGAAAGCTATTTCGGGGATCGCCTTCGATATTTTTCCCCAAGCTTGGGTATTCTTTGGAGTCAGGATCCCACTGATGAGCGCTGTGGCAGGTAGGGCAGGTTACAAACCCTACGGGAGACTTTCTGCCCTGCTTATCGTACAGGGGAAAATAGGTCTTATAATCCGCATCTCCCATCCGGCGAAATTGAGTTATTTTCCCCGTATAGACAAAAGAGCTAGGATGCAGACCAACAAAAACGGCTTTCTCTCCGGCACACTTTCCCTTTTCATGACAAGACAAACAGGTAGCCAGCATAAAGTCATTCTCAGGCGGCAGCCTCCTTGCCCAGAGCAAGGTTTTAATCGGACTGTTATGAACCAGATGGCAGGCCGAGCAGACCCCTGATTGGGCCACGGTATGGCCCTGGACATTAGTCTCCTGAGGAGACAGAAGGCTCAAGTCATGTTCACTCTTGCAGACATAGCGTTGATCCTTATGGCAATCGGTGCACATATTCTCTGTCGGCCTCTCATCCAGCCTAAGAAAACTGCTGTGGATATCACCTTCCTGATTCTTCAGCAAGGCGGCTGCCTTGGCCTTGCCAGAAGATTTTCCTTTGCTAGAGGCGGCTTTGGCCGAAGACTCTCTCGGCTGCTCTGCCGCCGCCGCAGGATGTTGGGCAGGTGTCCACAGGTGGGGATCATGGCAGGTTGTGCAGGTTAAAAAGCCTCCTCCAGATTGTTCAATCTCACCACTCATGGTATATAGAGGAAGATTGGTGGTTATTCCCTTGTCCATAGGACGGATATCGACCGGATGAGAAAAATCCGCAATTATTTTCTTATCACCCACCTTGCCTCGGCTGTGGCAGCTTGCACATTCCTGACCGATCAGACTGCTGCCTGCTGCTATCACTGGAAGCTCCCTGGCCCACAGATTGTTCGATGGCGCATTATGGACCAGATGACAGGCAGAGCAGATGCCAGAGTCTCCGACTGTCTGATTCTGGATATTCCGCTCCCCCTCGGCCAGAAGCCGAAGATCATGATCGGTGTTGGCGACCAAGCATTCTCTTTGGTGGCAATCCTCACACAGCGCAGGCTCAGGCAGCATTGGCAGCCGAAGGAAGCTGTCCTTAGCTGTCCCTTCTCTATTTTCTCCACTTCCGCAAGCTAACTCTGAGGGCGCCCACTGATGAGCGCTGTGGCAGGATGCGCAGGCAACCTTTCCGCTCGGCTGTTTGCTGCCGTCAGGTGCGTACAGGGGAAGCTGCGTCTTTCCATCAGCCGCCTGAATTCCCTTATCCATAGGATGACTATAAGCGCCGACCAGCTTTTTCTCCGCACAACCCTTTTCCTTATGGCAACTCAGGCACAATTGGTTAGCTACATCTGCCTCAGCATTAGGCATCTTGGCAAACATCAGGATTGACGCTCCGTTGTGGGCTAAGTGGCAGGCACCGCACAGGCCAGATTTTCGAGGCGGATCACCGAGATAATTCTTCTCTTTTGGGGCCATAAACCTAAGATCATGATCGGTCTTGGCCACATACTGCTGTTTCTTATGGCAGTCCAAACATAGCGTAGATTCGGTGTCATTCGCTATCCGAAGAAAGCTATCCCTTCCATCTCCCTCAAGGTTTTTGCCCGGTCCTCGGTCGGTTTGATCCGGCCTCCACTGATGAACATTGTGGCAGGTAGAGCAGGTAACCGATCTGCCTTGAGCCGATACCCTGCCCGCCTTATCAAAGAGAGGGAGGCTAGTTTTATCATCAGCCAATTTGATATCAACTCCAACTGGATGCGTGTAGGTGCCAACCAGTTTTTTCTCAGCACAAGAATTCTGCCGATGGCAACTTTGGCAATATCCAGATATTGGATCTTCAGCCTTGGGCAGCAGCCTAGCCCAAAGCTTATCACCTTGCGCATTATGCACGATGTGGCAGGCACTGCACGGCCCAGATTCGGTGCATTTTTGCCCCAGCCAATTTGGCTCTTCTTTGGCCGTTAAGCGGAGGTCATGCTCGGTATCAATCACCGATTTTTGGCTCTGGTGGCAGGCTAGGCAAAGGTGAGAATGCTCATTATTAGCCATCCGCAAAAAGCTATCCTTCTGTCCTCCCTCAACCATCTCTCCCGGGCCGCACTCTTTCCTAGCAGGGTCCCACTGGTGGGGATTATGGCAGGTGGCACACATGATTCTCCCCCCGGCCTCTCCTTCAGATAAGGGCTTACCTTGCTCATCGTAGGTTGGAAAATCAACCTTCTTAACCTTAAGCTTTGACAGGTCGCGGTTGACCGGATGACTGAAGGTTCCAACCAGCTTCTTTTGACCACAAGATTTTTCATTATGGCAACTTGCGCACATCTTTGAGCCTACATCACCCTTGAGGCCAGATAACGGCCTTGACCAAAGCCGATAACTTTGCGCATTATGAGGCCAATGACAAGCACCGCAGATTCCTGTCTGTGAGCCTACTTTACTTGTAGGGCTAAGCTCAGCCGGTGCAGATAAAGAAAGGTCATGCTCGGTCTTGGCCACCAGGCTCTCCTGACGGTGGCATTCGATGCAGATCGGCGATTTGGCTCCACTGGCTAGAATCGAGGTCTCTTTTTGGGCCTTATGCGGACAGTGACAACTTAAGCAGATAATCTGATTTTGGGCTCCGGTGATCAAAGCCGATCCTCCAGCCCATTTTTTAGGCATGTTGAGTTTCGGAACAATATCAACCGGGTGAGAACCAAGGCCTAACCCTTTGCCTTTCATGCTCGGATTAGCAGTATGGCAGGATTCGCACAGGAGAGCATTATATTCATTATCCACTTTGGTGGGAATGACTAGCAGATTTTTATCCGTAGTCCCATGCACCGTATGGCAGGTTTCGCAGATTACCGCATCCTTTTTTACCCCTGAGCGGCCATAATTATCCAAAATCCTGGCTGGAATCGGCAGTGAATTAACCCCAATCGGATGATTCCCCTCACGCGGCCCGCCGACTTTATCGACATGACACTTGATGCAAATCTCTGAATTGCGGTTTGGAAACCGAAGGTAAATGGTCTGCTGATAGCGCAGCTCATCCGCTACCCCATGAGCAGTATGACAGGTGCCGCAGACGACCTGCTTTTTCTCATCAAGAGGCATCTCAGGAGGAATGCGAACCTTGTCCGAAGGCACCATATTTACCCGATGGCCGCGTTTTGCCCAAAACCGCTCACGCGAGTCAACCAGGATGCCGTTGTGGCAGCTATAGCACATCATCTCATCAGCCGCATCACGCTCCTTTTGATACTCGACAAGATCTGTGCCCCGACCTTCATAATAAAACTGATCCATCCACCGAAAGTGACAGATAGCGCACTCCTTGGCAGAATTTGGAACCATCTGCCCAAAGGCCAAAGGGTGAAAGCCGAGTTGAAGGAGGAAAAAACAGATGACATTGGCCACTAGCCAATAAAGGGAGGAAGAGGGCAGCCCTTTGGGAATATCACTCTTCACAGACACCCACCTGCCTTGCCTATAAAAGAAGCGGAACATGAGCCGAATTTCTCTCTTAACTTATTGATTAAGTGAATACACACTAATTGTACTGGTATACATCTGAACGACATACAATCGGTTCTGCTGATCAACAAAGATATCTGCTGGTACCTGAAACCGAATTTCCTTCTTCGAGGGATCACCGATCACGCCAAGGAAATTGCCCTGCTGGTCGAAAACCTGAATCAAGCCGATCTTGACGTAATTTTCACCAACAAAAACCCTTCCCTTACCATCCATGCAGATAGATTGAGGCCGGAAAAACTGCCCTTTTTCAATCCCCCACTCGCCGATACTGCGAATGTAGTCTCCCTTAGGAGAAAGCACCTCTACCCTGGTATTGATCACATCGGTAACATAGATATTTCCTGACTTATCCAGACACAGAGCGTATGGATAGCGAAATTTCCCACTCTCGTAGCCAACCCCGCCGAGCTCTTTCATCAGTTCAAACTTCTGGCTATAGATCAAGAGCCGGTGATTGTCATTATCGACTACCACAAACTGCCTTCTGCCCTCATCTAAGGCAATATCTGTAGGATCGGCCAATGATCCATACTTGTCAGGAGAGATATAGACCTGAGAGAGAGGGGCGCCTTCGGCGTCAAATACCTGAAGGCGATGATTCTTGGAATCTGCCACGTAGATGCGGCCTTCTGAGTCGATCATCATTCCAAGTGGGGATTTGAATTCCCCCGGGCCGCTTCCCTTCCGGCCGAACTGAGTCAGGTACTTACCCTGGTATGAAAACCCTACCAGCCGGCCATTGACTCCGTCCAAGACCCAGATTCTGTTTTGCGGATCAACAGCTACAGCGCTAGGCTGATCAAGCGGGGGAGAAACCGCATTTTTTTGAATATCAAATAGGTGCTTAGCCTCGATAATCTCAATAGCGCAGGCTAGCCTGCTGCCCCATCCCGAAGGCAAGAGGAAAAAAATCACAGCAGCTAGACAAAGCAGCAACCAGAGCGATTTCCTACCGCTTGCCGATGCTGCTCGCCCCATCCTTATCGCCGCCACTGCCACCCTGCTTCTGCCCGCTTCCCCCCAGCGCTCAATCATTCTCTTCCCTAGCCCAGCACTCATTAATTTACACCGCGTTGACCATTGGCATCACTTGCAGGACTACCAGCCCCGCTCTCATCCAGAATTGTCTCCCCTTGCTCCACCGCTGGGAGGATAATCTTGCCATCTTTCAGATTCTCTTTTCCCTCGATAATATTTTCCGGTCTAAACATAGTAGGCAGCTTCAAGGACTTATATTTGGCGACCATACCAGCCACCTCAGTTCCGGTGAACTCATCGCACAGATGCTGAGGATACCCCAAGGCCTTAAAGTCTAAGTAAGGATTCCTCCGGCGATGACATTCGGTGCAAGTAACAGGCTCCTGAGCCAGACCCTTGTGGGCTTCAGCCTTGGCCTGCGACTGCTGATCGTAGGTGTACTGAGCCCAGAGTTTTAAATACTCTTTTGCATATTCCTCTGAAATCGGCTGATCAAGTCTTTGATGTTTCCCGATCTTATCCAACACACAGGGGACAATTTTGGCTCCATAGTTTCCGGCATAGACTCCATCAGGAACCCGCTCCTTGATCTCCGGAATCTCCTCGCCAGTATAGTTGTCGAACCAGACAAAGGTCAGGTTTGGAGCCCGCAGATGACAGGTTTCACAGGCACAGAAATAGGTATGCATATTATACAGCGCCCGCACTTCCTTGTTCTTGCTGTGGGGATAATTACCGTGGCAGATCAGGCAAAGAGTCGGGACCCTCTTTTTGATATCCAAGGTGTTGTCAATATTATGGAAGTGCTCCATTTGAGAGTAGGTTTTGGTTTTCAAGATCTTGGCAAATACATCCTTATTGGCAAGCTTTATCTCGGCAGTTTCCACCTTCGGGGCAGTTGGGGATTTTATCTTTTCAAACTCAACCACTGGTGGACCATAGTGAACCCCTTTTTTAGGAAAAAAGAATGCTTTGATCATCATAAGCAGGGCTATCACTAAAAGCACTGCTGATGTACCACTGATTGCCTTAGCTAGATTCCCTCGACCTTTCAACATTGCTTATTCCTCCCCCGCTTCCAGCGTGGTGTTATTATGGTGATCATGCTGCCCGCCCCATGAGGTAGCTACTGAGGAGGCATCCTTGACTCCTTGTTTGGCCATTTGTCTTTCCTTCATCACTCGCTCCCATTGGAGAGGATGCTCATGTTTTAGATGTTCCATGCTTACCAACCCGTCAATCCATGAGGTATCTTGCGGGAATTTACCAGGTTTCCAGTGTACGCCGTAAAAGTGCCAGATTGAAATAGTGATACTGGCCAGCGTAGCCTCACACAGGTGAATCGTACCACAAACCTCAACCATGAATCTGGGAAAAAACGGGGCAAAGGTCATTACTACCCCGGTTACACAGATAACCGTAGTACCAATTAGCCCAAAGATATACTCCATCTTTTCCCGATAATCAAACCGATCGAATTTAGGCTTGGAGTCTGACATGCCGAGCATGTAGAGAATGTTCTGCTTCATCTGGACGGCATCATTAAGAGTTGGAATCATGTCAATCAGCATTTGTCTGCCGGGCTTAGTAAATATGCCGTAAGCAAGATGCCAGATCGAGCCAGCAATCAAAATAGCGGCCAAAATCAGATGAGCCACTCGGCGATAATAATATACCTGCGCGGTGTAGTTACCAAACAAAGCCGTTACCCAATCGGTCGGTATCAAGGACATCATTCCCGTGGCCACCAGCAAAACAAAACATATCCAAACAATATTATGCTGCCATACTTCCACCCGTGACAGGCGTGGAAACCATTCCTGATCCTCAGCTCTTCTTCCCCATTTCTTGGCCATGATTAATGATGCCTCCCTTCTCTTCTCTCTTTCAAGGTTATTCTCAAATCAAGAAGCTGGTGGATGAACATAAATCCTCCAACCAAAACGATCATCACCTTATAAAAGGTCTTGATTCCCCAGATAATAGTTTGCTGTAGCTTGGTCATACCAGCATCATCAATTTCAGTCCGCAGCTTTTTCTTTTCCTCTGGCGAGATTTCCTCTCCCTCAGCCCGCAATTTTTTCTCCAGCAGGGCTGCCTTTACCCCAGTGCCATGAACTGCACCAGAGGCAAAAAGCTTAGTAGCTCCCTGATGGCATCCTGACTGCCCGCAGGTTTTGACACGATTTTCTGCATAGAGTGGCGAGGTCGGATCATCCACAGGCAAGATCGTATGGGCGGAGAAACCTAACTTCCGCGGACCATGACAACTGAGGCAGTCAGCGCCGTTTTCAGCCTCATATTTCACATTACGCCAGTGGAAGGTCTGCTTGAAATTCTCTGTGCTTTCAAGCCCAAAGTTCTGCATCAGCTTTTTATCTGCATGACAATTGTTGCAAAGATCGACAATCTGTTTCTTATTCCAGCGCGGTGCGGTCCTGGAAACAAAATGCTTTAAGAATCTGCTGGCCCAGGGGCTCTTTTCATGGCAGGCCACACATCTAGCCAGGGCCTCTGATTCACAGCCCGGCTTTTGAGCCAGAATGCCCCTTAGAGGAGAATAGAGGGGATTAGTATGGCAATACTTACACCGCGGCTGACCCTCTTCAAAGGTAAACAGCGGGGACTTGCCATGAACACTCTTTTTAAACTCATCAACAACGATTTTGTGGGAAAAATCTTTATTCGTGGAAGGATCCTTTACATGACACTGAGTAGCACAGTTTACTTTTTTGGCTGGCTTATGAGGAACCTCGGTAACATCCGTGTGGCAGTGACTGCACAAGACATTGTTATGAACACTATTGCGGTAGAGCCCTTCACTTACGTAGAATATTCTTTTGGCTCCCGTTTCCTTGTCAAAACATCCAAGGCCGGAGTAGCGATGACACAACATGCAGTTTTCCTGATCTGCTGCCCGTGCAGATCTGGGGCTCCAGGTAAGGCAAACAAAGATTACGAAATAGAGGATTACAAGCAGAAAAACGGCTTCAGGAACTCTTTTATCTGCCATGGGGACGGACTCCTATTGTTTTGATGAGTTATGGATTTAAAATAACATAAAAAGGCGACACTATGTTTGAACTTACACGAATTTCTTGTCCGCAGATATGGTATAATATTCTGTAAGCCGGGGGTATTTATGTTATTTAATAACATACTCTCTAGGAAAAGGCAAATAAAAAAATATAACTAATCGGCTACTTACACTCAACCCAAGCAACGACTTCTCCGCCACTGACTCTTTTTCGGCTTTTGCCTCGCCTTTACCCTACTTTTGCTTCTGCTTCCCCTGATTATCTTTTAGGTATTTTTCAATTACTCCAGCCCGATTGGGGTGGCAGAGGGTGCACAGTTTCTCTTTGGACTCAACCCGCAATTTCGGCCCCTTTGCTCCGTTATGAGGATCGTGACAGGTGAAGCAGCCGATTTGCCCGCTCAAGGTCAAGGGGAAAATCTGAATATCCAAACTATCGCTCTCCTCAAGGCTGCCGCCTGATCTGGCCGGAGCAAGAGATTTCCCCTTCTGATCGAATTTAGCTTCCCAAAACCGCTTAATGAATTTTCCACTGTGGGCAATTCCATAGGGATGATTCGTCTCTTTATTGGCATGACAGCCGACGCAATAAAAACTTAGCGAAGCCCGATAGCCAAAGGCTACCTTGTCCTCCTTAGCCGGATCAAGATCGCTCTCAGAGGGAATCTCCTGGGGAGGAGAAAGTGCATCCTTCTTATTCAAGCTCCACTGGTTAGCCAAAGAGGCCTCTGTCTGAGCTATCTGGCCATACTTTTTGTAGTGGCATTGCCGGCAACTCTTATTGACCTCATTAATGCGAAGCTTCGGCCCCTTGCGGACATCATGGGGATTGTGGCAGGTGGTGCACATGATTTTCCCGCCGATACTGATCGGAAACATCTTGAACCGCTCCTGCTGCGAGAGCCTGACCCGCTCAGAGTCACTCAAGCCTTCCCAGATAGTATGAAGCTGCCGGCCAGTGTGGTGTGCTCCGAAGGGATGTTTTTCAACGCTGATCGGATGACAGCCAAGGCAGTAGAACTTTAATGGAGCCTTAAATTTGAAGGCTAGGCCAGTAGCGTTCTCCTTGTTAATCTCATGGCAAAACAGGCACCGATCCTCACGAATTTCACCAGTATCGGTTAGCTGATCATGTGGATTGACCTTTTCATACTTTTCTCTTAAATGACAGCTCAAGCAGGTATCAATCCGCCTCTGATATGGCCCACCACGGAGAAAGAATAAATTGGCAGTTTTCCCCTGGCAGGGCATCTGATGACAGGTAGTGCAGGAGAGCTTTCCCCCAGCCAGAGGAAAGATCGCCGGCACCCTTACCCCCCGCTCCTTAGATGGAATAATTCCTACCGGGTGATTGTCCCCCTTAACCCGCTTGTTATCATGACAGCCCTTGCAAAGTTGAACAGAATTTCCTCCAAACCTCAAATAGAGTTCCTTGTCTCCTGCCCGAGGCTCTCTCTCATGACATACCAAACAAGATTTAGGAGATTTATGAGGATTGATGATCTTCCCGTCAATAGTTGTCAGCCGCTGCCACTCATCGGCCGCGGCCGATGAAGATACCGCCTGCGAGGATCCGACCTCAGATGAGGGGAGTGATTCGGCCTGAGCAGAATATACCCCTGCTGTCCATCCCCAAATCAAAACCGCAATCCATAGCCAGCACCAGAATCGAGCCATCGGCTACCTACCTTCAAGCTAAATGATGTGACAATATAAGCATTTATTTTTCATTATCTTACCTTGCTCATCAACCTGAATATGAGGATTTACCGCCTGATAGCGCTCCTTCATATGACAGGAAAGACAAACATCGACCCTCTTTTCATACGGGCCGCCCCGCAAAAGATTCTGCTCAATTTTTCCCCCCTGGCAGGGCATCAGATGACAGGTAAGACAGGTAACCTTCCCGTCAGTTAGAGGAAAGGTCTCCTCGGGGACCTTGACCCCTTTTTCCTTGGTGGGGGAAACTCTGACCGGATGGTTGTCAGAGCGGGCCTTTTTCCCATCATGACACTGGATGCAGACCGCTACCCGATCTCCTTTAAATTTAATCTTTAAATCAGCCTTACGATCAGGAGTTGAAGCTTGCGGTTCACCCTCATGGCAGAGTTGACAAAAAACATTGGCCCGATGCGGCTCAATCTGCTGAATGCGGTACCAAAAGTTAGGATAGAGGCTATTGAGCTTATGATTGCCCTTGGCCTCCTTCCCCTGGTCATGGAAAAAGTGACAACTTCCGCAATGGATAGAACCTGAGACCAGGGGAAGCCCCAGGTACTGAAGCTGAGATTTGAGAATCTTAGTCGCTTTTTCTGTGGATACCAGCAGACAGCTTTGTGGAACCCTATGGCAGGCGAGACATTGATCTCGACACCGCTCAAAACGAATCGTCTCAAAAACCTGCCGATTAAGCTCCAGGGGATCAGAAGAGTGGCACACTCGGCATCTTTCCTGAAAGGATTGAATCTCATCCTGATGCGGATTTTTATCCCTACCCTTATCAGCAGCGGAAAGAGCCTCTCTGGCTTGCCAGGCAAAACCAAACAGCACTACCATTACTACCAATCCAGCCGCTGCGGCCTTCTGAAGGCGCATCTTTCCCTTCTTATAAATCACCCTCTATCTCCTGTCCTCTTCTTATTGGCTTTTTTTCTCCCTAGCTGCAATTTTCATCTCTGCCCCTGCCCCCTGGCTTGTTGATTCCATCCCTAAACTTCCAACCCTGGCCAAGCGCTTACTTTTGAATTAAATCAATGCCAAACGGCTTGCGGCCAACTCGGATCGATTCAACGACCCGCTCCTGACGAAGGTCAATGATCGACAGGCTGTCATCAGCACTATTAACAACATAAAGGTAATTTCGCGCCTTGTCAAGAGCCAAACCTATCGGCTTTTGGCCCACCTGATAGCGGCTTTCCTGAATGTTCATTGAAGTCAAAGCGATAGGAAAGCTGCTGACCGAATTATCTTTCTGGTTAGCCGCATAGAGCCGGCCGCGATCCTCATCCAAAACGATCCTGACCGGACCATACTCTCCCTGAAGCAGGGAGGATTTAATCACCGAATGACCTGGTGAGAAATGATCCTGGGGCGACTGCTCCTGCCTATGCAATTTTTCAAGATCAATATCAAGCACCAGTATAGCCGAAGAACTAGGATCGGCAATGAAAAGCCGATCCTGAGCAAAATTGACCGCCATAGCCGCTATACCTGAGCTTTCCGCCTGCAAGGGGACCCTGTCTACTAACTTGCGGCTTTCAAGACTGACAATGTAAAGATCACGGGAGCCCTGGTTGGTAACATATAGCCACCGCCCTGTGGCTGGACTGACCCGAAGGTCGATCGGCTTGTGGCCAACCCTGAAGGTGTAAATCGATCTTTTTAAGTCGGTATCGATCACAGTTACATTATCACTGTCTCGATTGGCCACCAAGACATACTTCCCATCCGAGGTGATGGTTATGCCCGAAGGATAGATCCCTAGAGGCAGATCTACGGTCTCATCCACCTCCCCAGTCAAGGTATCAATGATCGAAACCGTGTTGGAGCCGGCATTGGCCACATAGGCGTAAGTGCCCTGCTCATTGACCACAATCCCTTGCGGCTCCTTTCCCACCTGAATCACAGAAACCAGGGAATTGTTCACCCGATCAAGCACTGATACGGTATTATCCGCCATATTAGTAACATACAACATCAGGGATTTCAAAGCTGTCGACCGCTTCCCCTGGCTCAGCCGGGAAGAAAAAAGAACCCTTTCCCTGCCTTTAGCCTCATCCTTGTCCATGCTTTGAGAGCGAACCTCAAGGTTAAGATGCGCACTGATAACTTTCCGGGGGCTGATCAGCAGCGGAATATCCAAATCCAAAAAAGTGGGCTCTTGGGGAGTCTCAAGGGGAATCACTCCTGCAGCAGGCTGCTGAACCTTGGCCCCGGCGAATGATAAGCCAATCTTCTGATAGGCTCCGGTCGGTAGATTGACCGTGATAATCACCTGCCGCGGCTCACCTCCTGCCTGCAAAACCTGATCAACTGTCCGAAAAATTACCTCACCATCAGCCCTATGAGCTTGAATCTGCGACACCGTAAAGGAAATCTCCTCTCGGCCTGGGCAGGAAAACTGCAAAAAAAGACGCAAGGTGCCATCCGAGAGCCGCTGATCTTTTGTCGACTCTCGCGGCCAGGCGAAACAGCCTGAGATGAAAATCATCAGCAGCAGACCTAAGCTAACCCTCTTTCCTAAAACTTTTTTAATAACAATTAAAAGTTTTAGGAGGATGGCTTGGAAGGAACCCTTTTTCAAAAGGGTTCCTTCCAAAGTCAATCTATTCTTCTTGACCTGGTTTAATATTTCTGGTGACATTGCTCACACAGTGCCCGTGAACCATCAAGCCGAAGAGAATATCTAAATTTTGTCCCCATCGGATCATGGCAAGTGATACACTTGATTTGAGTCTTGCGGTCTCTGGGGTCAATAGCTTTTTCTCCTACTGGATGGGTAGCCTTCTTTTGCTTGATGTGACAGCTCGTACATAGTATGATAGCATCTGCTTTCAAGAATTCTGGCCATAAAGAGGAATGAGGATCATGGCAACTGGTACAGTTTCCCTTAATCACCTCAGGATGCCTGCCCCCCGCCGGAGTATCGCTTTTCAGCCGAGCTGCCATCTTAGAATGACAGCTCAGGCAGAGAATTTTAATCTCTCTTCGAGTCAGACCTTTCCGCTTGGAGGCATGAGGATTATGACACCACAAGCACTCTCGGCTACCGCTTGGCATGTGGCTTTTCTTTCGTGATTTCCCCTGGAAATTATCCTGCCCCTCGTGGGAATTATCCTGCCCCTCGTGGAATTTCTCCTGCTCCTGGTGGTGGCAAGTATAGCATAGATTTGCACCTTGAGCAACTAGGGTTCTTTGCTTTTGTCGATCATCGCCGTGGCATTTATGACAATTTCGCTCCTGATAAGGCTTGTGGCTAAAATCATACACCAGCCCCCGGCTGCCAGAAGCATGTGGGCTGTGGCAGAGAGTGCAGTCACAGCCCCGAACCTCAACCCCCCAGTGAACTCCGGCTAGATTCTTCTGCCCATGACAGGATAGGCAAAGTTGCCTCGCCGGGGCGATCAGCAAAAAATCCTCTCTTGAGGCATGAGGATCATGGCATCTTTGACACTTTCCCTCCTGAGCCGGCTTATGCACATATTTTTTCTGAAAGTCTTCAGCCTTATGACACTTAAAACACAAAGCCTGCTCATTCGCCTTCACCTGGAAATGGTAGGAAGACACATGGGGCTCATGACAGCCAAGGCATCCCTGCTGCTGCTGAATCGGTGAGTGCATCTTCAGCCTCTGCCACTTTTCTTCTTTCTCCTTATGACACTGATAGCAGAGCGATGCGCCCTGTCTGACCAATAAATGATCAAAGCTGGCCGTGTGCGGATTGTGGCAGCCTGCACAATGATCCTGCCAGATCGCCTGATGCACTATGCCTGATAAGCACTTTTTTTCCAAATCCTTATGACACTGAAAGCAGGCAGGCTCACCGGCTATTGCCCATGCAGCTATTGCCCATGCAGAGGGGAAAGCGGCCAGTAAGCTAATCAGCACCAGGTGGCGGATCTTTTTGCGGATCTTTTTATTTAGCAGATTGATGACAAACATGGCACTTTTTGGTTTTAAAGGGTTCATGAATCACTTTCCGAAATAATCCCTTCCCCTGCGATGAATGAGGATCATGGCAGGTTAGGCAGCCTCCCTTTTGAGTTTCAAGGCCACCATGAGCAACCCGAAATGATTGCTCAGTCTGCTGGTGGCATTCAAGGCAGACTGAGTCTACCCCCTTGGCCAGCAAAGCCGGATAAGGGGAGCGATGGCCGAGATGGCAGGTGAGGCACTCTCCCTTGCGGTCTGGAGGATGAGCAGTGTCTAATTTCAGCTTCTTCTCATGCTCCTGGTGGCAGGATAAGCAGAGCGTTTTAGCCTGGCTCAGTAACTGATGCGAAATCCCACTCCCATGAGGGCTGTGGCACCTGAGGCATTGGAGCTCTTTGAACGGCCCATGCACCGATGATGCAGCTTGATGCTGCTCAGCCTCAAGGGCCTTGGCCAGCGGCTGGTGGCAGCGCTCGGTAAGACATATTCGGCCATCATCGCCTGAGAGCAAGTTATTATAATCACTGGCATGGGGCGCATGGCATTGCCTGCACTCCCCAGCCTTGAGTGGAGCATGCAAGGCCGAAGCACCCTGAAGCTGGTGGCGTAGAGAAAGATGACAGCTCCAGCAAAGCTCCTGCTGAGGAAAAAGCAGAAGATGCTCATGCTTTCCAGCATGGGCCTCATGACAGCCCAGGCACCTGCCATCTCTCACCGGAGTGTGAACGTGCACTTTGGTGAATGTTTTTTCCGCATCCTGATGACACCGGTAGCAAAGCCGCGGCATCGGCTCCCTAAGTAGATCTGAAGATTGGCTAAGGTGAGCGACATGACAGGCGAGACACTCTCCCCTTCGGGCCGGGGCGTGAGTAGCTGGCTGCTTGGCCATACTCTTTTCCTTCTCATGGCATTTAAAGCAAAGCCCTGCTGCTGCCTGCTGCCCACCTCCCCCTTTAGACCATTCCCCTTGAGATGGGATCAGCTCCCCACTATGGGGATCATGGCAGACAGTGCACTCGCCCTTCTTCAAGGGACTGTGAGCAGCATCCTGAGATGCCTCCTCCAGAATCCGCTGATGACAGGGATAGCAGCCCACTGCCGCTTGCTGGGCGAGCAAAAGCCCGTTGCGGTCTGAGGCATGGGGGGTGTGGCAGATAAGACATCTACCCTCCCGCATCGGCTGATGAGGCTGAGGAGAGGCTTGGGCGCTTCTTTTGATATATTTATTATATTGTTCGCGGCGGTGGCATTGATAACACAATTCATCAATTCGCTCTTTTTTCTTAACCCTAAATGGCTCCTTCGAATCAGCAGGAAGATGACAGGCCAAACATCCCTGATCCTGAAGCGGCTTGTGCACAGTGCGGCGAAGAAGAAACCGCTGACTGGAAGAGTGCGGATTGTGGCAGGCCGAGCAGCGCTGATCAATCATCTGATATCCCTGATGGGCAGCGGCCAGCTTCTCCTTACCAAGTGAATGGCACCGCAAGCAAAGCTCCTGCTCCCTGCTGGCGGTCAAAAGCCCTGCCGCCTGCTGGCCAATGGCAGCTGCATGAGGCGGATGACACACCAGACAGCCTTTTTCTAATGCCTTATGCTGATTCGGCTGGCTGATGAGCGCCTGGTCATGGCACGAAAAACACAGCTTTTGCCCCTCTTGTTTCAGCAGCCGAGATCCTTGCGAAGCATGGGGATCATGGCAGGCGGTGCATTTTCCCCCCCGCTGGATGGCCTGATGGACAAAGCCCTGCTGCGGCGAGGTTTGAGCCGCTATTTTCGGATGGCAGCGATAACAAAGCCCTGCCCCACCATCATCCCGCACCAGCAGAGCCCCAATATACCCGTGAGGCTCATGGCACAGATGACAATCCCTGTCCCTGACCGGCTTGTGAACCGAGGCCTTCTGCAGATAGCTTTGAAGCTTTGACTTGTGGCATTGGCTACAGCGGCTTCCACTAAATCGGCTCTGCTTCCAAGGCGGCTTGAGACAAGAGGAAAATAGAAAACTACAGAGAAAAAGCATCAAAATGCCGGCTAGATATATTGCTCTTTTCCTGAGATAGTAACTTCCTGTCATAACACTTTACTTTTACACTAGACTTAATCGGAAATTATTTTTATAACTTATTGTTATTTATAGTTTTTATTTCCAATAAAAATTGATTAGTTTGAATCTTAATTTTTTTAACTTATTTTCATTATTTATATTTACACTAAAGTCTGCTTTTATTGGCCTAACCCTTCAAAGATTCAAGTCAAAGATTCATGGAGGTGAAAGATATTCAACAAGAGGGGAACTCTTTTCAGAAGGTCAACTGCTTGAGGCTGCGCTCATCAACGGCCACCTTTGACACTGCCCGAAGACGCCGAGCCAGCTCTTTAGCCACCAAACGGGCATAGGTCGCGGCTATCTTCTGCTCGATCTGTGATCTTACTTGCTCTAGGGGAATCTGCTCTCCCCCCCTCTTTTCTCTTACTCTAAAAATAAAATACCGATCGCCCAATCGCACCGGAGCGCTTATCTCACCCTCTTTTAGGTCCAAGATCAGGGATTGCAGTTCAGGTTGTATATCTTGAACCGCTATCCACCTTTCTCCACAGCTTCTGCCCGCCTCACCACCAGCCTGAGCAGCCAAGGCAAGAAGCTTTGCCTCCTGCTGGCTGGCCAAAAAGCCGAAGTCTGCTCCCTGGCGAAGCTCTCGATAAATTTCCCAGGCTGAATTAGGGTCTAAGGTTGTGATTTCATCGAGACAGACCATAAGCTTGGTCCTGAGGGAAGAAGCGTTTTCCCGAAAGTAGCGCTCTATCTCTTCACTTTTAACCTGCACCTTCGGAGTGATCAGCTTTTGATAAAACCGGCTAAAGAGAATATCTTCCTCATAGCGCTGCATATGCTTTTTAACCTCTTTCCTGTCCGCATATCCAAGCTGATAAGCCTCCTGGCGAAGCAGCCCGTGCTCGATCAGGCGACAAAGACCCTGCTCAACCTGCAAGGCCGCAAGATCTTGTGCCTTCTCTCCCCCCCGGCCAGCCGCTGCTGCTTCCCCTGCCCCTGAGCCAATCTCTGCAAAAAGCTCTCTGCCTAGGATATCCTCTCCATTGACCCGGGCAACTGGCAAGTTACTATCTTTCAGACTCATCAGATCAGCTATCCTAGAGGTGAAAATCTCAATTTTCGCCCGCTTCTTAAGCTCCTGAATATAGGCTCGGCTAAGCTCTTCTTCCTTCTTCCTCCTTACCTTCTGGAGCTCAGCCCGACTCAGGTCTGAGAGGCGGCGAGGCGAATGACCAGCCGCCCGAAAGTAATTATCTACATCTTGCTGACTCAGCGAGCTGGAAGGCTTTACTATCTTATCCTGCCTGAGCAATTCAAGGCAGATGCGCTCCTGCTCATCAGCCAAGGCGGCCAAAAAGCCCCTGTCCCGATCAAGCCCCATCCGCCGCGCCTCTTGAATAAAGAGCTTGCGGTCGATCAATTCATCGACAAAAGAGCGAAGATCTAGCCTTGCGGCCGCGGCCAGACTCTCCTGCCCAGGCCGCATCTTATCAAGGTGAAATCGCTGAAGCTCCTCGATCAGATCATCAGTGGTGATGAGAGAATCATTTATCCGGGCAACGATTTTACTTTTCGGTTGTCGAGAGAGTATACAGCTACTTGTCGCGAGAAAAAAAAGGGAAGCAATCGCCACCAGAAAGGGCTTAAACCAGCAGCCTCCTGAGGAAGAAGGGATCGGTGAGGAAGGGATCATACAACCTAACAGCCTATAGAGTAAAATCATCGAAGAGTTTTCTCAGCTTGCTGCTCTCATGCTGTAGCCTGCTGACCACATCATCTGACGAACAGCAGCCAGCAAGCTCTTCCCGAATCAGACTATCAAGCCGCAAGGACACCTCTTTGGCCTCAAGCAGCCGCTCCCGCAATCTTTCCCCCATCTGATTGATCTCTCTGGCCAAATCCTGCAGCTCATCGTTTGCTCGCAGCCGAATCTCCTCTCTCAGATCCCCAAGAGCGATATTTCGTATTCTCTGCTCTAGCCGATAGATAGGGCCGGCTATCTTTTGAGGATAAAATAGTGCCGCCATAAAAGCGGCTAACCCACCAAGACCAAGAGCCAGCAGGGTCCAGGGGAGCAAGACCTGCCGCATATTATGCAATTGAATATGAAACTGCTTGTAGGTTGAATCGATTGTCCGACTGCTGTAGCCGTAAAAAATAAGGCCGCTGATCAGGGAGGAGATAACCACAATGAGCAAAATCCGGCTTAAAATCCACCGCTGCATCTGCCTTTTTATTCCGGGATTAAGCCATTTTCTCTTTTGTTGGATATGCTCCATTTCGCTCTCCTATCTCTTGGATTGAGATGGTCTGGCTTTTTTCTCACTGCGGATTATAAATTTCCTTCGAATGGCAGGCCACGCACAATTCCTCACTAACCGCCCTGCGGCCAAGAAAGCTTTGGCTGCTGGCATGGGGAATGTGGCAGGTAACACACAGCAGCAGCCCACCTTTTCCAGTTGGCAACCCGGCCATTTTCATCTTTTCCTTGATCTTCTGAGAAGGCAAAACATTGACCGGATGAGATACCCCAAGCTTACTTTTCGGATGACACTGATAGCAGGCATTAATGCCAATCTCTACCCCAAGGGGTAATCTTTCAGCGTGAGCCGATTGAACCTGATCCATCGCCCCTGACTGCCCAAAACTAGGCTGCTCCCCCCACTCCACCATACACCGCTTAGGCTCGCTCGTCCTCCACCTGAGCGAAAGGACCTCAGGCCGATGAACATCCCTGATAATCTCAATGAGGGGAAAATCTTCTGTGCCAGGAAAATTCACAGCCGCGCCATTGATGTCAATCTCCTTGGGAGAAAAAGAGTAGATCGCTGACACCAGCGATGGATTTCCCATCCCCTTCAGACGAAAAGAGAAGGTATGATCAAAAGCAAGCTGCGGGAAGGTGAAAGAGTGTTCTGTCCGCGAAGGAAACTGAAACTGGTGACAGTGAAAGCACTTTTTCTCCTCAAAGGGCCTATGCACACTCTCAGATGGCAGATGATCAAACACCTTTTCATGGCATGATACACACTCGCTTTCTGAAGAGGTAGCCTCGGCAGAAGCGCTAAGAACCCGGGTGAGCCTGATGAAGCCAATAGCCGCACAGCAGGCTCCCGACATGACCAAAATGGATACTGTTAGCCTTTTGAAGTAATTTGGCATGATAACCACCTGAGCTCCCCACCTCATCGTTGTTATCCCAAAACCTGCCACCACGCCAAGAATATCGCTCAAAGAGCCTTCGCGCTTCCTTATTCAAGATTAAAGCTCTTTAGCCTCTCATCAGAGGCTGTCTACAAATTCCCTCACCACCTTCTGCACAAGCTGAGAACAGAACCTGCTCTCGCCAAAATCAAAAAGTATCTTCTCCCTCTGCCCATCTCTCTTTTGGCGGGCAAACCAGAGAGTCTGTCCGGTTTCACAATCCAAAAGCCTAGCCGAGATCTCCACCATAGCAGGCTGCTTATCGCCCCGCTCAGGGCTCCATTCCCTATAGGTAATGATCGTCCCCAGCATAACGGCCTGTGCCGAAAAGCGATCTCGCAGAGCTTTCAGTAGCTCTGTGGTAGCCGTTTCGGTAGATTGAATCTTTTGCTGCCGCAAAAATTCCTGCACATCCCCGTACTTGACTGGGGAAAATCTCCCAGACCGCGAAAGCTCACTGATCAAGATATTGCCTACTATAATCTCGGCATCAATCCGCTCGCTCAAATTATAAAATGGCAAGACAACGATCCGCTTGATCTGCCGCAGCCTATCTCTGTGCACAGCCACTGCCGTCTGCTCTCTCGGCCGCGGGACACCACAGCCAGCCACGGCGCCCATAGCCACAACAATAATAATAATAGTCCAAGCCGGCAGCGTGGCGTAGACCAAGCTCTCTTTGGCTATTAATTTTCTTGCTCTCGATATTATTGACCGATTCAATCTTTTTCTCTTTCTCTATTTTTCGGTAAAGAACGGACAAAATCTTCGGCCACACGGTGGATTAATGATGACCATTTGATATCTCGGTTTCTTTGCAGCAGATAGAGCTGCTCCTGTCCGGCCGCACAAAAATAGTTTGACCATAGAATGGGCGCACTCTCCTTGGTTGAGGCTAAAGCGCAAAAAAACGACACCTCGGGAGCAGGCACCTGCCGATAGGTATCAACTATTCCCATCAGCACAACTTCAACCTTAAGCCGCTGACCAAGATCAATAATCTGTCCGCTAGTAAGAAATCCCGTATGCCTGACCTTCAATTCGACCAGGGTTTTCTCTACCTCTTCGGCAGAAATGAGGGAAAACTCTTTTTGCAGAGCGCTCACCAGGCCAGCCATAACCGCTTCGCTAGCCCCAAACTGGCCGCTTAAGTTCTCAAAAGGCAGAATGGCCAGTCTGGTTAAAACCTTGGCCTTGGGGTCAGCTCCAGCCGCAAAACAATAGCCTCCCTTCCCAAGGGGAATTCCCAAGATAAGCAGCAGCAGGATGACCCCAAGATAAAGCTTTTGGTAGGTGCTCATAAGCTGATTTCCAGTCATTCGTAAACCAGAGTGTCCACAATTCTTTTGGCAGCCTTAACAGTTACCTCACTGAGCGTATCCTCGCCGATGCCAAATACGGTCGGCAAGATGCGGCCTCCTTTTTCTGTATGGCTGACTGACCAGATAATATTTCCTGTCTTGGCATCAATCATTCGCAGACTGACCGCAATCTCAGGCACTGATCCAGCCATAGTCCGATTAACCGCATACTCCTCAACTGTCCCTAGCACCAGACCCTGAACACCCAAAATCTGCCCTAGGGACTTGGCTACTTCCCCAGTTATCGCCTCCGGGGTAGTAATTCCCTGAGATTCCAAAGCCTTTAAAACCTCCCCAAGCTCCGGCACATCGATCACTTTAGTAGACAAAAGTGAGGTAACGAATACATCCCGCACCTTTTTGTCAGCAAAGCGGTCGGAGGTAAGATTCTCGAAAGGAAGCACGGCAACTCGCTTGATAAAGCCAAAATTCGTGTTCGGATTCACGTAAACCTTGGGTTTGACCCCACCGCATCCAGCAATACAAAGAACAATGCTCATGATAATGACGGCCATAGAGCCGCTGGTCAACACATTTCTCACAGACACTGGCTATGCCCTCCTTAAAATTT
The DNA here is from genome assembly GCA_023512255.1 of bacterium. Classification (GTDB taxonomy): domain Bacteria; phylum SZUA-182; class SZUA-182; order DTGQ01; family DTGQ01; genus DTGQ01. The sequence goes on along the minus strand of JAILZY010000032.1, from coordinate 5,758 downwards.
AAGTTTTCAGGGTGAATCTGAAAGAGATCACCTGATCGTCTGATGGATAGGTATATTTTATTCTTAACTTTAAGGTCCTGGTCATATTAATATTCAACTCACTCGAAAAATACTTATCTTTTGTTTCCTCGGCAGTCTGATAGCGAGCCTCGATCCGTAATTTCGGTACCGGAACCCAACCGATCCGGTAATTATAATATTTATTCTTAATATCCCCATACTCAATCTTGTTATCCAGGGTTAAAAACAACTGGTCTGCCGGCCGGTAGGTAATCATATGCCAAAGCTCTCCCTCGAAGGTGTTCACTGATGAGACTCCCCCACCCTGATCAAACTGCGTCCACCGGTTTTCATCCCGAAGATAATACTTAAGATCATCTCTCAGGGCGAAACTAGTGTCAATTTTAATCTCCTCCTCCCATTTCTTGTCCCGATCCTGATAATCTTTGGTATTGATCAACTCAAAATCGGTCCGAACCTCGACGCCGGGATAAATTTCCGTCGAGCCTTTCAACAAGGCCGAGTTAGTCCGATACTCAGGCTGTCCATTATTCTTGCTCAAGGAACTACTTAACAAAAGTGAGGTTTTAAGCGGCGGCATGGGGATATTCGGATCAAGCAGCAAACCTGGAATCTGCGGCTCAAGTCGCAGACCATAGGTTAACACGCTGTGTCGCTCATCATCTTTTGTTTCCCACTGATTATCGTGACTTGCCTCCAGAATAGTCTTAAGATGCCTCAGGGGAAGTATCTCGGTCCTAATATTATTCCCCACGCTCCTTTGCCGATCATCCTCTGACCATTTCTGGGCCTCTCCTAAGACCAGGTTATAGTGCACAGCCGTAGTGTGACTTGGCAGGCCAGAGAAGCGGAAATTTGCTTTCTGCTCAAGCAGTCGATAGCTGTTTTTGGCCTCCTCATCCCTTTTATCATGATGTGATAACTCATAGCTGGAATTTAAATAAAGCCGTGAGTCCAGAGCAGAAAATTGATAATTTATCTGACCGCGATTATAGAGATCATAATTATGATACTCCTCCTCTTCGGCCAGCGCACTGTTTCGACTATCTAGGGGATCCTCATCCCGAACCCTCTCTTTCTCCACAGCATAGCTGTGGCTTAGGGTAAAGATTCCTACTGCTAGATCATAATCCTCTCTGACCAGCACTCCTTTTTCCTTTCCGCTACCTTCTTCTTCACCCATGTCTCTTTTCTCACTCCGGTATTGAACGGTAAACCTTGGCAAACGAAAAGGACTCCACATAAAGGTTGAGTGCCCCCTGGTTAAATCATAATCCATATCCTGCTCGCGGATACTATCCTTGCTGAACCCTGAATTCAGCCTCACAACCTCATTTCCTAGATTCAGGGAAAGCGATGGCAAATTCTGCAACCGATCCCGCCTCTCATCTCCCTGCTCGGATCGAAACTGAAATTTGAACCTCAAATCGTAAAGCGGACGGAGGGTCTTTTCCAGAATAAGGTCATAGGTCTGAATAAAATTATTTTCATTCTTATTATCTGGCTCCTGCCGTTTTTCGTAAAGATAATCTACGCCCAACCTGATCTGCTGGCTATACCCTGGTCTGGCGAAAGCAAGGGCAAGAGCGATGAAAACTACGAGCAAAACCTGGCTTCTCTCAGTCACACATCTCCCCAATGAACAATAATCCCTTCCTAAATAAATAGTTAATGGTTCTCTCGCTAACAAAGTGCGCAATTTGGAAAGACCTAAAGGCCGCCCCTACAATTGCTTAGCGTAATTGATCCGCTGCCCACTTGTGTTACGCACTTAGCAAAAAGACCAGTTAATCTCCAGGGAAAATATGAGTATTTACAATTGCGGCTGGTGGTTAATACATACCCTTTTCAGCAACCCGAACCTTCTCTAACATTGACGAATCAGGAACGGTTGATCTCGCCCTAGCTCGAATAGTTACTGTCTCAGGCTTGGTCCCAGCCAAATATTTCAGCCGGCACTCTCCATGAAAATCAGTAACTAGTTCCTTATCCAAGATAATTAATTTGCCCTCACCCTGGATAATTTCAACTTCCAATGGGATCCCCCGGCTGGGGTTATCATTCATATCTCCAACCCGAATGGTCAGATCACAACTGCTTGCTCCGTCAGCCCAAATCGACTGAGGAGCAGCCTCAATCACCATTTTGGCCGGAGCATCGCTTCTTAGCACAATATAAACCTTTCGGCTCAATCCGGCGGCCGTATCAACCACCGTAATTTCCACTGTACCGATATGCCGGCCGGCAATATATCGCGCCTGAGCCTCCCCTGAGCGGCTAGTAATAGGCTGTATCTCCTCAATTCGACCCTCGCCTGAGGTAATAGAAAAGCTCATCCGGTGCCCTTCCAAAGGCTTCCCCTCTCTGTCAAGGGCTTTAGCATGAATCATTGTTCGGCTATGCCCACCATCTGCTGTCAGCCACTCCTGATCAGCCCAGACCACAAGGGTCGGCTCAGCCTGAAGCCCTCTCAGGCGCTCACGGGCAGGCGGATCAATCAGGTGAATATTGATCAACCCTTCGATATAGGAGGTGATATAGCCAACCCCAACACAGCCGGTTTTCACATCCCTGGCTCGAATGATCACCGTTTTGGCTGCCAGCCCTGAAACATAGGGAATATCGACCTTGCCTCCAAAATCAGTAACCAGTTGATAAAAATTATCCACATACCCATATTTGTTTTCATCAAACCGGCCAACTCCAGCAATGCCTGTATATTCATCAGTAGTAAACAGCTCTACGGCGATTTCACGGTCAGCAAGACCGATCTGTCTGGCATTGCTGAGCTCAATCCTAACCTCGGTCCTGGCTTTCCCATCAGCCTTAAGACATTTCTCCTTAGGCACTACAGCTATGGCTACAGATGTATCAATCGTAACCAGACCGCTCGCCTCAAAAGGAGCTGACCGCTCACCCTGCCGACTAACCAGATAGGCAATCACTTTCCCCTGCCGAATACGGTCTCCTTGCTGGACCCTGTAGGTACCCTCATAAAAACCAGGCCTGATCTCAGTCAAGGGGATGTTCAGCCTTGGCGTAAGAATAGTGTATTCATCTCCGCCACTTTTCCTGGCGACTACAGACAAATACCCTCCTTGATAATCAGAAAGCCTAAAGGAGGTAGCTCCAGCCGGAAGCTCTTTCACTAGCCGCCGGGCTGGCGGCAAAGCCTCACCGGGCAAAAAGACTAACATGGGAGAAACATCGGGCTGAGAATAAATCCGGTACGAAGAAAGAGCACTGCCTGTACGTCCAAACAAAACCTTTTCTTCCCCATCCCAGCTCAATTCAACCCCTGCCTCCTGCCCTGATTGAATAACCAAGGCCCCTATATCCGCATAGGCCGCACAACCCGGATCACCTTGAGCTGAAATCCGCAAGGTATCTCCGGCTACCAAGGGATCAAGACCTGCCACCTGAAAGGCATTGTGCTCAACAGCCTTAATCTGCGGCGGCCTGCTTGCCTCAGCGCTAGTGTCAATAGAGATTCTAACCTCTGTGGTCAGGACAGAGCGGTTATTCGACTCATCGACCAGCTCTGCCACCACCGGCTCATTTTCTAGATCATCCCCCGGCTGAACCTTGTATTCTCCAAGGTATTTTCCCGGCCTCACTTCCTGAAACGGCTGCTGAATTCTGTGGCCGATTGAAAATCTCCCCTGCGCGCCAGGCTCGCCAAGCATCTGAATCCGAATGAGATCTCCAAGCCGCTTGGTGCCAGGTGAGCTTAGTTCCTCAACCGATTGAATCTTCGGAGGATTAGAATCTATCGGAGTAACCACAAACAGACAATCTTTCAACCAAGCCTCATTCCCAGCCCGATCGTAGGCCACCAAAAAGTAATAATACCCTTGCTGGGGACGAACCGTGCGATCATAAAATGAGCAAATAGTAGGGGAAAGATCTTGGCTGATCAACTCCTTAGGTCCTGTAGCTGAGCAGTTACCACCTCTTTGGCCATCCTTAGCCAGAGAGCGAAAAATCCTCACCCCGGCAAGATCATCATTTCCCTCAGCCGCAAGCTCCCAGCTCAGGCGAGCTGCCTCATTGACCAGCTCTACCGATGCCCTGCTGATGCCTCGGGGCGCAAGATTATCAATCGTGATCGGGCGATCTGAAACATAATGGATTTTCTTCCCCTGCTCATCCTGTAGGGTGCCGATCAAGGCGATATTTGACCGACTTATATCTTCCGCTATCCGGTACTGGCCATAGTAAACCCCTTCCTGATCGGTCTCCTTAAGCGGTATCTCCTGAGCCACTCCTTCAAGGGTAGCCGTAGCCTGCTTGCCTGCTGTTGCGGTCATAGTGATGGTCAGCAATTCTCCCCCTTTCAATGGCCGCCCTAAGGAGTCATCAGTCAGAGAATTGATATAAAGATCAGCCACAGTTATCGAAATTTCCCTAGGGAAGCGAGCCTCATGGCCATCTTTGTCCACAGCAGCAATAAGATAGAAGTAGGTTTGCTGCTCTCTAACCCCTTGATCACGAAAACTTGTCTTCTGAACAGGCCCTTCATTGAGCCGCTGATATGCGGACAACTCCTTTTCACCAGCAGCGGAAATCTCCTTTGGCAGGCGGCGATAGATATTATAGCCAGCCAGATTCTCTAAGGCGAGCGGCTCCCACTGGAGAACAACGGCCAAAGCGCCTGCGCTCTTATCAATGGTAGCTCGCAAACCGCTGATCTTCTCAAGAGCAGATAGCTCCTGCTGGCTGATAATCAATGGCGTAGCCGCGACTTCCGGCGATGACCCACTTTCCTGCCAGAAAATGTCCACTGTCCTGATTAGGTAATAATAATTTTTCCCAACCACAACCTCTCGATCTAGGTATTCATGGTCTGTATCAAGCACCGAAGCGATCAGGTGATAGTCGCGACCTGATACCTCCGAGCGGTAGATGTTATAGCCCCGCACGCTCGGATTATTACCTTTATCCCAGCTCAATCTGACGCTCCTCTTCTCCCCGAAGGCCTCAAACCTGGATGGAGGAGCAAGGGGCGCAATCGCCTGAACAATCGGGGATCGAGGCCCCTCAAGCCCTTGATAATCAACTGTAGTCAAAGTGTAAGAATAGCACTTCCCCCACTCGATCCTCTGGTCGAAGTAATGAGTGTCCTTAATCAGATGGTCATTTATTTTCTGATAATTATCTTCACCAATCAAACTTCGAAAGATATTATAGCCCGCAATCTCTGAAGACAGGAGTCTCTCCCCACTGATTCGCTGACTAGGGGCGGTCCAGGAAAGCTGCACGCCGCTCTTTTGATAATCAACAAAAATCCCGGCTTGCCCAATTCCTTGCCCTGAGCATACTATCCCACTCACCACAACCACTATACCAATAATAGCCACCAGAAGCTTCCTACTCATACCTATCCACCTGCTCAAATCCCCCTCTTCATTAAGAGAAGGCTTATCTTCCAATTAAACCCTTTTTCTTTCTCATCCCTTAACCTGACAAATATGTATGACAATAACTAACTGGTCCTTTCGCTAACAAAATGCGCAAGCTGCGGCAGCACAATGTCCGCACCTACAATTGATTGGGTAATTGATCCGCTGCGCACTTGTGTTATGCATTTAGTGAAATAACCACTAACAATATGGCAATAAAGGTAAAACTAGTAAAACCCTTAAAGCTGCTCTCACCTTATCCTTATGCCAGAGCGAATGCTTGATTGCATTTTAAAATCAATCAGTTAACTTTCACAAAATGTGTGAGTTAACAT
>JAILZY010000031.1 GCA_023512255.1 bacterium | reverse complement strand
GGGGTGAGATAATCATCACCATTGTCCATAGCCTGGCCATTAATGATGAGTTATAAATATTTATGGTCGGTTGCTTAAATTGTGGGGCTGGGAGAAAAGCAGTGAGGAGATCAGGAATTCTTCTTTTTTGATCTCCTCATCTTTAGACATCACTTCACAAGGCCCGACGCCGGTATATTACTCTAATACCCGACTGAAGAAGTCATGATGCTCTTCTTCTTGGGCCAGAATTAATTCGAATAAATGGCGTGTAGTTGGATCGTGTTCGTGATCAGCCAGATCAATAATGGCCCGGTAATGCTGGATGGCCTCTTCTTCCAGTTTTCTATCTAGTTGAATCATTTCATGAACACTTGTGCCGACCTGGATCGTATACGGTTGAGTAGTAGGAATTCCTCCCAGATAGTTTAGCCGATCAGCAATTGCCTCAGCATGCTTCATTTCCACGATGGAGATTTTTCGCAGCTCATCTTTGAGCGTCTCGCCACTTATGCCTTTTGCCTGAACATGCTGCCACATATACTGAATACTCACCGCCAGTTCCCTGGCAATGGCTTGGTTTAACATTTCCTTAAGCTTATCTGAAGCCATGCTATTTCTCCTTATGATAGCAAATTATTGATGATAACAACTCGGTTTCCTTCTAATACTAAGCGATTCTCTAATATTAAGCGATTCTTTCGCTAACAAAATGCGCACGCTGGGCGGGCACCAAGCGCTGAGGGTGGGCACAAAAGGTCCACACCTACAATTGATAGCGTAATTGATCCGCTGCGCAACTCGTGTTATGCACTTAGCGAGAGAACCACTCAGGCTCACTGAAAAAAAATAACTCTCGCGAGCTTATAAGCCTATTATCCTCATGCTATTGTCTTTTCGGTTAAGATTTTGTTTTATCTTTATATCCTACCATCATATCCTACCATCATTCCTTTTTCTTTCATTTCTTAATTATCTTTATATTCATAATATCAATTTTATCTAAGTTTAAAAAATTTAATATTATTCAACATTTTATATATATAACTCTTTTATCATTTATTTTTATGTTTGACAAAGAAAGCTTAAGTTTAGTATACTATTACTATAGTCAATAATATAGATTTTAAACAAATATCTATTTTAGATAATAAATTTTAAATTATATTATTTAATTATTATTAGAGGGTTTTTATCAACATCAAACCGTAACCATATCATATAACCGTATCATAAAAAGTAAGGAGGAAATCGTGAAAAAAAATCTTATATTATCAACTCTTTTGTTAATCCTTAGTTTGATAGCTGGAGAAGGAGTATTATTAAGACCTTGTATTTCCTGGGCTGAAATTGAAATTCAAAACCTCGCCCGTAATCAGTCTATACAAAAAGGAGCCTCCTGGCTGCTTGACCGCCAGACAAAAGAAGGAGGCTGGGAGCCTTACTCTGTAGTCATAGGCAATTCACTGGCCATAAGGGCCTATGTGGCTGCTGCCTACGGAGGCTATCTGTCGCCGCTGCCTCGCCTTGTTAGCAGACTTAAAAGGCTCCAAGCCCCTGATGGAAGCTGGGATGAAAATATCATCAGCACTGCTTACGCAATCTGGGCTTTGGCTGAGGCTGGAGAAGAGAAAAACTCCCTGACCATACAAAATGCTATGTCGTGGTTAGAGTCAAAGGTGCAGAGCAATTTTGCCGATCCAAGCGTAGGCAATACAAAGATCGTTGCTCTGACGGTTATCGCTTTCCTGAAAGCGGGCAGAACGGGCGGTAGCTCTCAGGTGGTGGCTGATGGTATAGCTTGGCTCAAGGCTAACCAGAATCCTGATGGGTTTTGGGGGGCTTTTGCCGGTGAGTCGAGTGTAGCTGGGGTGCAAGAGGCGGCTTTGGCCCTGATTTTAGCTGAGTCGGCATCCAGTCCGCAGGTTCAGAGGGCGATTGAGTATCTGCGTAGCCACTATTCAGAATATAGCATAAGTGAGGCTATCGATGGGCTTGAAGTTTTTGCCTATGCCGGCGAGGCCTCTGATATTCAGACCGGCCAGAGCAAGGTTTTGGCCGGGCAGAATAAAGATTTTGGATGGGGAAGATTCCCAGGCTGGCCTAGCCATAATGCTGAAACCGCCAAAGCTGTCCTGGCTTTGGCTCAAAGCGGCTATCGTGGCCAGCAGCTCAAGAGCGCTTTGGCTTGGATGGATAGCCATATTTCTGAGACAGGAGACTATCTGGGTGATTATCTCATCCCGGCATCGACAGCCTGGGCTATTTTAGGATTATCTGCGGCTGTGAACGCTTTTCCCTCGGCTATACCCTCATCGAGCATTGATCAGGCGATCGATCTTCTCCTGCACTCTCAAAGTGGCGGATGGGCCTGGTGGAGCATCTATTATCCATCAATTGTTGGGGTTGAAACGGATACTAGCGGACTATGCGTTTGGTCTTTAGCTCAGAGTGGCAAAAAGGTCGCTCAGTCAGCTATCTCACAGGCAGCCGCGGCGCTCACTCTCGGGCAGAATAGCGACGGCGGCTGGGGCAGTCTGTGGAGAGAGGCCAAGGGAGAGAGCAGTGTTTTTTCTACCGATTTTGCTTTGATCGCCTTGCTGGGTGCAGGGTATGATAGGTCAAATACCTCACTCAGCCGTGGAATTCAGTATCTTATAGCCAATAGCCTAGATGGCCACTGGGAAACCGTGGGCCAGACAGCCATGTCCACAATTATTCTCAAAAAAGCCCAGTATGACTATCAGCTTGTGGACAGAGCCGCCCAATGGCTGATTGACAGCCAGAATGATGATGGCGGCTGGGGTATTCAAAAGGGTGAGATCAGCAATGTTTCTAGCACGGCTATGGCCATGATCGCCCTGGCCGAATGTGGCAGGGGGAATGACTCTTTGGCCCGGGGTGCTGCCTGGCTGATGGCTACCCAAAACCAAGATGGAGGATGGGATAACATAGCCGGAGTTTATTCTAGCAACACGATTAGCACTGCCCAGGCTATATGGGCATTGTCCGTGGCAGCAGACTATGCCCCTGGGATGGAGCTTCAGATCAGCCTGGATCAGACAACTTACTGCCCCACCGATCAGGTTGTAGTCAAGGTTCTAGCTGGCAGTGAGCTCACCGGCTTGCAGGTCCGAATTATTAATCCGGTAGGGAAAATCATTCCCCTTGATATTTCTCCAGCCACTGATAACAGCAGCGGCCAGCTATTCTATCAGGCGACCTGCTATCTTGATATTTACGCTTCGGCAGGTACCTACATCGTAACTGTAGCCGCCTCCTCAGCCATTGGCGCGGCCAGCTCGGCCACTACCTTTACTGTCTATCCTCTCCACTCCTTTTTTCAAGATGCTGATGCTGATGGCTGTGGTAATGCGGATACTGAGTTTATAACTTGCCAGATGCCGCCAGGGTATGTCTTGAACCATCAGGATTGCGATGACCGCGACCCGAATGTCAATCCCAAGGCAACAGAAAGCTGCGATGGCCGGGACAATGACTGTAATGGAGAAATAGATGAGGGATGCCCAGAAGTTGCTGCTCCAGAAACCGAAGCGCAAGGGGCAGAGCCGAAGCTTGAAAAGCCGAAGCTTGAGACCTCCGGCCCAGGGCCAGAAAGCGAAACACCAGCTAGCCCGGAATTGGAGATCGAAGCGTCCGGCTCAGAGTCAGAAAGCGGAATATCTGGCTCTGAATTAGAAACCGAAGCGCAAGGGGCAGAGCCGAAGCTTGAAAAGCCGAAGCTTGAGACCTCCGGCCCAGGGCTTGAAAGCGAAACACCAGCTAGCCCGGAATTGGAGATCGAAGCGTCCGGCTCAGAGCCAGAAAGCGGAATATCTGGCTCTGAATTAGAAACCGAAGCGCAAGGGGCAGAGCCGAAGCTTGAGACTTTCGGCCCAGGGCTTGAAAGCGAAGCGCATGGATCGGAAAGCGGTGTCGAAGCTGCTAGCAGCGAGGGCGGCGGTGAGGTCAGCGCGGGCCAGACAGCAGTAGCAGAATGTGATGAGAGCAGCTTTGGAAATTTGGATATCGAAGGAGCATCTGGTAGGATGGGGCAAGAGATCCGGATTGGGGTCAAGATTCAAAATTCGCCCAATCAGGTCTCTTCACTCGGATTCAAGGTTAGCTATGATGCCACTATTTTGGAGTACACAGGTTTTGAGGCCGGTGATATGGCCGCATCCTTTCCCTTCTTAGAGGTCAATCAGATTGAGCCACCAGGCACTCTTAAAGCAGGAGGATTGACCGCCTTGGGTGCCATTCCGCAAGGGGCGAGCGGCTATCTCCTCTGGTTGAAATTTATGGTTAGGGGCGGTCTTAAGGGTGAGCGCTACCCCATACAGCTTAAAGAGTTGAAGGATCATCTGGCTAGTTTTTCTTCATCCGGAGGCTGTTTTGTATATCTTTGTCCCGAGGATGCCGATGGCGATGGAGAGGTAACTCCAGCGGATGTAACCATGGTTTTACACTGTTACCTGTCATCTGGGCCGTGTGCTGATTATTTCGATCTCAATCGCGACGGTGAGATAACCCCGATGGATGCTCTGCTCATCTTTCGACATTATCTCAAATATCTAAAATAACCTATCCTTCAAAAACACAGCAGAGCAAAACCCTTTTCCTTATCCCTCCTCACCCCCGTGAGAGGAGTCAACTATCCTGAGGTAAGCCAATTTGGCTTGCCACTATCCCTCCTACCCCCGTGAGAGGAGCCACGAGCCTTATCTTCGGTGGCTCCTCTCTCTTTCAGTCTCTCTCCCTTTTTTCAGACAAGCTTCTAAAGGCAGCTTTTTCATGCGTGGAATACACCGAGAAGTCTGGTACCTGCCCAGAAGAGAGCGGCTACCCTATAGCCTCTCTTGGGGAGCGGGATGTAGAGCCGGCTTCCAGCCGGCTTTCCCACACAGCTTGCTTCCAGCCGGCTTTCCCATGCATCTGGCTTTCCCACGTAGACGGCTCTCCCACGCAGCTCAAGATCTCAAAAGATAGCCAATTCCAGGGCTAGGACCCCAAGGCAGGCCAGGATGGTGAAGGGAGTGATCATCAGACCATAGCGTACAAATTCTTTAAAAGAAAGGTGAAAATCCTTAGTATGCAGAATGCTCATCCACATGATTCCAGCTAGCGCCCCGATTGGGGTTATATTGGCTCCAAGGTTTGATCCGGCAGCCGTAGCCAGGGCAGCAGCCAAGAGGTTTTTCCCACTAAGGCCACGAATAACTGACACCGAAGCCACTGTCATCGGGATGTTATTGAGAACATTGGCTGAGAGGGCTGAGACCGCTCCATAGACAAGGCCATAGGCAGTAGCCGACTGGCCGCAGATGCTTCTGAACCAAAGTCCAATCTCACGAGTAACTCCATAGAGATGAAGAGCCTCAACCGTGATGAACAATGACAGGACAAAGGGGACAACTGTCCAGGGCATTTTGCGCAAGGTCTCGCCTACCATAAATCGCTTCTTATCCCTTATCCTCTGCCGAAGCAGGGCCACTGACGAATCACGGAAAATTAGAATAAAGAGCAGAGCCAGGGCAAAGACCAGCGAAATGATCCACATTTCAACCCCAAGGTAGGGAGCAACAGCCAGGGCCACAATACAGCCGCCGAGCAGCAAGAGCCCAAGGGCGGCTCCGGTCTTGTCGGTCAGGGCATCAAAGGGATTATCAACTTGTCTGACCTTAATTGGTTTAGAGATACTCTTTCGGAAAACGACAAACAGCCCCACGATGCTAACCAGGCCCGCAGCCAGTGTTGGCAGAAACATCCATTTGAAATATTTATCAAAGTGGAGGCCAAAGGCTGCGGCCAGCAGAATATTGGTCGGATTGCCTATGTAGAGCATCATACTCCAGGTATTGGCGGCAAAAAATTCAGCAATCAGATACGGCTTGGGATCTATGTGGGCATTTTTGGCAAAGTAGTATATAAACGGGGTAAAGGTAAGAATAATGATATCGTTTGAGGTGAATATGGTAAGCACTGAAACCATAAGATAGAGAGAGAAAAAAAGGCGTATACCATCTGATCCAGCCCATTTGAGAGCAAATCGGGCACAGCATTCAAAAAAGCCTGTGATATCCAAAAATATGCTCATGAAGACCATAGACAGAAACAGGATCAGGATACCGAACGGATTGAGACCTCGGCCTCCTTTGAGCCCATTGATGATCTGGGTATAGTCGAGGATGCCGAAAATCATGATCAGTATCGGTCCAAGGAGGGCCCCGAGGAAATAACTTTCAAGTCGCAGGTGCCGCTTGCCCATTCTGATATAAAGATATGGTCTTCTGAGAATTAGATAAATAGTCAAAAGGCAGCTTATAATGAATATGGTATGAACGGATAGTTTAGCCATCATGTTAGAGCTTTCCTGATCTTAGGATAGAAATTACCAGCCACAACCCCATGATTCCAGCAGACATATAGCCGATAATTCCAATAAGCGGCAATCCCAAAAATGCTGGACCGATTTGAGTATGCATAACAATGGACGATCCGATAATCAGGGAGGAGATGATCAGCCCGAAAGCAATCCGGTTGCTGGAGCGGTCGATCTCATTAATCAGATTTTCCAGACCAAGATGGACAAATTCAATCTCCAGTTGGCCGTCGATGAGCTTTTGGATCAGGGTGCGAAGTTGCCGTGGAAGCGGCCTGATGAGGTCGGAGAGGTCAAGCAGGTTGGCCCTGGCCTCGCTGAGCAGTCTCTGGGGGTGAAACCTTCGGCTGAGAAGTCTGCGGGCATAGGGCCGGGATATAGCCAGAAGACTGATATTAGGATCGAGCTTGGTGCCGATACTTTCAATAAACAGCAGGGTTTTGCCAAGGAGGATAAGGTCTTTGGGGGTTCTGATACGATGCCGTAAGGAGATTTCCACGGTATGGGTGATGATCTCTCCGATATTGAGAAGTTTTAGAGGCCGATCGAGATAGGTCTCCAGAAATTCAATAAAATCTTGCCGAAAATGTCTTATATTAGTCTCGGGGCTGGTGAATCCAATTTTTATATACTCCTGAACCAGTCGGTCGTAATCTTTATTTAGCAGGGAGAAGAAAATAACCGAGCAGCTTTCCTTAAGTTCTCTATCCAGTCGCCCGACAATTCCAAAATCAATCATCGCCAGTACATCCTCAGCCATAACCAGGAGATTTCCCGGGTGGGGATCAGCATGGAAAAACCCATGCTCTAGAATCTGCCTCAGGAAAATCTTGCATCCCAGGAGGGCGATCTTAGCCGTGTCCCATCCCCGCTCCTTCATAGCCTCAATCTGATCAATGCGCAAGCCGCGGAGCCGCTCAAGGACTAGAACCTTTTTGGTAGTAAGCTCCCAGAAGACTTTGGGAATCACCACATGCCGATCTTTGGCAAAGTTATCGTAAAAGCGCTGGGTATTGCCGGCCTCAATAGTAAAGTCTAGTTCCCGTTTGATTGACTTGGAAAATTCATCGACAATATCAGAAGGCGAGTAGACCTTGCTTTCCGGGACATAGCGGTCAAGCAGAGCGGCCAGGTGAAAGAGGATGTTGATATCAGTGTCGATAATTTCCTCTATCTTAGGCCGCTGTACCTTTACTACCACCTGTCGGCCATCGAGCAGAGTGGCTTCATGGACCTGGGCAATAGAGGCCGCGCCATAGGGGATTGGGTCTACATAAGAAAAGACGGACTCTAACGGAGCCTTCAGCTCCGATTCGATTTGCGCCCTAATTTCGGGAAAAGGGACCGGCGGCACCCTGTCTTGGAGTTTGCGGAATTCAGTGGCAAACTCCTCGGGGATAAGATCGGTTCGGATGCTCAGCAATTGCCCAAGTTTAATAAAGGTGGGGCCAAGCTCTTCAAACACCATCCGAACCCGAATGGGCATAGAAATACGGTCCGCTTCAAGCGGCGGATACCTCTTGTGCCCAAAAACCCGCTGGCCTGCGCTGATGAGGTGTTGGAGTTTTAGTCGCTCAATCAGGTGTCCAAAACCATTTTTAAAAAGGACATTCAGAATGGTCCTGAGGCGACGGATATTTTTATATGTCTGATTAAGACCGGAGAGGGCCATACCTGAGCCGACAAGATCAAGATTGCGACGTCGGCTCCTCTCCAGTCTCTGCCCCGCTCTTTCTCTCGACTTCGGCTAGCCTTTTTTCCAGCTCGGCGATTTTGGCTCGCAAATCCTCAATCTGAGCCTTAGCTGCGGCCAACTCCTCTCCACCCTCCAAGGGGGCTTTAGCGGCCTTTGAGTATTTGCGAATTAATTCTTTGACCTTCTGCTCGGTCTCGCGGCTTCCGGTTTGGATTTTTTCCATGATATTCTTCATCAGCCCTTCGCCCTCTTTCTGGCTGATCTCTCCACGGCGAATCATTTCATCGATGAAATTTTTGGCTTTTTCCTCGGAAAAGGTGATAAATCCCCATCCAGCAGCGAACAACTTTTGAAAAAACTCACTGAATTTGCTCTCCTCACTCATTATTTTCTCTCCTTATTCGTAACATCAAAGCCTCGCGTCATTCCTGTTTTTGCAGGAGCGGCGGAAAAGGCAAAAGCATAGATCCTACACTTTTGCAAGAATCTCTTTCCATGCCTTGAAATTCTTGAAAAGTTATCTTTCATACCAACCCTAAGTAAAATCGACGGAGAAAAAAATGCCAAACTATAGATCCTATTCTTAAAAGTATAGATCCTATTCTTTAATAATCTCAACCACCTGAAGCAGGGCCTCATCTAGTTTCTCCGGCCTGTTACCGCCTGCCTGGGCCATGGCCGGGCGCCCTCCCCCACTGCCTCCGACAATAGCCGAAACCTTCTTGATGATATTTCCCGCATGGAATCGGCTAATAAGATCATTGGTTACCACTGCCACCAGGTTTACCTTGCCGTCCTGGGTGCTGCCAAGGACAATGATTCCTGAGCGGAGACGGTCTTTGAGAAGATCGGCCATATCGCGCAATCCTGCTGCATCAAGATCGAGCTCTCGGACATGATGGGCCAGGACAGTAACATCATCCACCTTTTGCCGCTTCTCCAGGATAGCCGAGGTGATGCTGGCTGCCAGTTTATCCTTTAGCCGCTGGATATCCTTCTCTTGCTGGCGGTTTGTAGCCAACAGTTGTTCGATCCGGCGACTTATAGCCAGGTCTGATTTTAGGAGTTTGGCTGCACTCTTAATTTCCTGCTCGATCTGGCGCACATACTGATAGGCACCCAGCCCGGCTACAGCCTCAATCCTGCGCACACCAGCGGCAATGCTCGATTCATTGATGATCTTAAACAGGCCGATTTCTCCTGTGCTCTTGGTGTGAGTTCCGCCACATACCTCAGAGCTGAAATCACCTGCCTGGACCACTCTGACCTGCTGGTCATATTTTTCGCCAAAGAGGGCCACAGCCACCTTGACCGCTTCCTCACGGCTCATGACTTTGGTGATTACGGCTAGATTTTCAAGCACCTTTTCATTGACCAAAAGCTCAATCTTGGCTAGCTCTTCTGGTAGGACAGCGGTAAAATGGGTAAAATCAAACCGCAGGCGGTCGGGCTCGACCAAAGAGCCTGCCTGTTTGACATGATCGCCTAGGATCTGCCGCAAGGCGGCATGCAGAAGGTGCGTAGCCGTATGATTGCGGGCAATGCTATTTCGGCGCTCCTGATTGATCATGGCCTGAACGTCGTCTCCTTCTTGGAGAGAGCCTTTTTTGATCCGGCTCCGGTGGATAACAAGGGATGGGGTCAGCCACTTGGTGTCAAATACTTCGGCTCGCATCCTCTCTTTTTTCAGGATACCCTGATCACCGACCTGGCCACCCTTCTCTCCGTAGAAGGGAGTTTGATCAAGGATAATCTCAACCTCATCGCCCTGGTTTGCCTTCTCTATTCGCTGGCCATTTTGTAGGATAGCCAAAACCCTAGCCTGGCATTGATTTTCGGTGTATCCGAGAAAGCGGGTAGGGGGAAGCTCACGGGCAAGTGGCAAAAGGGCAGGGGAAAGCTGTCGGCTCTCTGCCCCTTGCACCCAGGCCTGGCGGGCCATCTTGCGCTGCTGCTCAAGACTGGCCTCAAATCCAGCCTGATCAAATTCTAGGCCGTTTTCTTTTAAAATATCCTGAGCAAGGTCAACTGGAAAGCCAAAGGTATCGTACAGCTTGAAGATTTCCTCACCTGGCACAATCCGCCCTTCTTTCCCCGCTGCTGTCTGGTCTACTAGATCAGCCGTCGCCTGCTGTCTAGCCTTGGCTATGATCTCATCTAGCACAGCCATCCCACGCTCCAGGGTATGGGAAAAGCGCTCCTCCTCCTGCTTGATTACCGAAGCGATCAGGTTCTGTCGATCCTCAAGCTCAGGATAAGCTTCTTTCATGACTGAAACTACCCGCTCAATAGTCTGAAACAGGAAAGGCCGCTCGATGCCCAGCATCTTGCCATGCCGGGCAGCCCGGCGGATGATTCGCCGCAGTACATATCCCCGGCCTTCATTTGAGGGCAAAACCCCATCGGCAATCAGAAAGGTGCAGGAGCGGGCATGGTCAGCGATAACCCGAATGGAGACATTATCTTTGGCTTTGAAATAGCCGCTCTGATATTGGCGACCGCAAAGCTCTTCGATCATCTGGATGATGGGCCAGAAAAGATCGGTTTCGTAATTTGATTTGGCTCCCTGCAAAACAGCCGAAACACGCTCTAAGCCCATGCCGGTATCAATGCTTGGCTTTGGCAGGGGAGAAAGCTTACCTTCTTTTGAGCGCTCATACTGCATAAAGACTAAGTTCCATAGCTCTAGGTAGCGGTCACAGTCACAGCCGGGTGCACACTCAGGCCGTCCGCAGCTAAACTCAGGTCCCTGATCAATCAAAATCTCCGAGCATGGGCCACAGGGGCCGGTATCTCCCATAGCCCAGAAATTGTCTTTTTCCCCCAGCCGAATGATTCTCTCTTCCGGCTGGCCGACCGTTTCGGTCCAGATCCGCCCCGCCTCATCATCCTCCCGAAATATGGTTACCCAGAGTTTCTCCGCGGGCAGATTCAACCATTTGATCAGAAACTCCCAGGCCAGCTCAATAGCCTGCTGTTTAAAATAATCCCCAAAGGAGAAATTCCCCAGCATCTCGAAAAAGGTATGATGTCGGGCTGTGTAGCCTACGTTCTCAAGATCGTTGTGTTTTCCTCCAGCCCGCACGCACTTTTGGCAGGTGGCTGCTTTGGGGTAGAGCCGCTGCGCTTTGCCGGTGAAAATATCCTTAAACTGAACCATGCCAGCATTGGTAAAAAGCAGGGTTGGATCTCCATGAGGCACTAGAGATGAGCCTGGCAGGATCTTATGTCCCTTTTGCTCAAAAAAACGCAAAAATGATGATCGTATCTCTCTTGATTCCATACCAATTCCTAATTTTACCCAAGTTTCATCATTCTGGATAGACACTCCAGAGCTGGTTTTCGAATTTCATCAGGAACACTCACCACATGCTGCATCTTAGTCAGACTCTCCACGATCGAAGCCAAGGTAATCTTTTTCATATCCTGACAGATCATTGGCCGGGGAAAATGGTAAAACTTTTTCTCAGGAAAAGCAACCTGCAGGACATGGATCATTCCTTCCTCAGTCCCGACGATGAATTCCTCAGCCCCAGATTGATCTACATACCTTAGCATGCCAGAGGTGCTGGTAACACAATCGGCCAGCTCCAAGACCTTTTGATCACATTCAGGGTGGGCCATAAATTTGGCCCGCGGATAAGCAGCTTTCATCTGCCGGACCTCTTCGGCCTGCAACTGGCAATGAGCAGGGCATCCACCTTCCCAGGCAATGATCTCTTTATCAGTATGGGCAGCCACATGGAGGGCCAGATTCTGGTCAGGCAGCATCACCACTTGTTTGGTTCCATTTAGTGAATTCACCACCCGGATGGCATTGGCCGAGGTGCAGCAGATATCACTGGCCGCCTTGACCTCAGCCGATGAGTTTACATAACAGACTATGACTGCCTGCGGGTATTTTTGTCGCAGATCATTCAGTTGGCTCACGGTTATATGGTTAGCCAGGGGACAGGCAGCATCAGCGCGGGGCAGTAAAACCACCTTGTCTGGACAGAGGATAGAGGCGGTTTCAGCCATGAATCGCACACCGCAAAAGACAATGACCCTGGCTTCGGTTTTGGCTGCTGCTCGGCTCAGCTCCAGAGAATCCCCCTGGATATCAGCAATATCCAGAACTTCGGGTCGCTGATAATTATGCGCCAGAATGACAGCCTTTTTCTCCTGTTTCAATCTGGTGATTTGCTCGATAAGGTATTCATTTTCCTTTTTTGACAACATTACCGAATGTTCCATAGTTGTTTTTTCGCCTCTTTTAATCAAGCTTTGCTACCCGGATCAGGTTTGTTTTTTCAATGACAAAGGGAAGGCTGTCAATCTCGCTGAGGGCATTTTGGATATCATGCTCCAGGGCTTCGTGGGTCATCATGACGATCGGAACCGCCTCTCCCACTCGCCGCTCTTTCTGAATGACTGAAGCAAGGCTGATGTTATGCTGACTCAGGATTCCGGAGATTCTTGACAAGACACCTGGTTTGTCCAGAGCAGTAAATCGAAGGTAGTAAGCCGAAACAATCTGATTGATATCCCGAATTTTTTTCTCCCGGATGTACTCTTCACAGAACGAGGTTGGGCTGATTCTCCGACTAATACCCTTTCGGATATTTCGAGCAATTTCCATGACATCCCCGACTACGGCAGTAGCTGTCGGCTGCTGGCCAGCCCCCATACCGTAAAACATAGTTGAGCCCACCCGCTCGCCAACTACATAGATGGCATTGTACACCCCATCCACAGTTGCCAAAAGGTAGTCCTGTGAGATGAGGGTTGGGTGGACCCTAGCCTCAATTTCACCATCTATATCCTTGGCCAGAGCCAGGAGCTTGATCTTATAGCCTAGTTCCTTGGCAAACTGCAAATCAAGGGGACCGATTCGATCAATGCCCTCGGTGAAAATCCTATCCAAACGGATCGGGGTGCCAAAGGAGAGCGAGGCAAGGATAGCCAGCTTGTGAGCTGTATCAATGCCCTTGATATCAAAGGTAGGGTCAGCCTCGGCAAATCCGTGAGCTTGAGCCTCACTTAGAACACTCTCAAAGGAGCTCCCTTGTTTTTCCATCTCGGTTAGAATATAATTGGCTGTGCCGTTGATGATTCCATACACTGACCTGATACGGTTAGCTGCAAGCCCCTCCCTGATAGCGCGAATAATCGGGATTCCTCCTCCCACGCTGGCTTCAAAGCCGATATCTACCTGTCTGGCCGCAGCAGCCTCGAAAATCTCCTGCCCGTGTTTGGCTAAAAGCGCCTTATTGGCCGTAACGACATGTTTCCCTTGTCCAATCGCCTGGAGAATAAAGGTTTTGGCAGGCTCATAGCCGCCAATCAGTTCAATGACAATCTGAATCTCAGGATCATGGAGGATATCCTCTGCCCGGGTAGTTAGCAGAGTTGAAGGCAAATTCAGCCCTTCGGCTCTCTTTAGGTTTATTTCGGCAATCTTCACTAGGTGCACAGAAGCCCCAAGATGAGCAGTTATGAGCTGCGAATCCTCCATCAGAATTTTGACCACTCCTCGGCCAACCGTACCAAGTCCAATCAGTCCAACCTTGATATCCATGCCTCTTTTCATTCCCTCATCAAATCAAGAAAAAAAGAATAAAGCCCCCTCGGCCCTGCCTCTCTGTTTGCTATGGCTGTCAGATGACAGCAAACTCTTTCGGCTATTTTCGGCAAACAACCTCCGCATTATATGAGCTGCGTACAAAAGGTGCTGATTCAACATGCAAAAAGCCTAATTCTAGGGCAATCTCCTTATATTTTAGGAAATCCTCCGGTTTGACATACTCTTGAACACAAATGTTATCTTTGCTAGGCTGTAGGTATTGTCCAATAGTCAAGATATCACACTGCGCTGCTTTAAGGTCTTTCATCACAGCGATGACCTCATCTTCCCTCTCGCCTAGGCCAAGCATCAGACCTGATTTGGTCATAAGCTTGTTATTAATTCGCTTGGCGGTGCGCAGCACCTTCAGAGAGCGCTCATAATTGGCTTTGTGCCGAATTTGTTGATAGAGCCGGGGGACGGTTTCCATATTATGATTCAAAATATCAGGGCCCATCTCCACTACGGTTCGAATAGCCTTGGTAGAGCCCATAAAATCCGGAATCAACACCTCGGTGGTTATGTTCTTGTTATATTTCTTTATCTGGAATAGGGTAGCTGCAAAGTGGTAGGCTCCACCATCAGCCAGATCATCTCTGGTTACTGAGGTAACAACCACATGTTTAAGTCCAAGAGCACGAGTAGCCTCAGCTATATTGACTGGCTCTTCAAAGTCAGGGCGAGCAGGAGATTGGCTTTGGATGTTGCAGAACTTGCAGCCTCGCGTGCATCGGTCTCCTAGAATCATAAAGGTGGCTGTGGGTTTTGAAAAACATTCGCCGATATTCGGGCAGCGGGCCAATTCACAAACTGTGCGAACCTTTAGTTTTCGCAACAGCGATTTTATAGTATGAACCTGCTCAACATTGATTGGTTTTTTCTGCAACCAGCCTGGGAACTTATTTTGCATGAAACTTCTTCCGCTCTCTAGTTCGGGGATTTCGGTGAATTTCTTGGACCTTGTTCGGTTGATTGGCTCTCTTCGAGGTGTGCAGGAATCACCGTAAATTCAAGATGTAATTCAACATGAAAGAAAATACAGGAGTCATTATATATTCTATTATCCTGACTTGTCAAGGTGATTTAAAGGCGGCGACTCTTTCTTATTCCCATGAAGAAATAAAAGAGCAGGCAGCAAACTTGCAGCTCTTTCCCAGGAAGGAAAAAGTTCTCATCTCACGGAAACGGCGTATCTACAAAAAGTATCCTGCAATAAGGATAGTGCATAAAGTGTTGATTTAGCAGTTTACGCCTCGTGATTTAAAACAGCGGAGGTTTTATCATGTTGTTATCGAAAGGCAGTTGTAGGTTCGGTTTGTTGATCATGATTTTTACCCTACCAGTCATTTTCCCTATGACATCTTATGCTCAGCTCCCACCCTTTGGCTCACCATTGCTTGCTGCCGGAGGCAGCCTGCCTGCAGGAGCTGCTTTTTCTTCTCCTTATGCTGGGGCTTTCTCTCCCTATGGTTTAGGAATAAATCCGATCTCAGCTCAGTATTTCGGATTTGGCGGATCTGCCTATCAGAGTCCGTACTCTTATGGCCAAAACCCCTACGGTCGTCAGTATGCTTATGGGCAAAATCCGTATGGCCAATATGCTTACGGGCAACCCCCCTATGCTCAAAACCCCTATGGTCAGCCGTACGGCCAGTATGCTTATGGTCAAAACCCCTATGGCCAGCCGTATGGCCAGTATGCTTATGGGCAAAACCCTTACGGCCAGTATGCCTATGGGCAAACCCCCTATGGCCAGTATGGATATGCTCACCCCCCCTATGGCCAGCCGTATGGGCAGTATGCCTATGGGCAAAATCCTTATGGCCAATATGCTTACGGGCAAACCCCCTATGCTCAAAACCCTTATGGCCAATATGCCTATGCATCATATTCCTACGGTCAATCTCCCTACTACGCTCAGAATCCTTATAGCCAGTCTGCAGGTACTCAGCAATTAAAAACCGCGGACAAGTCCCTTACTGAAAATGATAATGGCGATCAGGTTACTCTGAGCGAGGATAAGACTCTGAGTGTGGTCTTGGCTGCTAACCAATCCACTGGCTACCAATGGATGCTGGATACAGTTGAATTAGATACCGATGTAGTTGAAAAGGTAAGTAGTCAATACTACCTTATCTCCTCTGCCAATGGGATAGGAACGGTACAGCAGTGGATATTCAAGGCCAAAGGCCCCGGCACGACTACTATCAGATTGAAATACGTAAACTCCTCTGGAACCGTTAATAAGATCTTTGAAATTACGGTAGAGGTTGAGGATTAGAGGCAAGAAAATTACCTGTTCGGTGGGCGCTGTCGACTTCCCAACAAGGCCTCCCTTGTGGGAAGTCGACAAACAAAAAGAATTTTGAAGGGAAAACCCCTTGATGAGTTCCCTCACTTGATGAGTTCCCTCAAAATTAAATATAAAATATAAGGTGAGGAAACTCTCCCCTTAGAGAATCAGAATCACTTGCTTAGCTGACCGCACTTAACCTATTGCCATGAGTGACGACAAGCCCCCCTAGGGAATCATTTTCCAGATTTCACAACCAACATCCTTTCCCGCGATGGTTACCTTATCGTCTCGGTCATACTTGGGCACCGGAACACTTATCACCGTAGCTGTGCCCGCAAACAGGGTGTTATTTAGAATGCCAAAGCAGCGGATGCCATAGTTTTTCGGCATGGTTATATCGGCCAAAGTTATGGTTTCTCCATCAAAACCATTGTGGACAAGGTTATAGAATGTGCCAGGATCGCCAGAATCAGATACCCAAATTTGAGCCCCGGTTACCCCAGGATCTTCGACTGCTCCCTCATTCAAGGTGCCTATAAACAGCTTGTCCCTGAAGGAAATCATACGCCAGATATAATAATTATATTTTTCCCCCAGGTCATGAAAAGCTAACACCTTTGTCCACTGGGTTCCGTCTGGTGTTCGCCAGATGGAAGTGTTTCCATCGCTATTTTGGGTTCCAATATACAGCTGATCCCGAAAAACAACCGAGGCAGTAACAATATCGTTCTCAAGCCCCCCAGGGTCACGGAGGCAAAACCCCATACCGTTACCATAGGGGTCATCCTTACCCACTACCTTTTCCCAGCTTACCCCATCGCCGCTCCTCCAGACCTCGAAGGCACCAGGAGACTGAGGGAGTTTTAAATCCGTGCTGGGCTCTTTCTTCATCGTATTGATGATAACCGTGGGTTTTAAGTCCTTGGTCCAGGTAATGGCATAGAGTTTGTCTTTAAAGATAACCATCTCTCCAATCAAAGTGTTATTGATGGTCCAAACACCGGTATTAGGGTCAAAGACCTTGGTGGAATCAAAGCCTGGTTTAGTCTTGACCACCTCCCAATCGAGGCCATTCTTGCTTCGACACAGTTGGGCACCATTATTTCCCGCGCCAGCATAGAGATAATTTCCAAAGCGAATCAGGCAGCGAATGCTAGTATTTTTTATATTTCCCAATCCTCTTTTTCCGACCACTTTCCAATCTTCCCCATTCTTGGTGCGCAAGATTTCAGCTCCGCTAAGATTTGATGCGCAGGCATACAGAAACTGGTCATTATCAGCATAAAGATAGCGTATTCCTTCATTGGAGCGAATAGGGCCAGGCAGAGCATTGTACACTCGCTCCCAGGTGCCGGGCTCTCCACTGCTGCTTCTCCAAATTTCCGCTCCCTTCAGTATATTCAGGGTCCCAACATAGAGTCTTCCCTGAAAGGTAGCCATACTCCAGGCATAATCGTTGCTTGGATCACCAAAACCCTTGCTGGCAACCTTTACCCAGTATTCTGCACTGCAAATACCAGGGTGGAGAGATAAAACCACCAGAATGGCTAGTGCGAGTAATCGAGAGGTTTTTTTCATTTTTTTCCTCCTTGAAGTTGAGTTATTAACAGAAATAAAGATATTTTTAATCTCTTTTCGTACATTGGTTAAGTTAATCTTTAGCGTTTTTAATTTATTTTTTTGATTTATTGCTGCATTATCGAATATTACTGGGAGCAGGGCGATTGCATGAGAATTGATTGGCCAATAATATCAATATGTTACATAGGTAGCTAATTATGGTTAATCTAGATAAGTATTTGATAACTTTTAAGTATTTGATAACTTTTTGGTATTGGTAGATTTTCATGCAATTACCCTGCTACTGGGGGGTAATTAGGAGGGTAATTTACTGCACCAGCCTCCAGATTTCACATCCGACATCTCTTCCAGCGATAACCTTCTGCTGATGACTAAAGAAACTATATATGCCGTATGGGCTGCACTCTCTTGGAATTATCACGCTTGGGATGACTGCCGTGCCTGCATAGAGGGTGTCATTCAAGATGCCGAAACTGCGCACTCCGATATTTTTGGGGATCTCAAGACCTGCCCCATTGGTCCAGCTTTCCCCGTCGAATCCATTGTGGACAAGATTGGTGAAAGATCCATAATCCCCAGATGGAGAAACCCAAATTTGGGCTCCGGTCACACCAGGGGCGGTTATCGGTCCTACGTTCATTGTGCCGACAAACAGCTTATCTTGGAAGGAAATCATGCGCCAAATATAATAGTTAGCCCGCTCACCGAGCTCAGAAAAGTCCAGCACCTTGCTCCAGCTTGTCCCATCTGAGGTCCTCCAGATAGTGCTGTTTCCATTGGTGTTTTGGGTTCCCATATATAACTGATCATGGAAAACCAAAGCCGAGGTAACTACATCATTGGCTAAGCCGGCAGGATCTAGCAGAGAAAGCCCCATGCCGTTGCCGTACTTGTCATCCAGGCCAATTACCTTCTCCCACTCCACTCCGTCACTGCTTCGCCACACCTCAAAGGCACCAGGAGAGTTTGACATATAGGTTGGTCTGTCCACTTCGTAACCGAATACATGTTCGGCTAGATCCCGATATCTGGCCTCCTTAGTCCAGGTGAAGGCATAGAGTTGATCATGAAAAACCGCCAGCTCGCCGATCATAGTGTTATTGACTACGGCTGCTCGGGCTTGCGGATCATAAACCTTACTTGACTGAAAGCTTGGCTTGGTCTTGACCAATCTCCAGCTCAGGCCATCTTTGCTCCGATACAGTTCGGCTCCATAGCCTCCGGCACCGGCGTAGAGATATTCTCCAAAGCGGACCATGCACCGAATGGTGGTATTCCATCGTCTGCCGATCACTTTTTTTACCACGGTCCACTCTTTGCCATCCGTTGTTCTTAAAATTTCAGCTCCAAGGGAGTTTAAGGTGCAGGCATAAAGGGCCTGATTTGCGTCAGCATATAAGTATCGCACCCCGGCATTGGAGAAAACCGAAGAGCGGGATTTATATACCATCTCCCAGCTACCAGGCTCTCCGCTAGCGCTTCTCCAAATCTCGCCCCCCTGGAGAGTATTGAGCGTCCCTACATATAATTTCCCCTGAAACGTGGCCATACACCAGGCATAGTCATTAGATGGATTGCCGAATCCATTACTAGCCACCTGTTCCCAGTATTCAGCCTCACAGCCGAAGCTCAATGAGAAAATCAAAAGAACAGCCATAACAAGTAGCAGAATAACCCTTTTCATGTTGCCCCTCCCCTTTAAGGATTTGTTGAGATTGTGAGAATACCTGCGCACAACAAACTTTGATCGGTCGCTGTCTGCTTGCTCACAATATTATGATCTTGCCACTACTCCTCAATCAGTTTCCAGACTTCGCAGCCAATATTTTTGCCAGCAATGGTCTTCTGGTCAGGATCATCCTCTTTGGGTACTGGAACACTGGCTATGGTTGCCGTACCCGCAAACAGGGTATCATGGAGAATGCCGAAGGAGCGGACGCCATAATTTTTAGGGATTTCAAGGCCTTTATAAACTATGGTTTCGCCATCAAATCCATTATGGACAAGGTTATAAAAAGTGCCAGGATCACCAGACTCAGTGGCCCAGATCTGAGCGCCCGTTGCTTTGTCGGCTGTTGTCAACCCGCCATTGTAGTTTAGAGCCAAATTTAAGGTGCCGATAAACAGCCTGTCTTTAAAGGGGATCATGCGCCAGACATAGAAGTTGAACCTCTCTCCAAGGCTGAAAAAATCCAGCACCTTTTCCCATTCTTCTCCGTTTTCTGTCCTCCAGATACTGCTATTCCCATTGTCGTTTTGGGTTCCTAGGTATAGTTTCCCCTTGTACACTGCCACTGAGGTAACTACGTCGTTGGCCAGATTTTCAGGATTATGGAGGCAGAAGCCCATTCCGTTGCCATAGGGGTCATCTTTGCCGACCACTTTTTCCCAATTTACCCCATCACTGCTTCGCCATACCTCGAAAGCGCCCGGCGACTTGGGAATGAGAGTCGATATATCCTTGATCTCCTGGCCGATCAGATTTCCAAGGTCCATATCTCTGGTCCAGGTGAAGGCATAGAGCTGCCCCTTGAATATTTCCATTTCTCCGATCAGGATATTGTTAGTAATCACGGCTCCAGTATTCGGATCTAATACCTTAGTTGATTCAAAGCTTGGGTTTGTTTTGACCAGGGTCCAGTTTGAGCCATTCTTGCTTCGATACAACTGAGCGCTTTTGCCGCCAGCTCCCCCATAGAGATATTTTCCAAAACGGATCATGCATCGGATAGTGTCGTCCTTCTGTTTTCTTAGCAAGCCACGGCCTTTTTCAACCATAGTCCATGATCGCCCATCCAAAGACCTTAGAATTTCAGCGCCGGTGATATTAAAGGTGCAGGCATAAAGAGCATGATTAGCATCCGCATAGAGGCTGCGGATACCGAGATTGGAGAGTGGGGAGCGGGCATTGTATGTTCTTTTCCAGCTACCAGGCTCTCCGCTGCTACTGCACCAGATTTCCGCTCCCCGAATAGGATTCAATGTTCCGACATATAACTTTCCCCGGAAGGTTTCCATGCTCCAGGCATAATCATTAGCAGGATCACCAAACCCCTGGCTGACAACCTTTTCCCAATAATCCGCCCTAGAGGAGCTATGAAGAAAAAGAACGAAGAGGTTTACTATGATAAATAATTTAATAGTTCTTTTCATGGAATTCTCTCCTTGTTTCTTCTACTTCCTAAAAACTTACAGGCTGAGTTGTTGATGAAAAATGTGGAGTAATTTTTTTAATCTCTTTTCGTACATTAATAAAATAAATCTTTATTGTTTTTTAGCTAATTTATAGATTTATTTTAATTTAAGCTCAGGAGTGCGATGAGAGTAATTTAAGCTCGCTCTTCTTATATATCAGGCACCATAAACCCTATATCAAAACAACCATAAACCCTCGAAGGGGCTTAGCTCTTATTAGGGTTATGTCTCTCAATGGTAGCTAATAAATAAGAGCGTTTAAGCTCCTATGAGGATGAGAGAGCGGAGCCCGGAATATAAAAAATAGAGGCCAAAGATCAGAAGAAATATTCCGCACAGCAGGATAATAAAGTGGTAGATTTTGGGTGAGATGCCCCTCTTTCCCAAGGCAACGACTCCAGAAACAAAGCTATACCAGCATAGGTCAGCCAGGATATGACCGCAGTAGAAGCTAGCCAATCCCAGCCTGCCAAAAGGGATGGACAGGGCAATATAGTTCAATCCTATGGTCGCCCACCAGATGGTCCAATAGGGATTAGAGAGGCTAATCAGAAATCCAGCCATAACTAGGTTCTTCGAAGAAGTGCAGCCAGAATCAGCGACGCTGAGAGAGCCGCCGGCCCGGCTTGATTGTCGAATCATGCTGCTTCCAAGCCAAAGTAGGATGCCACCCCCCAGGATACTGGTGCTCTCTTTGACCGCAGCTAAGGTCAGAAACCGGCTTGCACCTAGGACAACAGCCCCAAACAGGATAAGCTCCAGGATTCCATGCCCGAGAATGATCAGCGGGCCGGTCCAAAATCCCCGCCGGGTGGACTCCCCAATGGTCATAGTAAGAACCGGGCCAGGAGCCACTGCTCCAGAAAAGGCAAGTAGAAATGAGGTAATAAATATTCCGCTAAGTGAATTCATGCGAAAAGTTTACCATAACTTTAAGTTAAGCAGGTTAATTATTTTTGCTTTTGGATAAATTTTTGGGGAATGCATTAACACTCTTCCAATAATCCTTTTCCTGGCAATAACTTTCTGGCAATAATTCATATTTTCCCGGGAGCCATTTTTTATTGACTCTAGATTACCATTTTGTTATCTTGAAGGCGAGGCAGATGTACCCTAACTTGCAGATGTACCCTAACTTTAAGGAGATATATATACCAATGACAGATTATCGGCAAGCTTATAAAACTATCATGGATGACCATTTTCCCGAAACCATGACTATCACCTTCGGCCACCAGACCCTAGTCTATCGGAAGCGGACATGGAAGATTCTCGATGAGGGAGAGTTGATTGAAAAGGGGCTGCGCTACGGGGAAAACCCTGGTCAGGAAGCGGCTTTATATGAATTGGTCAACGGGAACCTGGTGCTTGGGGAGTGCAAGTTTATTGAACCCAATAAGGGACTGGTCAGTGCCCTGAGTGAGGAAAATCTGCTGCAATTTGGCAAACATCCGGGTAAAATCAATCTGACCGATGTTGACAATGCCCTGAATATCCTCCGATATATTAATCGCAAACCCGCCGCTTGCATCATGAAGCATAATAACCCAAGCGGTGCAGCTTATGGGGAGACGATTGCCGAGGCTTATAGAAAGGCTAACATGGCTGATCGAATTGCAGCCTTTGGCGGATGCGCTGCTTTTAACCGGCCAGTGGATAAATCATTAGCCGAGGAAATTGGCCGCAATTATCTTGAGGTGGTGATAGCCCCTGAATATGAAGAGGGGAGCGTGGATATCCTCAGACAGTGGAAAAATTTACGGATCATCAGGCTTGATCGGATCGACCAGTTGGAAAAGTACCGGAATTTGCGGTTTGTTGATTTCAAGAGTCTGATCGATGGTGGGATTATTGTCCAGCAATCTCCCTTGAATATCATCAATTCCAAAGATGACCTGAAGCCAGCTACGGCCAAGTATCAGGGAAAAGAGTATCGGATTGAGCGTCTGCCGACGGAACGTGAATACGAGGACATGCTCTTTGGCTGGGGAGTAGAGCAGGGGATTACCTCAAACTCGGTCATCTATGTCAAGGATGGGGTTACTGTAGGCATCGGCACCGGCGAGCAGGACCGGGTGGGGGTCGCTGAAATCGCTATCTTTAAGGCCTACACTAAATATGCCGATGCCCTCTGCTTCCAAAAGCACGGCCTTCCTTACAAGAGCTTGGAGATGGAAATTGCCAAGGGAAAGCGGCCTTTAAGCGACAAGGAAGAGATCGATCAGCAGGTGAGGGAGAAAAAAGGGAATCTGATCGGATCAGTGATGGTCTCCGATGCTTTCTTCCCCTTCAGGGATGCTGTCGATGTAGCTATTCGTGAGGGGATATCGGGCATTATTCAGCCTGGGGGCTCGGTGCGGGATTTTGAATCTATCCAGGCCTGTAATGAGGCCAGACCTCAGGTAACTATGGTTTACACTGGTCAGAGGGCCTTTAAGCACTAGGTAAATACCTAAATGGTGTTAGGGCCAAGTTCAGTGGTGATGACAAACTGCTTTCCCAGCTTCTCTTTTAGGCTCATGATTAAACTACTCCTTTAACCATTTGTGGCCTCTATCAACTGGCCATAGTAAGTATTTAAAGCACTCTCAAGTGTCCTAAAAGACTCTTCGACCAGATGCCGGAAGTCCTTATCAATTTTAAGGTATTCCTTGCGGAGCTCTTTTAAGAGATTATCTTTGATGATCTTGAGCTCCTTGGCCGCCTTATCAAACTCAAGAGAATAGGCATCGAGAATTTTTTCCCGATAAGCTTCTATCATCAGCCTGACCCGGGTCTTGAAATCATCCACGGCCAGAATCTCGCGGGTAATTTTAAAGAAATGATACCCCATGATCGCCTGTCGGACCGCCTCGGGAAACATCCGGGGCTTAATGAAGAATGACTTGACGAGATATTTTAGATAGTGGTGCCCATAGTTAGAAAAGGTCTGCTTGGTGAGGGACATAAATAAGGCGTAGAGCTCTTCAGCCCCTATCTTGCGGGAGGAATTCTGATGAGGATTTATGTTCCGCAGGAAATTCAGGCAGCGGTTAAAGTACGATCTGGGGTGATAGATTTGGGCAATGAGCCGCTTATATCCATGTAGAAGAGTTGAAAGATCCATTTTAGGCACAAAATTCAACTGAAAATCATGGGTATTGTTACCCGTAGAATCCTGCACTAGCCGGCCTTCTGCTTGCAGCCGACGATACAGCTGAGTGCCTGGCAAAGCAGTCAGCAGACCGACCATGGCCAGCACTATTCCTGACTCTTGAATGAATTTGATCTGACGATCAAAGATATCTGGAGGATCGGTATCAAAACCAACAATAAAACCGCCGGCTACTTCAATTCCCTTGTTCTGGATCTTGCATACGCTCTCGAGCAGATCCTGCCTCACATTTTGCTTTTTGCCCGTGCTGAGGAGCGTTTCCTCAACCGGAGTTTCAATTCCCAAAAACACCATATTGAATCCAGCCGCGCTCATCATCTCCATCAACTCTTCATCAGCCGCCATATCAACCGAGGCTTCAGTAAATAAATCAAATGGATAGCCTCGCTGCTTCTGCCAGGCAGCAATCAAGGGCAGCAGTTGCTTGACCTGCTGCTTATTGCCGACAAAGTTATCATCGACGATAAAAACAGATCCCCGCCAGCCAAGGGAATACAAGAGTTCAAGCTCACTCATAAACTGCTGATTCGTTTTCGTGCGCGGTTTGCGGCCAAACATTTCGATGATATCACAGAATTCACAATTAAAGGGACAGCCTCGGGAGTACTGTAAGGCCATGCTGCCATAATCATGAAGGGAGGAGAGAAGGTCAAACCGCGGCTGGGGCGTCATGGTAATGTCTGCTCGCCGCTGGTCAGTATAAACGCGCCTGGCTTGTCCCTGCTCAAAATCGGCCAGAAAGGGTGGCAGAGTTACTTCAGCCTCATTTAAAATAAAGTAATCCACATTTTCTATTTTTTCATAAGAAGAGGTAGGATATGGCCCCCCTGCTGCCAGCGGCACAGCCAATTGCCTACACTGATCAGCCAGTCTGGCCAGCGATTCCTTCTGGACGATCATAGCTGAGGCAAGCACAAGATCTGCCTGAGCAATCATCTCATTTTCCAGCGGGGTAACATTCATATCAACAAATTTCACCTCATAGGAGGGTGGGAGCATGGCGGCTACGGTCAGAAGCCCAAGCGGCGGAATAGCCGCCTTCTTGCCAACGAACGGCAAAGCATATCGAAAACTCCAATAAGTTGGGGGAATTTCTGGATAAACAAGCAAGACCCTTCTTTTCGAAAAGGTATCTTTACGCTGGCTCTTTTTATCTTTTTTTAGATCATTTGTCATTGCTTTTCCTCTTTATAAAATCATACCTTAAAAAGGTATACCCTTCATACATCATAACCAGTATCATTACCATATATCATATCAGTATCATACCCATAAATACTGTCATCCTGAATATTTCAGTGCTGTCATACTGAACTATCGTCAGGAGTTATCTTTCCCTTCTATCCGGGTTTCTACTTTTAATTACCTGGTGTTAGGCCATCATGAATGCGGCAATACTATGGTACACTTCGTCCCCTGACCAAGAACACTGTCAAAGAGAATCTGCCCACTATGGGCCTCAATTATCCTTTGAGTAATGGTCAGCCCTAGGCCAATATTTCTAGGTTTGGTAGTGAAAAAAGCCTCAGTAATATGGGGTAAATTGTTTGGATCAATCCCTTCTCCTTGATCGGTGATGGTGATTTCGATCTTTTTTTGAACCCAAGAGGTCTGAATAGTGAGCTCTCCACCTTCGGGCATAGCCTGGATGGCATTTCGAATGACCTGGGAGAAAGCGATTTGAATTTGTTCCGGATCGATCAAGCTGATCGGAATAAGCGGATCCAAGTTTAGAGTAACTTTAACTTTTTGAGAAATTGGAATCTGGTGGATGGTTTCCTTTAAAATCTCATTAATCTGTGAGGGCACCGGATTAAGTGGCGATTTTCTCGTAATAGACAACAGAGTTGACAGGAATCTGTTTGCATTGTTGATTTCATGTTCGATGATGTGAAGATATTTTTGGAAAATGGGATCAGCCTGATCGGGAATTTTTTTCTGGAGAAAATAAAGCACATTATTGATCGTAGTAAAGGGATTTTTTAGTTCATGAGCAACAAAAGAAGTAACTCGATCCAAAATCCTGAGTTTTTCCTCGTAAATGTCAGTAGATGGCCCCTTGTTAGCAGGGGATTTTTTTTCCTCAAAATCTCTCATTATTCTAATTTCTATCTTTATTTACCATATGAATTTTGATATAAAAAACCTTCAATTTCGCCACCTATTAGTCAGCTTAGCATATAGTCATGTTAGCATACATCATTAGAATAAAATTTGCATCATAAAACTTTAACCTCAGATTAAAAAATATCGAATTCTCATACATTAGTAAAAATATCAGTGACTTACTTAGTGGTCCTCTAGCTAACAAAGTGCGCAAGCTGCGGCGGCACAAGGTCCGCACCTACAATTGATAGCGTAATTTATCCGTTGTGCACTTGTGTTACGCACTTAGCGAGAAAACCACTTAGCTAATCGGAATATATTTTTTGATTGATTACTGGGCCGCACTTTCTGTCATTTTTAGCTCTTTGCTCGGAACGGTTTATGCAATATGTATGCTTATTGATATTTCTGGGCTGTTATTGATATTTTAAGGAGTTACAAATTGCATAAGGAATTTCTCCTCCAATAAGCCTTATTTTAATGATGAGCTCTGGGGTATTATTCCGAAACTTATTAAAGAGGGAATCTCGTAAGGGATATAGTGTGAAATATTTCTCCTTCATCATAATTTTCTATCTTGGATAATCTATCTCACTGCTTATCAGGGAAGGGAATAAAAAAGGGGGCTGGAGTTATGAGAAAGCTGTGCGTCGAGCTCGCCGATTTGATCGAAGCCTTTGAGAGCGAGGCTGAAGGTATCTTCTATTACCTAGATAGATTAAACGGCGAGGTCATAAAAGTCTCTGAGGACTATTGTGCTGATGAGACAATTTCACAGATAGATTATAACGATCCTGAACGTTTCGTGAAAATTGATCCACTGCCTCCGGAAGAAGTGCTTAAAATACGAGAAAATTTTTTGAAATCAGTTGAAGATGAAGGCATTCGCGACAGACTGGAAGAGGCTCTAATGCATCGGGGACCAATCAGAAAGTTTGCTGAGATTATCGAACAGTATGATGAATGTTGCCAAAAGTGGAAACAATTTCAAAGGCAAATTATTAAGAGCTACGCTCAAAAGTGGGCCGGCTCACTTGACTTGGCTGTCGAGTTTATCTAACTGGTCCTCTCGCTATCTAATAATCACCAAATCTAATAATCACTAAGAATAATCACAAAGCCCTGCGGGCTGGCCAACTTCTGAGGGAGGGAAAAGGGCGGAAACATCCGCTCTGCTCGCTATCTTGCGTCTTGCTATTGCGGTCGAATTCGTATAATATAGAAGGCTAGAAAACAGCTCTAGAGAGCAAAAGCAGAGGCCTCGGGGTTTGAAGGCCGATGATTGTTTTCGCTTGATTGTTTTAGGGATCGCCGAAATAGCGATGAGCCGCGATGTGGCCACTGGTGTAAGTTTTTGGCCACTTAATTGAAGAGATTCACCTAGAAAAAAGGAAATAGTCCGATGCCGATTTATGAATACGAATGCCTGGATTGCCATCAAAATTTTGAACAGCTTGTGAGCATAAGCCAAAAGGAGGCAGTTGTCTGTCCTTACTGTAAGAGCTGTCATTTGAACAAACAACTGTCAACCTTTGGCACGAAATTTTCGCGGGGGAAGGATTCTAATCCTCAGATGAGGCCATCTTCCTCAAGTGGCTGTGGCACCTGCACCAGCAGAAATTGCAGCAGTTGCAGGTAGCGCTTTTTCGCGCTTAAGATCACCTAAGATTAAGATAAAGTAAGATAAAGATTGGCAAGGGATCAAAGAAATTTTTCCTGCTTCTCCTGCAGCTCCTTGCAATGAACACAGAGCGTTACTACTGGTCGAGCGATAAGACGTTTTAATCCTATCTCTTCTCCACAATTATCACATATTCCGAACGTTCCATCTTCAATGCGCTCTAGAGCCTGGTCAATTTTAGCCAAGAGCTTTCGCTCCCTATCCCGCATTCTCAGCATAAAATTTCGATCTGATTCAAATGAAGATTGGTCAGCAAAATCCGGCAAATCTTCAGGGTTTTGCTGCAAACCATCTTCAATGGTTTTATCTCCGGCAGCAAGAATTCGAGCTCGTTCCTTCAGTAGCTCTTTTTTAATAGCCGCCAGGTCCTCTGCACTAATCATACCTAATAATTCCTCCTGCTTATTCTACTTATAGGTTTTTAATTGACATTTAATCGATAGGTTTTTAATTGACATTTAATCGACGCAAAAAATCTGTATCTATATTTCCATCAATAAAATCCTTATTCTTCATCATTTCGATGTGGAAAGGAATTGTGGTCTCAATTCCCTCGATAATAAATTCCTCAAGAGCCCTTTGCATCCTGCAGATCGCCTCCTGCCGGCTATTGCCGTAAGCGATCAATTTAGCAATCAAAGAGTCATAATAGGAAGATATTTTACAATTGAGATAAGCAGCCGTATCTACCCTTATCCCTGGCCCCCCTGGCAAATGGAAGCTGGTGATCGTCCCCGGGCAGGGGATAAATGAGCGAGGATTTTCAGCATTAATCCGACATTCGATAGCATGGCCTCTGATCTTGATATCCTCCTGGGAAAAGGACAGCTTTTCTCCCGCAGCCACCTTTATCTGTTCTTTGATGAGGTCAACTCCAGTAACCATCTCAGTGACCGGATGTTCAACTTGGATTCTGGTGTTCATCTCCATGAAATAAAAATTATCATTCTTGTCGAGAAGAAATTCTATCGTGCCGCTGCTGTAATAATTTACCGCCTTGGCAGCATTGATCGCGGCTTCGCCCATTTTCCCCCGCAACCTAGGGGTCAAACAGACTGAGGGAGATTCTTCAATCAGTTTTTGATACCGCCTCTGAATGGAGCACTCCCTCTCTCCGAGATGAACAATGTTTCCATAATGATCACCGAGTACTTGGAACTCGATATGCCTTGGCCGCTCAATGAGCTTTTCTATATAAAGCTTGGGATTATCAAAAGAGCTGATGGCTTCAGCCTGGGCGGTCATAAAGGCGTTTAAAAAACTGGCCTCAGTGTGGACCACCCGCATCCCTCGGCCTCCTCCTCCACCAGCCGCTTTAATAATCACTGGAAATCCAATTTGATTAGCAATTTCAAAGGCCTCGACATCGGTTTCGACCGCCTTCCCACTGCCTGGAATAACCGGAATTCCGGCTGCTTCCATAATCTGCCTGGCTCGGGCCTTATCTCCCATCTGCTTGATGCTCTCTAGGCTGGGACCAATAAACTTGATTTTGCAGGTTTCGCATATTTCTACAAACCGATGATTCTCGGATAAAAATCCATACCCTGGGTGAATAGCCTCCGCATCGGTAATTTCAGCCGCGCTGATAATAGATGGAATATTCAAATAGCTCTTGTATGCTTCCGCCGGGCCGATGCAGATAGCTTCATCAGCGAATTTAACATGCAAGGAGTTAGCATCGGTTTCAGAATAGATAGCTACGGTTTGAATGCCGAGTTCCTTGCACGCTCGGATAATCCTCAGGGCAATCTCTCCCCGGTTAGCAATTAGGATCTTTGAAAACATGAATAGTCAAGGTCCTCACTTACACAGCAGGAATTCAACTTTTTTGAATCAGAAATAGTGGCTCGCCGTATTCGACCGGCTGGGCATTTTCAACAAATATAGAAACAATCTTCCCATCTACCTCAGCTTCAACCTCGTTCATCAGTTTCATGGCCTCGATAATACACAGCACCTGCCCTTTTTTAACCACATCTCCTACCTCAACAAAAGGGGTAGCATTGGGTGAGGGAGCCCGATAAAAGGTTCCAACTAGGGGCGATCGGGTAATGAAACAATTGTCAGTTTCGCTGACTATATCTTTTGCAGCCACCTTAGCCCCAGATTCCGGTTTAATCTCTGACCTAGGCGCGGCCAGGCCGTTAGCCCGACGAGCTTTAATCCGAAAGCCGGCTTCTTCTATCTCAACCTCGACAAAATTTGTTTTCTCAATAAGATTCAAAATCTGTTCAATTTTCTGAATGTCCATCTGTTTCTCTTTTGCTCAAATGCTCAAAGAATTTTTTTAAAAACCCTTGCTCCCCTATCTTGCCTTAGCCTAAAATCAGGCCCATTTCTCTCGGTATGGCCTGGGTAAGGATCTGACTGCCTTGCTGGCTCACCAGCACCATATCTTCAAGCCTCAAGCCCAGCCGTCCAGGTAAGTATATCCCTGGCTCTATGGTAAAGATCATACCTTCCTCAAGCACCGTCTCACTGGGAGGAGATAGCCGTGGTAGCTCATGAATCTCAAGGCCAACGCCATGTCCAGTGCCATGCCCAAAAAACTGACCATATCCTGCCTGCTCAATGACCTGCCTGGCCGCGGCATCGACCTCTTTGGCCATAACCCCTGGCCGAATGTGATCAATGGCTGCCTGTTGAGCTGATTTCAAAATCTGAAATAGCCCTTTTACCTCTTCTGACTCCTCTCCTAGAGAAAAGGTGCGGGTTAAATCAGAATGATATCCCTCGAAAACAGCTCCTAGGTCAATAAGCACCACCTCGCCAGCTCGCAATTTTCGCCCAGTTGGCAGCGCATGTGGCATAGCTGCCCGCTCTCCTGAGGCAACAATAGTGTCAAAAGCTGTCCGCTCTGCTCCTGTTTTTTTCATTAAATAATCAATTTCCACACTAAGATCTCTTTCGGTAATTTGTGAAAAATTGTTGAGCAGATCGGGAATTTTTTTGATGATCTCGGCCACTATAGCGATTGACTTGCGGATAAGCTTAACTTCGGTCTCATCTTTGCGCATTCTGATATTTTCAATGATATTCCGGCAAGGGAAAAGCTTACCAGAAATCTTCTCTTGCCAGGAGACAAAATTATGGTAAGCAACAAAATCGGCTTCAACCCCAACCCGATGCAGGTTATGATCGCTGAGCCAGCCAGGGATTAATTGATATTTATCCGCAAACTGCACAACCTCAAGCGCAAAGGGAAGTCTGCTCTCTTGAACCTCAAGGAAATATCGAGAATCGACAAACAGGGCGCTCCCTGAAGGAGTCACAATAAGCTCTGCGTCGCTCATCACCAGGCCGGTCAGGTATCTTTGGTTGACCGGGTTAGTTACCATAAGAGCATCTATATCCTGGCCAGGAAATTGAGCTATAACTTGTTGATATCTCGATGTATAATCAATTGCATAATCAATCATGGAAACCGCACTTTCCCAATGCAGTCAACTACTGTAGAATCAATTCATGGTTAAGGTCTCAATATTCTTCAACCAGGTTTCAAGCTGCTGGACTATTTTGTCACTTTGTTGAGACTGCATTTTTGCTCTCGGCGCCGGAGCAACCTCGCCCTGAATAGCATAGAGCCGCTCTCGCCACTCGTCCCGGTCTGGCTGCTCAGCCAGCAGCCGTTGATAGATCTCTATCGCCTTGTCCCGAAACCCTTGCGACAAATACAGTT
This sequence comes from bacterium, assembly GCA_023512255.1. Lineage (GTDB taxonomy): Bacteria > SZUA-182 > SZUA-182 > DTGQ01 > DTGQ01 > DTGQ01. The sequence goes on along the minus strand of JAILZY010000031.1, from coordinate 3,084 downwards.
CGGCAATTGTCGGGGTGATGATTTCCTCTTCTGGAGGAGGGGAAGGAGAATCGCTCTTCTCTTTCCGAGCTTCTGCCAAATTCTCTTCTTGATATAAGAGGGGCTTATCCTGGTGGAAAGGTTTATCTTGGTCTTGGTCCTGGTCCTGGATCGAGGACTGGCCTTGAATTTCCAAGATCTTATTCATAATATTTAAGCATTCCTGATCCTGTGGACTGACAAATAAAACCAGCCAGCAGTATCGGGCAGCCTTTTGAAACTCTCCCCGATTAAAATATATGGTAGCCAGCAGTCGGTGAAGGAGAAGGTTTTCCGGAACATGATCAGCCGCCATTTCTAGCTCTGCTAGTGCCTGATCAAAATCGCCCTTCTCAAAAAGGGCGCGTCCAAGAGCCACTCGAGCAGCCCAATAGCGAGGGAAAAACACCAGACCTTGCCGAAGTACTTCAATACATTTGTCCAGATTATTATTATGCCGATAGGCATTAGCCAAGGGGAAAAAATATCTCGTCTGGCAGTAGTGATGAAATTCCTTCTCCAGGGACTTCAGACTTTTACTTTTCACCATAAATTTACCCTCGATCCCTTTAAGTGCTAGAAATATAGCATCACCTCCCTTATCTGTCAAGGATTTATCGTAACCTAAATGATCTTTTCGCTAAGTGGGTAACACAAGTGGGCAGCGGATCAATTACGCTATCAATTGTAGGGGCGGCCCTTGGGGCCGCCCAGCTTGCGCACTTTGTTAGCGAAAGAACCACTATAAAATCTGTGACACGATTTTTGAAACTTAACAATTCCCATGTAGATAAGTCAATCTTGTAAAAAATTACGCTTGAGGGTTTATGGTTGTTCTGATATAGGGTTTATGGTGTCTGATATATAAGAGCGAAAAATTATCCACGGCTTTAGGGCATATCTACACCCAGCGATTCAGACTGAAAAGAGGTAAGAGGCGAGTCGGACTGAAGGGGTAAGGGGCGGAAGAATAAAGACAAAAGCAGTTTCGGAAAAAGCAGGAAGGGATAGAAGGGCAGGAAATAATCCGGGAAAGAATATATGGGCCTTCAGAAGTAGAGGGTTTTTCTTGCTTCAGAAGTAGAGGGTTTTTCTTAGAGAGCTCTTCCTAGAGAGCTTTTCTTAAGATCGCGGTCAGCTCTTTTGCAGTCAAGGTAATCGGGTTTCCTTTCATACTGCTGGCCCGCTGGGCTTTATCTACTGCTTCTGGCAAGTTATCTTCGGTTAGGCCAAATTCGCCAAGCCGCGGCAGCCCAAGGGCTGTACAAAGCTCACTTACCCAGAGGATGCCGTCAGCGGCTTTGGCCGCAGCCTTTCCGGTTAGAATTTTGGCCACCTCATCGTACCGGGCCAAGGCCGTGGCGCTCGGCGCTCGGCTCTTACAGGCAGCCACGTTGGCTTCCATGACCAGAGGCAGCAGCCTGGCGCAAATCATCCCGTGGGGAGCCGCGATCATGCCTCCCAGGGGGCCTGCTAGGCCATGCACAGCTCCAAGCCTAGCGTTAGCCAGAGCTAGGCCGCTAAAGAGACTGGCCAGGGCCATATCCTCCCGACTCTCCTGTGAACTTCCATCCTCACAGGCTCGGCGCAGTGAGCGGGCGACCCTTTGCATTCCCTCGCGGCACAGGCTGTCTGTCAGCGGGTTCGCCTGGCAGGAGACAAAGGGTTCGATGAGCTGGGTCAGGGCATCAAGTCCACTGCTTGCGGTAATAGCCGGAGGCAGGCTGTAGGTTAAGGTTGGATCAACCACAGCTAGCCTGGCCATCATCAGCGGGCTTCGCATACTGATCTTAACCCGGTGCTCGGGTGAGATCAAGACAGCATTACAGGCAACCTCGGCACCTGTTCCGGCAGTGGTTGGAATGGCAATATAGGGAGCTGCTGGCCGGGTGAGCGGCTGGCCACGGCCAATAATCTCAAGATAATCCATCAGCTCGCCGCTGTTAGTCAAGAGGGCAGCGATTACCTTGCCCGTATCCAGGACACTGCCTCCGCCAAGGCCGATCACCAGATCGCATCCTATTCTGCGGGCAACCTGCACGCCCTCAAGCGCCAGGGATGTGGTTGGCTCGCCAGGCACCTGAAAGAGGTGAACATCAATGCGCTGCTCTCTTAATTGAGAAAAGAGCCTCTGGCCTCGCTCTGGGTTTTTACCCGTAACTAGCAGGGCACGCTGGCCAAGCTTGGCTGCCAGTGGAGCTACCTCATTGATGCTGCCTTGGCCAAAAATAATCCGGGTGGCTGTGGCAAACTCAAACCGCATGTTTTTAGCCCCAGCCCTGATCATCAGGAAATGCATTCCAGTATTTCACGCTGGTGCGCGGCTCGGCCATCATCTCGGCTACCCGGTCGCGCCAGTTTTTATAATGGGCGGTTTCCTTATGTCGGGCCGCGTCATCCACAGTGCGGTATACCTCAAGCAGGACAAACCGCGTCGGGTCATCCTGTTGTTGAATAAGATCGAATCGGGCAACACCAGGCTCTTTCAGGCTGCTGCGGGCATTTTCAATGGTAGCCGCCCGAAAGGCCTCAACCTGATCAGGCTTAATGTGGGCAAACACATGGACTATGTGCATAGCTTTATCCTCACTCAGGTGATCATGTTATCTTACCGGTTTTTCGTATCTTACCGGCAAAAAACCTTGAGTTAAATTCTTGAGTTAAATTGACGGCAGATGCTCTTTTCTAAGATTTTTTCGGAAATAGTAGCCTTCTTGACTAACACTGGCTGACTGAATGGTCCTCTCGTCAACAAAGCTGCGCAATTCGGGCGGCTCACCTTGTGTCTGCCCCTCCAATTGGTTGGATAATTACCCTCCAATTGATCGGGCAATTAGATCTGCTCTCGAAGCTTGGCGAAAAAACTACTTAGCGGGAAAATTACTAAATAACGCTATGCCTACCCTATAACGCTATGGATCCCCCGAGAAGCGCACCCTTTTAGTTTACTCGCATTATGCTTTGAGAGTCAAGATTAAAGCTTGAAGGGCAGATGTTCCCCATGTTTAAATTAGGAGGAGGAGATAAGCCGCAGGGTAAGGGTATTGAGGTAAAAGATAATAGTAT
>JAILZY010000001.1 GCA_023512255.1 bacterium | reverse complement strand
TTAACTGGGCTAGAGATGAAGCAAATCGGTCAGCTTCGCTGGAGGGTAGAGAATAATGCCTTTAAGAAAGGCAATGAGCAGTTTGCCCTCAAACATGCCTTTATCAATGATGAACATGGCTGGGAGGCTATGACCCTGATCCTGTTTATAGGGTTTAACCTGTTTGAGATATTAAAAACCCAGCTCAGAGAAGAAGGTATTATCAAAACAATAAGAAAAGTTACCTACAAATGGATCTCTCAACTTATTCAAAGATCTATGACCATTGTCTATGGCGCCGATCAACTGATCTGCCTGGATAGTAGCTGAATCCAAAAGACAGGAGAAATAAGGGATAATGCTTATGGCTAACACTTTCTGACAAAGGTAAGAGAATTGAATTAAGGTTAAACAGCTCCAGGGAGACAAAGGGGATACTATTATCTTTTACCTCAATACCCTTACCCTGCGGCTTATCTCCTCCTCCTAATTTAAACATGGGGAACATCTGGGATTATTACACTATTCTTTTTCTTGCTCTTGATGGCTTAGTGGTTCTTTCGCCAAGTGCGTAACACAAGTGCGAAGCGGATCAATTACGCTATCAATTGCAGGGGCAGACCTTGTGCCTGTCCCCAGCTTGTGCACTTTGTTAGCGAAAACGTTCTTATTTATTAGCTACCATTGAGAGACACAACCCCCTAAATAAGAGCTAAGCCCCTTCGAGGGTTTATGGTTGTTCTGATATAGGGTTTATGGTGTCTGATATATAAGAGCGAGCGAAAATACCACTTGGAGATGGAAAGATTGAGGTAACATCCACATACTGTGTTTCTTCTCATGTGTTTCTCATTGGGTAGATTGTGCGGGTCCGAATGAATAATTTCATTGATTATTTCTCCATAAATTGGTATTTTACCTTCAACAGAAAGAGCAAAGTTAGAAGTTGGAAATATGGACAGGTGATTGTTGACTTAGGATTTCAGATTAGATATACTGTAAACATTATTTTGAAAATCAATATGTTTTGTTTCCATTTAGTTAGCCTCTTGAGGTTTCATGATTAGTTATAATAATAAGAGAATTTGTGAGCTGCTGTTAAATCAAAAGTTGATTGACCAAGAAGATCTCGACAGAGCCCTTGCAGAGCAGAAAAACACCGGACAGCCTCTTGAGAAGATTTTAATGGACCTTGGCCTTGTTTCCGAAGAAAATGTCTATAGGGCTTTGAGCGAATATCTGGGATTGCCCTTTTTGTCTGCTTCGGAATATCCAGAGACGCCGTTTTTGGGCATTGATTTTTCTCCGCAGTTCATGAAGCAGTACAAATTCTTCCCCTTGGAGATGAAAGATAGTGTTCTATCTATAGCTACCTCTGCCCCTTTGGACTTTTCCACCATTGATGAGATTAGCCTTTTTGCCGGCTGCAAATTGAAACTCTATGTTTCCAAAGAAAGCGATATCCTGGCCGCTATTGATCGGCAGTATGGCGGTGGGGCCACGACTATGGAGCGGATCATTGGGGATATGAACGAAGATGAAATGCAGCTGGTTAGCGCCACCGAGGATGAAGATATCAATCAATTGCGGGATATGGCTTCCGAGGCCCCGATCATCAAGCTGGTCAATCTGATTATTACCAGGGGGATTGATGACGGAGCCAGTGATATCCATATTGAGCCCTTTGAAGACAAGCTCCTGGTTCGGCTCAGAATCGACGGTATCTTGCACGATATCGAATCTCCTCCCAAGAGGCTTCAGGCGGCCATTACCTCCCGAATAAAGATTATGGCTAATTTGAACATTGCCGAGCGGCGGCTGCCGCAGGATGGCCGGGTCAGGCTTAGGGTTGCTGGCAAAAAGATTGACCTTCGGGTGTCTACTGTTCCTACTCTATATGGAGAGAGTGTGGTCATGCGAATTCTTGACCGCAGCAGTATCTTGCTGACCTTGGAGGAGCTTGGCTTTCCAGAGGATAAGCTTGCTCAGTTTGAGGCTTTGATTCGCAAGCCTCACGGGATCATCCTGGTTACTGGACCTACGGGAAGCGGCAAGACCACGACCCTGTATGCGGCCTTAGAGAAAATCAATTCCCCGGATAAAAAAATCATCACTGTTGAGGACCCGGTAGAGTATCAATTGAGCGGGGTGAATCAGATTCAGGTGAATCCGAAGATCGGTTTGACCTTTGCTAGTGGATTGCGCTCGATTGTCCGCCAGGATCCGGATATCATGATGATTGGTGAAATCCGAGACCTTGAGACCGCAGAAATCGCTATCCAATCCGCTCTGACCGGGCATTTGGTATTTTCCACCCTGCACACCAACGATTCTTGCGGAGCGGTTACCCGGCTTTTGGATATGGGGGTTGAGGGCTACCTAGTGGCTTCCTGCCTGGAGGGAGTTTTGGCCCAGAGGCTGGTTCGCACTATTTGCAAGCGGTGCAAGCAAGCGGTGATTCCGGATAAAAAGGTTTTGGCGAGCATGAATCTGTCGCCAAAGGAAAGCTCGATTGTCTATCGCGGTCGAGGATGCGAGGAATGCAAGAATACTGGCTATCGAGGGAGAACCGGAATCTATGAATTGCTCCTTATCAATGAGACGATTCGACGACTGATTGTTGAGAAGACTGGGGCCAATATTATTCGTCAAAAGGCTATTCAGGGTGGACTTAAAACCTTGCGCGAAGATGGCTGGGAAAAGGTAAAGAAGGGCATTACCACCATCGAAGAGGTGCTGCGGGTTACCAAAGAGGATGAGGCTGAGATTCTGGACGCTATCGGGATGTAGGAGAACATGTACCCTTTGATATTCAGATTCTGGATGGGGATATAAGGTTTTTCATGGCGGTTTTTACCTATAAAGCAACGGATAGACTTGGCAAACTGGTTACCGGCACTATTGAGGCCAAAGACAAGAAGGCGGTAATTAGCCGGCTGCATGAGGCAAACTATTTCCCTATCAGGGTTGAAGAGAAGGGAAAGTTATCTGCTTCGGCTGAGAAAAACACATTTTCTTTTTCTTTCGGTCAGAGGATTAAAAAAAGGGATGTTCTGGTTTTCACCAGTGAATTAGCCACGTTAACTTCCTCAGGAGTACCACTGGACAGAAGCCTGACCATACTGACTGAGCTGACGGAAAATAAGAAACTTAGCCGGATCATAGCTGATGTTCAGAAAAACGTTCATGGTGGAAGTCATTTTGCTGATGCTCTAGCCCGGCATCCAAGGGTTTTTTCCAAGCTCTATATCAGCATGGTCAAGGCTGGGGAATCGGGCGGCGTTCTGGAAAATGTCTTGAGTAGACTAGCCGAATTTCTGGAAAGTTCTCAGGAATTCAAGGAAAGTGTTACCTCAGCTTTAATTTATCCCCTGCTTTTGACCCTTGTCGGTGGAGGGGCAGTAGTGGTGCTTTTGACCTTTGTAGTTCCGAAATTTACTCAGATCTTTGCTGATATGGGACAGACCCTCCCTCTGCCTACCAGGCTGCTTTTAGGATTCAGCAACCTGATCATTACCTATTGGTGGTTGATCGTTGGGGTTATAGTGATGCTGTTTTTGCTGGTCAGGCAATACCTAAGGACGGATAGTGGCAGGTGGCATTGGGATTTGCTCAAGCTGCGGCTTCCGATTCTAGGAAATTTAACTCAGAAAATCGAGGTTTCAAGATTTAGTAGAACCCTTGGGACCTTGGTCCAAAGCGGTGTGCCAATACTTCAATCTTTGGCCATTGTCAAGGATATCGTAGGCAATTCCGTTTTGGCCAAGGCTATTAAGGAGATTCAGGGAAGAATTAAGGAAGGAGAAAAGATATCCGGGCCGCTGCTACAATCTCGACTGTTTCCTCCTATGGCTATTCATATGATTGATGTTGGTGAGGAGACCGGGCAACTGGAAGCTATGCTTTTTAAAGTGGCCGATGCCTATGATCGGCAGACGCGCACCACTATCAAGCGAATGGTAGCGATGCTGGAGCCAGCCATGATCTTGGTCATGGGTCTAATTGTTGGTTTTATTGTTATTTCTATGTTGATGGCTATCTTTAGTATTAATGAGATCCCGCTGTAGGGTAATAAGATCCCGATTGTAGGGGAAGGCATAAGTAAGGCATAAATAAAGACTTAAATAAAGACTAAATAGAGCAGCTTCCGGTTGTGTGAATATCCTATAATATCCACTCTCGGTCGAAGGGTCCCTAAAAAATACTCAAAACTTATCATGAGGGGTTTAAGTATGAAAAAGTATCTGAAAATATTGAGTGCATCAAGGCATGAAGGTTTTACCTTGATCGAGCTTCTTATTGTTATGATTATCATTGGGCTTTTGGCTGCTCTGGTTGGGCCGAGAATGTTTGGCAAGGTGGAAAAATCACGGATTCAGGCAGCGCGGGCTCAAATCTCCCTGTTTAAGACCGCACTTGATACTTATCGGCTGGATGTCGGCCATTATCCTCAGAGCCTGAGCGCACTGGTAGAAGACACCGAGGGAGCGGGCAGTGGTCGGTGGGATGGCCCGTATATGAAAAAATTACCCAAAGACCCTTGGGGGAATGATTATTATTATCGGGCTGAGGATGCTCAACCCTGCTCTGCGGGCCCCGATGGACAACAGGGAACTGAGGATGATATCTGCGAAGAATCGGAGGAGAGTGAGACAGGGGGAGGAGGCTCATCTTCTGGTTCGGTGCGAGAGCTGGGAGAGTAGTCAAAAAGAGCTAAAAGAGAAAGAATAAATTAACTCAAGATGTGGAAAATCGCCAGAAAAGTTCAGAAGGGGACAGAGGCTATCCTAGCTGTCGAAGGGGGCTTCACTCTCATTGAGCTGGTGATCGTAATCGTCATTATGGGGGCAGCCTTAGCCCTGGCGGCTCCACGGATAGGAAAGTCTTTAGAAAATGTGAAATTGCGCGCCGCGGCTCGTGAGCTGTCCGCTGTTTTGCGCTATACGAGGCAGATGGCTATCTCCAAAAAATCAGAGTATGCGGTGAGTCTTTTCGAGCATGGGTATGTATATGAAACCCTAGCTCGAAAACTAGAAGATGAGCCTGATCAGCCTACTCAGATTGAGGGAGAGTCAACCTCCAGTCCACGGAAAGACTCTGAGCTGACAGAAAAGGGTCTCAAGAGGAGGCAAGTGCGGGTTAATTTATGCTCAAAGCTTGATAATAAAGAGGTGAGTCTATCGTATCAGGAGCCAGAGAGAGATCAGCAGGAGCAGCAAGAGGCTGAAGGCGAAGACCTTCTCGCTCAGGATGAAAGTAAGAATAAGAATGAAGACAAGCAGTCTGATCTTGGCTCCTGGGTGGGAGAGATTATCTTTTATCCTAAGGGTGAGTCGAGTGGTGGAACTATTACCCTAGCGGTAGACAACTCCAAGCTGGCGTTTCAGATCGAAGTCGATCCGATCACTGGTCGGGTCAAGGTTCAGAGAGCAGCCGACCATGAGTAGGGAGTCGGCAGGCTTTACCCTGCTTGAAGTGATGATCGCCGTGGCGATTTTAGCCATCGGCCTGGTTATTTTATTTCAATTGTTCTCCGGCTCGTTGCGTTCGGTTAAGGTATCGGCAGACTATAGCCGAGCAGTGATGGGGGCAAGAGCCAAGATGGATGAGGTCTTGGGCTGTCTGTATGTGGAAGATTTCGAAGCCCTGGAGCATCAGGGTGAGTTTGGGGCACAGGATGGAGAAGACCTATTTCAGGGGTATCGGTGGGAGATCGTGGATGAAGATTATATCGTCCCTGAGCTTGAGCAGGAGTGGGAGAAGCAAAAGTCTGGGGAGGATAAGAAATTTCTTCTGAAGAAGATCACGGTTCGGGTCATCTGGAAGAGCGGCGAACGTGATAAGCAGGTTGAGCTGTCTACCTTAAAGATGTTTTATCGAAAGCCATCTTGATAAAAGCCTCATCTCATTGTGTGCTTAGCAGCAGGTGTGTCTGCTGGCAAGAAGGGACTGAGGAGCACGAAAAGAGAGGAAAAGAAAGAGACAAGAGCGCAAGAAATAATGAAGCAGAAGCGGCAGCAGCAGGGGTTTACCCTTATTGAGATCTTGATCTCGCTGACTATCCTAGCCATGATTATGGCCGTGACCATGGGTGGATTCAGATTGGGAACGAGCTCGTGGGAGACTGGCACCAAGAGATTGGACGAGCAGCAGCGGATGCGCTGTGTGTTTGATATTCTAATTCAGGATATCAAATCCTGTCTGGGATTACGTAAACCAGGCAAGTATGAGATTGATGCCTCTGGCGAAAAAAGATATGATCAAAATCAGCAAAACTGGCCGGTAGTATTTTTGGGTGAGGCTAAAAGAGTAACCTTTATTACCACGGCTTCAGGTATTGATCGGAAGCTGAAGAAGGGGAGTTTGCGGCTTGTGTCTTACTATCTCAGCCAGGATGAGAATAAACCTGGCCTGGTGATGGAAGAAAGCCCCTGGCTTGGCCAGGATATTTTTCATGATGATGAGGAGGAAGAGGCAGATGAGCTTAAGCCAAGATCTTATCGGCACTCTCTTTATCCTGATGTGGTTGACGTTACCTTCCGATACTATGGAGTAAAAAAGCCCTATGGTGAGGTGGGAGAGCTTGATGCCGAGCCTCAGTGGTATGATGACTGGAATCTGCTGGAGGATGTGCGTAGCGGAGAAGGATATCTCAGGGAGCTGCCTGAAAAGATTGAGGTAACTATTCAGAGAAAGCTAAAAGAAGGGGAAGAGAATCGTGAAGAAAGGCAGGGGAGGCAAGAGGCGCAGGAGATGGTTATTCGGCTTCAAATTCCTATCCCAATTGTCGAGCAGAGGGTAAATGCAGCTTCAGCTTCTGGGCAATGAGTGTGCGCAATAATAGACTTAATCGGAAATTATTTTTATAACTTATTGTTATTTATAGACTTTTATTTCCAATAAAAATTTATTTTTAAGTAAGATATTGATATATAAAGAGTTAGTTTGAATCTTAGTTTTTTAAAAGTTATTTATTTTCAATTAGTTATATTTACGATAAAGTCTAATGAACAAGGGTGGTGCGGGTGTTTTCTGCTGATGTTAAACCCAGTTCCCCAATTAAGGGGAGTAGAGTATGAGGAGCCCTCATAAGGGGGAGAATAGTATCGGAGTCTCCCACAAGGAGAGTATGGGAGCCTTAAATCAAAGATGGGGAAAATCTTCTGAGGGAGTTGCCCTGATGATGGTTTTATGGGTTTTACTCCTTTTGAGTTTTATTGCCCTTGAATTTGCTCATTCTATTCGAACGGAGGTGGAGGTTAGCAAGAATTTTGGCGACGAAATCCAGGCTTATTATCTGGCCAGGGCTGGCCTAGAGCTTGGTCGATACGAGCTAGCTATCTGTGGAGACCTATCGCCTCATTATCGAGATCTTGACACCGGAGAGTTGATCTTTGGCAAGAGTGAAGATGGGGGGGCGAAGGCAGCTCCTACGTTCAGAGATTTTGAATTAGCTGGTGGAAGATGTAAATATGGTTTTAGGGCAGCAGGGGATAAACTTGGCTTAAATGATCTAGCCAAAAATGAAAATGCGCTCAAAAAATTTTTGGAAAAATATTGTGGTATAGAGCCTCTTACTGAAGAGATGAGTATGATTGCTTTTTCGATTATGGATTGGGTGGATAAGGATCATACCTATCAGCTGCCGGGGATTGGAGCGGAAGATGATTGGTATGAATCGCATGATCAGGGCTATAGGTGCAAGGATGCTCCGTTTGATAATGAAGATGAGCTGAGCTTGATCCGCCAGCTTCGGATCGAAAAGGGTGATAGCGAAGAGGAAATCGCCAAAAAAAAGAAGATAGTCGCCACTTTTAAACGATACTTTGGGGTGTATCCAGAGCTAGAAAATATACCTTCAACCAGAAGGGCTCTTATTCTTAATACTGCCAGTCCAGAGGTTATTCAGGTAGCTTATGATATTGGCCTATATCCTGGACTAATCCCTGAATCGCCTGAGGTGGTCCAGAAAACAAAAGAGCAAAACGGTGGCCTTTATCGGGATGAGCCCCCGCCTACCTTTTACTATATTATTTCAACTGCTATCATGAAGGCCTCTCCGGTCCAGCGGGCGATCAAAGCTTCTTTTATCAACCGAAGGGATCCGGACAAGTATTGGATGCCTATGTATTGGAATGATAATTTTATTCCTGAATACAGCCAAGATCCGAATCAAACTGATGGGGCCGGTGGTGCTGATTTGGATGTAGCCGGAAATTGATCAACAAGTTTTCAAGGATGGAGTTATAATTTGCCATATTTACAGCAAAGTTTAGGTATTGATTTTCGGGATCGTGTTCTTCGGATTGCCCATCTTGGGCGGACCCTGAAGGGAATTGTCCTGATTGACTATTTCATTAGGAAGTACCCTCCTCTGCCGCCAAGCTCAGGCAAGGGCGAGGCAGAGGTAGAGGTCGATCCTCTTTGTCTTGATCTGCAAAATTATATTCGGGCAAAAGGGATCAAAAAGGATCAGATCGTCATCGGGCTTCCCAAAGAGAAGGTAACCCTGAAAGAGATCCTGCTGCCGAAGGTTGATGAGAGGCAACTTCATGAGATGCTGGAATATGAGGTTGAGCGACATCTTCCTTTCGCTGTTCAGGGGATTTCCTTTGATTACCAGGTTCTTGGCCAGGAGGGTGAGACCTTGAAAATCCTTTTGGGTGTGGTCAAACAGGATGATTTGCAAAAGGTGGTCAATCTCCTGTCGCTGGAAGAGACTAAGCCCCCGATCGTGGATGTTACTACCCTTGGTGGAATGAGCTGGCTGATCAGCCAAAATGATCTTAGCGATCAGAAAATTACGGCTATCATAGATATCGGCGAAAGCAGGGTTGAGCTGGTGATTATGGCTGGAAAAGATATTAAGGTAGCCAGAAGCTTTGGTCGGCTGCAAAATAGGCTGGAAGATGTCTACATCAATGAAGAGACGGCCAAATTTGCTGAAAAAGCCAAACCAGTCGATAAGCCAGCCAAGCCGGCCGAGTCGATCCGGCAGATAGAGCAGGCCGCCGATAGCCGGATGGCCGATAGCCGGATGAAGGAAAACGGCGGGGTGATGGGCGGCAGGGATGAGCAGATCCCTTTGCGGCTATCCTGGGCTGAGGAGGGCCAAGAGGATACAGAAAAAGGAAGACAAGAGGCAGATTCGCTCATCTCACCCCCTCTCTTTGAGCCGCCACCCCAAGAGGGGCTGGTGGAAGATACCCTTGCCCTTGAGCCTGACGATGAGTTTATCGATGAGTCTGCGGTGAGTTTGGGGAGGGATATCATCCGAGAGCTTGAAATTGCTATGCAGGTTTTTTCTAGCTCTTCTGATGAGGAAAAAAAGCTCGATGAGCTGATCTTGACCGGAACCGAAGCCTATAGTAGTTTTTTGCCCGAATACATCGAGGCTCAGACTGGCTTGGAGGTCAAAATCCTAAACCCACTGAGGGGGCTTACTACGAAGAGCATTCCGGGTAAGATTGCCTCCAGTTTGTCGGTGGCCACCGGGCTAGCCCTTCGGGGCTTGGAAGATCAGCCGATTATGCTGAATTTTTTGGCTGAGGGGAAGAAAATCAAGCGAAAGGTCAACCAGCTTGTGATCACGGCTAGCCTGATGGTTCTGATCGTGGTTTTAAGCTTGGCCTGGGTTCTCGGTTTGCAGTATGAGAGCAGCCTGGTATCTGCGGAATTGAGCAAGCGGCTGAAGGCCTTGCAGCCTGAGGTAGAGGTAGTGAAAAATATCTCCCAGGAGATCGAGAAAGTAGATCGAGAGCTTTCAATGATTAACAATATTGTCGATAGCGAGGTCAGCAAGATGGAGCTTTTGAAGGAGCTGACTACTATTCTGCCGGCAGATACGTGGTTGGATAATTTTAATGCTTCTAATGAAAAATTGGAAATTGACGGCTATTCTGAGTCTCCGTCCAATCTCATTTCTATGCTGGAGATTTCCCCTCTGCTGGAAAATGTTCAATTTGGCTCAAGCATTACCAAGATGGGCCCTGGGAAAGAGCGCTTTAAGATCAAGGCTGACATTGAACGTAAAAAGGATAGCGGAAATTTAGGGAAAGGGGAAGCTTTGGGTAAGGATAAAAATCAAGCCCCTGTCAAAGCGGAACGCGGGAAAAAGACCCTGTAAAGATACCCTGTAAAGATAGAGGAAAGATAAAAGTTAGTGAACTCTGAATAAGGGAAACTGATGATCAAGATTAGCGAGAAAAATAAAGAACCTATCCTGGTAATTGGCAGCCTGGTCGGATTTTTGCTCTTTGCGGTTGGGATTATCTATCCAATATTGAGGCATAACTTGAAACTCAAGCAGGAGGTTGAGGATAAAAGGCGCCGGATCGAAAATTTCTCTGCCATTGCTGAAAAAAAGGGAATCGTTCAGGCTCGTCTGGCTTATTTAAAAGATAAGCGACAAGCCTTTGATCAGCGGCTCTTATCTGGCGACACTCCGGCTGTTGCCGCCGCTGAATTGCAAACCATTCTGAACGATATGGCTGCTGAACATGAGTTGACCATCAGCAGCCAGAGAATTATTAATCCGAAGGAGAGAGGGATTCTGCTTGAGGTCCCTGTTCAGATTACCACTCAGTGCACCATAACTAAACTGAAGGAGTTCCTCTTTGAAATTGAATCATACCCCAAATTTTTGAGTGTTTCTAATCTAAACATCCGGGTTTATAGGATCCGGGATCCTAAAGATGTTGAAGCGAGAATTGATGTTTCTGGTTTCATTTTAAATAGTAAAGCTACTCTTGATAAAGATAAGGATAAGCGCAAAGGGTAGTGTCTGAGAAGATTTTACTACAGGAGAAGCTCTTTGTTTAAGCGTATTTTTTTGGTTAATTTTGGACTTTTCATCATCGTAGCCTTATTGAGCTTTAATGTTTATCGAACCTGGGGGCCAATCCTGCGGGGAGAGTGGAAAAAATCCCTGCCTGCTGTCATCCGCGGGGCCACCAGCAAGCAAGAGCCCCTAAAGGAAGAAGAGCCGATCAAACCTGCCCTCTACACCTACGATGTCATTGCTGATAAGGATCTTTTCCGGCCTGAGCGAACCGAGTTTATTCCTCCTCCTCCCCCCCCTGCGGAGAGCGCGGAGCAGCAGCCGAAGATGGAAATTCCGCAATATCCTACTGAACGCAATCAGCCGGGCATGAAGAAGCCGGCTCTTTACGGAATAATTATTATTAAGGATAAGCAAAATAATATCAAAGATAAATATGCCATTATGCAAGGGTCGGTGCGGGAAGAGGCTCAGAAGCGATCCCGGAAGGTAAGGCTGGGTAATGGAGAGGTGAGGGATGTTCCGCTTCCTCCGATCCCAGGTAGGATTATTGATACCAAGCCCAAGGATTATCGGGTTGGGGAGGAAATTTCCGAATCCACAATCGTTGATATTCTGCCGGATCGGGTTATTCTGAGCAAAAACGGGGAGGAATATGAACTACTCCTCTGGGAGAAGTTTCGTAGCTCTTCCCCAAAGAATGATCCATCTCTCGGAGAGGAATTATCTGGTCAGCGGAGTATTCAGGGAGCCCGAAAAGGGCCGGGCAGTTTGCCAGAGGAGAATGTGCCAGGGGATGTTTCCCCTCCGCCAGACTACCAGCCTCCTCCGCAAGGAGCCTATCCTCCTCCTTATCCACCGCCTCAAGGGTTTCCAGGCCAGCAGCCACCAGGGTTTGGCTATCCGCCGATCGTGCCCCCTGGCCAGCAGGGAGTTCCTCCTGGGGTCCCCTTCCCGCAGTTTCCAGGGCAGCGGCCTATTTACACACCGCCTCCGGGATTTCAGGTTCCGCCCGGCTTTCAGCCTCCTCCTGGATTTCAGGCTCCACCAGGCTTTCAGCCCCCAGGCAGCGGGCCCGGAGGAGCATTCTTTAATCCATTTCGGGGGGGGAGCCCATCTTGAGGTATCACATCTTGATCTTGATTATGATGTCAATTACAGAATCTACTGTTAAGTATCCGGAGGTCAATATATGAAACATAATGCAAGGTTTTTTATCGCTCCTCTCCTGGCATTTCTCCTATGCTCTTGTGCTGCTGGTCGGAGTAAGGGGCCGCTGACAGCCCAAGCTCCTCTTGTTCCTTCGAGGAGAGAGAGCTCTTATAAAGTTAAGGTTGCCCAGACAGAGAAAATAGCTCAGCCAGAAGACGCCCAAGCCAGCGCAGGAGGCCGCCGCAGCCCTAGACCGGCTGAAGAAACAAAGGGAAAAAAGAGCGATCTTCAGAAGGATAATCAAGGGAAGCAGATTGATAAAACGAAATCATCAGCCCCAGCAGGGAAAGTAGGGGAGCAGGTGAGCGGAAAGGAAGGCCAAGAGGATAGTGCCGCTCGCTCGGTTTTCAAGCAGGCTCAGCCGCAAGGGGAGCAAAAAGACAAGCCCAAAGGGCCTTTGGTGCCGGAAGATATCAGACAGAGAGTTATCTCATCTGGTGCAGAAACTGCAGGAGAGGACGATGATGTAGTGGATCTTAATTTTACTGATGCTCCAATTGAGGAGGTTCTCTTTGCCCTCAGTAAGGCTATTAATCTTGACTTTATCATGGGAGCTGGAGTCAAAGGGGGGCAGATCAGCATGAGGACCACTCGACCAATCCCAAAGAGTGAGTTCTTCAAGGTTTTGCAATCCGCTTTGGAAGTCAACGGCTTGACCCTGGTTCCCGTAGGCCGTCATTATAAAGTCATCTACGCTAAGGAGGCTCCTTCATATCCGATTGAGGTCATGGCCGGCAAGGGAGGGGATAATCTTCCGCAGGAGGAAAGCTTTATTACCCAGATCATCCCTCTGGATTATATTCCGGTTAAGGAGATGGTCAACATATTGCAGCCCTTTCTTTCTAAATCCGCCCCTCGGCCCATTATTCAGCATGAAGATTTGAACCTGATGATCATCAATGATACGGCTTTTAACATGAAGAGGCTTTTGAAATTTGTTCAGGAGCTTGATAAACCGATTTATCAGCCCAAGGAGAAGGTTTTTGTCTACTATGTAGAAAATGGAGATGCTAAAAAGCTGGCTACTATCTTAAGCTCTATTTACAAAAAGGGTGGCGGCACCAGGAAAGATAGCTGGGCTCCTCCTGCTGCTGTTCAGCAAACACCCCAGACTCAACCGGGAGCAGCAGCCAAGGGAGCAGCTCAGCCGCCAGCAGCAGCTCAGCAGCCATTTGGATTTCCTCCCTTTGCCGCTGCCGAAGGAGGTGAGGTTCAGGGAGATGTAACCGTAGTTGCGGCCGAAGATATTAACGCTCTTATCATCACCACTTCTCCCCGAAACTGGGAAGCGGTCAAAGAGACCATCAAAAAGCTAGATGTGCAGCCAAAACAGGCCCTGATCGAGGTCCTAGTAGCCGAGATCAGCATAGATGATATGAAAGATTTTGGTCTTGATTGGTCTTTGACTGGCTCTGCCTCAGGAGGAATAACCTACCGTCTAGGTCAGGACCTTGGTGGTATAGCTGATAATAAGCCAAGTTATCGGAACGGAATCAATTACATGCTGAGTAAGCAGCAGAATTTTATCTCTTTAATTAATACCAAGGCAGGCGAAAATAAATTGAATGTTCTTTCAAGTCCCCATATTTTAGCCTCTGATAATCAGGAGGCCTCGATCGAGATTACTCAGGATTATCCGATCCGTAGGGAATCGTACGATCCAACTTCTAATCGCACCACCACTACCTATGACTATAGAAATGCTGGTATTAAGCTTAGCTTTACTCCCAAAATCAATGAAAAAGGGCTGGTGTCGCTTAAGCTCAAGCAAGAGGTGAGCCAATTGGCCCAAGGCTCTAGCACTGATGAGAAGTATATTTTTAGTACCCGCAAGGCTGAAACCTCAGTGGTTGTCCACGATGGGGAAACCTTGGTTATCGGCGGCCTGATTAAGGAGCAAAAATCTAAGGGACGGACCGGCATCCCATTTTTGGCAGATATCCCGATCCTAGGGTATCTTTTCTCACACACTACGGATACAGTCTACAAAACCGAGCTCATCATTTTGATCACTCCCCATGTGATCAATAATGAGGATGAGGGAAGAGAGCTGACCAGACAATTCCAGGAGCGGGTCAAGGGGCTAAAGAGCAAAATCGAGCAGGGGATAAAGAAACAGGAGGGGGCTCTTCCAGCCAGCTCAGGTCAGGCAGGGTAGGGATAAAGTTAAACGCCAAGGCCTCATCGTAAAAAAGCGGATCGAAAAGAAAAAGATCGCCAAGAAAAAGAAGCCCAAGAAAAAGAAGCAGGGCTGAAAGTTTTAGAAAAGTTTTAGGGTATGAGCGGGGAAAAACTTGATCGGGATGTGGCCAAGGAGCAAATCGATAGGCTGCGCCAGGAGATTCGGCACCATGACTGGTGCTACTATGTAGCTAATGAGCCAGAGATTTCTGATCAGGAATATGATCGGCTGATGGAGCAACTTTTGGCTCTTGAGGAAAGATTCCCTGAGCTGATAACCGCGGATTCCCCTACTCGGAGAGTCGCAGGTGAGCCCCTATCAGGCTTTCCGGTGGTCGAGCATAAAGTTTCAATGCTAAGTTTGGCTAACACTTACTCCTGGCAAGAGCTTTTGGAGTTTGACCGCAGGGTTCAGCGTGGGCTTAACACCTCAGCCCAGATAGAATACGCAGTCGAGCTCAAGGTTGACGGGGTGGCGGTTTCGCTACGCTATGAACAGGGCCGTCTGGTGCAGGGTTCAACCAGAGGAGATGGCCTCTATGGGGATGACATAACCGCCAATCTAAAAACTATCAAATCAATTCCCCTGACCATATTCTCTTCTCAAATTCCTCTGTCGATGCACTCCTTGGAGGTTCGGGGAGAAGTGTTTATGACCAGGGAGAATTTTGCCAGGGTCAATCAGGCTAGAGAAAGGGCTGGGGAGCCCTTGTTTGCCAATCCGAGAAATGCCACGGCTGGCTCACTGAAACTACTCGATCCTCGACTTGTAGCCAAAAGGCCGCTTGATATCTTTCTGTATGCCTGCCTGGCTGAGCAAGACTTGCCAGAAACTCAGTCTGAGGCTATGGACCTGCTTGAGAGAATGGGCTTTAAGGTTACTCCTCATCGCAGGGTCTGCCTGGGAATCCAGGCCGTGATCGACTGCTGTCAGGAGTGGGAGGATCGCAGAGAGGCCCTTCCCTTTGAGATAGACGGTCTGGTGATCAAGGTCAATTCATTTGTCCAGCAGAGACAGCTTGGAGAGACAGCCAAAAATCCCCGCTGGGCCATATCGTATAAATTCCCCGGCCGGCAGGCCACAACCAGGCTGCTTGACATTCAGCTTCAGGTTGGAAGAACCGGAACCATAACCCCAGTGGCCATTCTTGAGCCGGTGGCGTTATCAGGCTCGGTTATCAGCCGAGCGACGCTCCATAATGCGGATGAAATTAATCGAAAAGATATCCGAATCGGGGATCGGGTAATTATCGAAAAGGGTGGAGAGGTGATCCCTAAGGTGGTCAAGGTGGTTACCTCAGTGCGCACCGGGCAGGAGCGGCAGTTTCAGATGCCCTCCCTTTGTCCTGCCTGTGGCGGTGCGGTTATTAGGGAGGAGGAAGAGGCGGCTTATCGTTGTCAGAACCTTGACTGCTCGGCTCAGATTGAGAGAATCATCCAGCATTTCGCTTCCCGAAATGCGATGGATATCGAAGAATTAGGACCTGCGTTAATTCGCCAATTGGTGGCTGGCGGCAGAGTAAAAAATCCTGCTGATCTCTATGATCTTCGTCTGGAGGAGCTAAAGGCCCTTGAGCGGATGGCTGAAAAGTCTGCTCAAAATCTTCTCTCAGCCTTGGAAAAAAGTAAAAGAAGACCTCTTTCGGCTCTGATTTTCGCCTTGGGTATCAGGCATGTTGGAGTCGTGGCCGCGGAAAATCTGGCTAGATACTTTCGCTCTCTAGATGCTCTCGGGGCAGCTAGCCGAGAAGAGTTAGAAAAGGTTTCAGGGGTGGGCCCGGTTATGGCTGAGAGTATTGAAAAATTCTTCCGGGCTGAAAGAAACCGTCAGGTTTTGAATAGACTCCGTCAGGCTGGGCTGGTTTGGACAGAAGAGGCAGACACCGCCGAGCGGAGAAAGGAGGATGGAGGCTTGGCCGGCCAGCGGTTTATCTTCACTGGTACGCTTCGCAGCTTTACCCGCGCTCAAGCTGAGGAGATGGTTAAGAGCCTTGGTGGGATCATTGGCAGTGCGGTAGGAAAATCTATTGATTTTGTTGTGGTTGGTGAGCAGCCTGGCTCAAAGTTTCAAAAAGCTTGCGATCTTGGCCTTAAGATACTGAAAGAGGATGAGTTTCGGTTGATGATCGAGAGATTGCAGGGGAACATCTGACTTTTTTCGAGTGCTTTTGACATAAGGGCAAGATATTGTTATACTTTACATTGATGCAATGGTAAATATTATTAACTCTAAATATTATTGGTTCTTTCGCTAACAAAGCGCGCAATTTGGGCGGCCCTAAGGGCCGCCTCTACCCTACAATTGATAGCGTATTGATCTGCTGCGCACTCGTGTGTTAGGCACTTAGCGAAAAGACCGCTTATTAGCTCATAATGACCAAAAAAGGGGGTTTTTATTTAATTTTATGGATACTGGAGAGTCAGAAAACCAGCTGAAACTTGAGGATATTCAGGGTAGGGAGGAAGAAAGTACAGAGAGTTGTCGAAAAAAGAGGCTTGAAGTCAATCTCAGAGAGATGCAGATTGATGATCTGCCCGAAGTCTTTCATTTGGGTGAGTTGATTTTTACTGCTCAGGAGGTACCTACTCTCTATCGCACCTGGGATGAATATGAGGTAACATCTCTTTTCAATTCAGATAGTGAGTATTGCCTTGTAGCTGAGCTTGATAAAAAGATCGTGGGCTTTGCTCTTGGGACCACGGTCTCCAAGAAGAAATCATCATGGAAGTACGGCTATCTTGTCTGGTTGGGGGTGTTGCCTGCTTATCATTGGCAGGGGATAGCCAGCCGACTATTTGACAAACTGGCTGAGAAGATGATCGAAGACGGGGTTCGGATGTTTTTGGTGGATACGGGGGCCAGCGACTATGCAGCCTTGCAGTTATTTAAAAAGAAGGGGTTTCGCAACCCACAAAAGCATGTCTATCTGAGCTTGAACCTGCGCACCTATCAGGAGTTACAGAAAAAGGCAGGGAATTCAGCCAAAAGGCCGCGGAATGGAAACAACCATCGAAACCACTAAAGCAGCAGGCATTCAACCTGAGAGGTTGAAAAACCTGCTCAGGGATATGGTCAATATCTACAGCCCTTCGGGGAAAGAGGAAGAGATCCTCGAGTATGTGGATGATTACCTCAAAAGACACGGCCTGCCCGCGGTTAGGCAGAAAGTGGATGAAAATCGTTTTAATATTCTGGTCCTACCCGAGGGGGTCGATGAGGTAGATCTTTGCTTTGTCGGGCACTTGGATACGATTACGGCCTTTGATCTTGAAAATTATGGTTTTTATGAGGAACAGGACGTAGTTTTTGGCCTTGGCGTGTCTGATATGAAGGCAGGTTGTGCGGCCATGATCGAGGCTTTCATCTCGATGGCCGAGTTGGGGAAGCCTCTCCCACCTGTAGGGCTTGCCCTGGTTGTGGGTGAGGAAGAGGAAAGTGACGGAGCCAAGACCCTGGTTCGGGAATATAGTTTTCCCTGGGCAGTGGTTGGTGAGCCTACTAATATGGTCCCATGCCTCGGCCATTATGGCTACCTTGAGGTACTTTTGCGCACTCGCGGCAAAAGAGCTCACTCTTCCCTGCCTGAGCTTGGGCAAAATGCCATTGAGACCATGCTAAAACTCCTTTTGCAGGTTACCGAATACACCACTTCGGTACCTCATGGGCTGGTATATAATATCAGGCAACTTGCCGGTTTTCCGGGTGGATTTGTCGTGCCTGATACCTGTGAAGCCTGGCTGGACCTTCATGCTCCGCCTGACTCAAGGATCGATGTGCTCAAGGCCGAATTAGAGCAGATCGTTGAGGCGGCTGGCCAGAGTATTCCGGGTTTAGAGCCTTACATCAGGTTTGAGAATACCCATTCAGGGTACCGGATTTCTCAGGATAGACTCCTGGTGAAGAGACTGAAAGAGGTGTATAAATCACTTTCCTTGCCCTGGGAGCCGCAAGTCTTCAGGAGCCATTCGGATGGGAATGTGCTCTGGGCCGCGGGGGTGGATCCTATTATTCTGGGGCCGGGGCGGCTTGAGACTGCTCACACACCTGATGAATCGGTAGCCTTCTTGCAGGTGGTGCAAACAGCCGAGCTCTATCTGAATTTTGCCCTATCCTTGGTAAGTCCGCCAGCTAAGCATCATGGCCAATAGCCAATTTTCTCGCTTTTTGCCCGCGCATTTTTTCTTCCCTTCCCTCGGGCAGGCGCCTATAGGCAAAGTGACATCCAAAAGAACAGCTAATTACGTCGCTCTTATTTATTAGCTACCATTTGAGAGACATAACCCTAATAAGAGCTAAGCCCCCTTCGAGGGTTTATGGTTATTCTGATATAGGGTTTATGGTGTTTGATATATAAGAGCGAATTACGTTAAAAGCCTTGCAGGCGCCTATAGGCAAAGCGACATCTAAGAGCGGCTAAATGGTTCTTCCGCTAACAAAGTGCGCAATTTGGGCGGACCCCCAAGGGCCGCCCCTACAGTTGATTGGGTAATTGGATCTGCCGCCTACTTGTGTTAAGCATTTAGCGAAAGAATTACTCAAAATTATCCGGCAGATCTAAATCGGCATTGACCTTTTCGATATTTTTTCTTATGGCCTCGACCGTGGCCGAAATTGACTGAGAATAATCGGTCCGGCAGACATTCATTGCCCCTGAGATTAACTCGATTCCGATTCTGATTAGCTTATCTTTCTCAGGCAGATCAATGCAAAGTGCCTTGGGAGCGATCTCGGCAATCTGCTCAGCTACGGCCTCAATTGCTGATCTTTCATCCATCAAAAGATCTTTTCCGTAATCGGCCATTATCTTTTTGAATGCCGCTTCAGCCTCGATGATAGTTTTAGCTGCTTCTTCCTTGTATCCATAGACCGAGGCCAGCAGGTGGGGAATCTCATGGTCTCTCAGCGTGGTTGCCAGAATCAGTCTGGCTCCGATCTCAGGATCGCTATAGCGCCTGACCAAAAGGTCCACACCGTACTCTACGGCGATGCAGCCTAGATCACGAGCTTCCTGATAATCGAGAGCGATTAGGGCCCGCAGAGTGCCCTTCAGCTCCTCTGAAAATTGCTCAGGATTCCCTTTCAATACCTTGTATATAAGCTGATCAGCCTTCAGAGTGATATAGCCTTGCTCATTGCGAGCCAGGTAATCAGCTCCCCAGACATCATTATGGCTGATGAATCCGAGGGCAAATGCTTTGAGATTCTTCTGATCAGTAGCGGCCGCGGCAGTCAACACGCCCATGAATTCGTGGTGCATTTGCTGATTCAAGAATTTCCTGTCCGGTACCCGGTAGATATAGCTGAAGATATCTGGGGCTATGCTTCCGTACATCTTTTGAGCATTGACCAGTCCAGGCCGCTTATCCAATTTTCGGACAATGTAGGTGTGAGTAGCAGGTCCCCAGGCCAATCCGTGATCGATGGGAAAGCTCAGGATCATAAGTAATGCAAGGATAGTAAAGATGAATTTTTTCATAAGCTCACTAACCCTTTCTCCAAGCCCTTATTTCAAGTTTATGGGTATTTGGGAGGCATTGTATCTCCCCGCCCCATAATGCCTTGGTGTCAGATATTTTTCGTTCTCTCGGTCAGATATTTTCTCATATATTTACGAATACTCTCTTGTTAGTAATCAATCGGTTTTTAGGTGATTTTTTTTGGCCAGGGATTTGTTGTATAACTTGAGCATCTTTCAATTGTCATTTTAGGAGAGAGGCTGTATAATAGAGAAAAATTTTTACTTTTGAGAAAACAGGTCATTTATTCGCTGGTCATACTCGGCTCTTCTAAGGAAAAGGGGTTGACTGCTCAAGAGAAAGTGATCGCTCAAGAGAAAAAGAGACGTGAAGGATACGTTGGTTCATGTCGACTTTTATGAACCTTATGCCAGAGCGAATGCTTGATTGCATTTTAAAATCAATCAGTTAACTTTCACAAAATGTGTGAGTTAATATTCTGGAATATAAAGCTTTTCAGGTGTTCGCTTTGGATTCAGGATGAAACAGTGAATGAAAAAATAAAAATATGGAACCCGCGCAAGCTAACTCTCATGATATAAAAGGGCTGAAGCTGGTTTTTCGCTCTCTTCGGTATAGGAATTTTCGACTTTTCTTTTTTGGCCAAAGCATTTCCCTGATCGGCACCTGGATGCAAATGGTGGCCATGAGCTGGCTGGTGTTCAATCTGACCCACTCGGGTTTCTTGCTTGGTGTCGTTGGGTTTGCAAGTCAGATTCCCGCCTTTCTTTTTGCTCCCCTGGCCGGAGTGATGATTGACAGATGGGATCGGCGCCGTCTTCTGGTGGCTACTCAGACCCTGTCCATGATTCAGGCCTTTATTCTGGCTGCTTTAGCCTTAACGGGGCAAATTGCTGCCTGGCACATTATCCTATTGAGTATATTCATCGGTCTGATCAATGGCTTTGATATTCCCGGCCGTCAGGCATTTTTGGTTGACATGGTTGAGAGCAAGGATGATCTCGGTAACGCTATAGCTCTCAACTCCACAATGTTTAATGGAGCAAGACTGCTGGGACCATCTATCGCTGGCATCCTGATTTCTTTGGTCGGGGAGGGGATGTGCTTCCTTCTGAACGGATTGACCTTTCTTGCGGTTATTGGTGCCTTGTTGGCCATGAAGATTGCTCCTAGGGAGAGGGGGGAAGGGGCAACGAGGAGCTACGTCAGGCAGGAGCTTCGAGATGGATTCGCCTATGCTTTTGGATTTGCGCCCATAAGATCGGTTTTGCTGCTCCTTGCTCTGGTCAGTTTTATGGGTATGCCATACATGGTCTTGATGCCTATTTTCGCCAAAACCATTCTTCACGGCGGCCCCAAAACGCTTGGTTTTCTGGTGGCGGCCTCAGGCGTGGGAGCTTTGTTCGGATCTATTTATCTTGCCTCACAAAGAAGCCCCCTTGTGCTGGGGAAAATGATCGCTGCCGCCTCTGCCATCTTTGGCCTAGGGCTGATCGGCTTTTCCCTGTCCCGCATTCTGATGCTCTCACTCCTTCCGCTGCTTTTGACTGGATTTGGGCTTATGGTCCAGATGGCTTCGACCAATACGCTGCTTCAGACCATTGTGGAGGAGGATAAGCGCGGCCGGATAATGAGCTTTTTCACCATGGCTTTTGTCGGCATGGAGCCCTGCGGCAGCCTGCTGGCTGGTAGCCTGGCCAGCCTGATCGGCGCATCTAATACTCTTTTGCTCGGGGGCTTGTGCTGCGTTATTGGTTCGCTGGTATTCGCCAGTAGGCTTTCCGCCCTCAGCGAGATGATTTACCCGATATACGTCAAGCTGGGCATTATTTCCGAAGTGGCCTGAGGAGGGATTTTAACCAGGTAATATGAATACAGCTTCTTTAGCCAGAGATAGAATAAAGTGTTACTGGTTTGGATTAAGTTTTAGTGTAGCCTTTGCTGCAAGTTCTAAAGCGATTATTTTTTGTTTATCTTTTTCTGTAGGCCATCCAACAATATTGGCGTGTCGCGGCGGTTTATCATCAGGGTCTACGGTGAGATTAACACTTTGTACGTCTGTAGTAGTAATATCAGCTCTTCCGTAAAGGATTTTGGGGGAAGGAGAAGATAACGATAACGGTTTTACGACATGCAGTATGCCTATTTCCCAGATATTATTTTCAGTTAATCCATCGATTCGGAAAACAGAAAGTTTAAGGTTATTGGGGGGGTAGAAATGCTTGATGTTTTACTCTGCATTGAGCGCGACTAAAGCTGTTACTATTAATTAAATATCGACATAAAGATTCATTATCTCCTATCATAAATAACAAATTTTACTGATTTTTATAAAAATACTCTTTGAATATTTTCTAAGATTATCTTAGGTATGAAATCTTCAAAATGTTCGGTCCCGTATATTTTATTACTTCCAAATAGACCGGCGTAGGTAAGTTCTCTATTTTTTCCTATACTTACGGTAAATACCTTACGAGGACCAGCATACCACTCAAACGAAATCTCACCATCAGGGTCAACAGCTACTTCTGGGACAGGAATTGTTATTGGCAGGACGTTAATAAATCTTTGTGCCTCATAATAAGAGTATCTATCAACAGCCTTCGCTCCATACCCATCCCAATTATCTGTAGAATATTCTGCAAAGGCTTTTTTAAGGGATTTGAGCACCTTTTCACGACTTGCGCCTATAGTTATATTCTCCTCTAAGAGGTTACTCAGTATCTTGTCAAAGGACTCTTGAAGCCAACTTGCATCTTCACTTAATCCTCGAGCCGTATAAGGCTCTCGAAAGGATCTAAAACTTGGACAAGGGCAGATGACATTATTCATTTAAATAATTCCACAGTTTTTTCTGTTATACTATTAAAAAAAATTTGATTTTTCATCTCATGGAGTTGTTCGAATACTGACCATATTTCTTCATTATTAATATCAAATTCTTTTTGTTTATATACATCAATGTCTAAGATAATAATGTTTGGGCATGCCTCGCTTTTTTCAAAGGCTTGAATTAAATTTGCTGCAATACCTCGCTCCAAATCATGGATAGTTACCTTAGTAAGAAAGCTACTAATATTTTTGGGGAGGTTATTTGGTACTTTCGGTGGTGCTTCAAGGTATTCTGAAAAATCAATAATGGGTTGAAAGATATTCAAATGATTAATATAACGAACCGCTATCCTTGTTACTGAAACAGGGGAAGCTTTAGACACGTACAGTGTCCATAATTTTTTTGCCTCGCTGATTATTTCTCTCCATTGAGTGTATGGTTTTAGCCGATTAAAAGTAAATCCATCATTTCTAAATTGTGCAATATTCTTCTCATCATCTGTTTTAAAAAAATACCCATAAGGCTCACTTTGCTCCTCACGTTGAAATATCTTCCCATCTTTGATTTTAGGCTCAATATTGAGACGTTGTATTTCTTCAACCTTAGGGTATCTATGATGGTGGAGCTCCTCCTTTAAAGAGGAAAAAATTTTTATTTGAAAATCCCGGGGAAGAGTAACCCGAAAATCAATTATTGCTTCTGTAATAGGAGCATTTTTTAAATATCTAGGCTTAGCCATACATATTTACCAATAATTAAATTATTCATAAGTTGCATTAATTAATTATTTATTATAGAATAAATCATTTACTGTTATAAATCAAGCAATTTTAATACCAGTTTATTTATAAATATCTACTTCATTTGTTTCTCCTTGTATTATTTAATGATATTGTCGACTTAGCTGGTTATAAATCTTTACCAAACTATGTAACAAATTATCAAATTATGCAATTTATTACACAGTCAGTATCAGCTAGCTTAATTTATCTCCCCCTTATCACCCACCATTTTACCCACCATTTTGGCTGGCTGAACCAGCCGATCGAATTCCTCTTCGGTCAAAAATCGAAGCTCAACTGCGGCCTGTTTAAGGGTGATGTTTTCCTGGTATGCTTTTTTAGCTATCTGGGCCGCCCGGTCATAGCCAATTGTATTATTTAGGGCCGCAACCAGCATGAGGGAGTTTTCCACATAGCTTTTGATCCGATCTCTGTTTGCTCTGATGCCAACGACGCACTTTTCGGTCAGAGAGAGCGAGGCATCGGCTAGAAGTCTGATAGACTGAAGGAGATTGTAGATCATAACTGGTTTGTAGACATTGAGCTCAAAATTGCCCGATGCTCCGGCCAGATTTATGGTAACGTCGTTGCCGATCACCTGACAGGCAACCATAGTCATCGCCTCGCATTGGGTTGGATTGACCTTTCCGGGCATGATGGAGCTACCCGGCTCGTTTTCAGGCAGGCTGATTTCACCCAGGCCGCAGCGTGGGCCGCTGGCCAGCCAGCGAATATCATTAGCGATCTTCATCAGGCTACAAGCCACAGTCTTTAGCGCTCCACTCACTTCGACCACAGCATCGTTGGCGGCCAGGGCTTCGAATTTGTTCTCCGCACTGACAAAGGGAAGGCCGGTAAGGTGGGCGATCTCTTTGGCTACCTCTCCGGCATATCCTGGCGGAGCATTGAGCCCGGTTCCCACTGCGGTTGCACCTAGGGCCAGCTCCAGAAGATGGGGCAGGGTGTGGCGGATGGCTTTGATCCCGTGCTCTAGTTGAGAAGCATAACCTGAAAATTCCTGCCCCAGGGTCACGGGGACAGCATCTTGCAGATGGGTTCGGCCAATCTTGATGATGTCTGAAAACTCGGCTGATTTTTCTAATAATGCCTCTTGCAGCCGCTCAAGGCTGGGTAGTAGGTGGTGGCTGATTTGCTCGCAGGCGGCAATATGCATGGCTGTCGGAAAGACGTCATTGGAAGACTGAGACTTATTGACATGATCATTGGGATGGACCGGGGTTTTGCTGCCGAGCACGCCGCCCAGGATTTCAATGCTGCGGTTGGCAATAACCTCATTGGCATTCATGTTAGTCTGAGTGCCGCTGCCAGTCTGCCAGATAACCAGGGGAAAATGATCATCGAGCTTTCCGGCAATGACCTCATCGGCAGCCTGCTCAATGGCTTGGGCAATCTCACGGTCCAAGACTCCCAGCCTGGCGTTCACTCTGGCTGCGGCTTTTTTCACCACCCCAAGGGCCCGGATAAACTCTCTGGGAAAGCGCTCTTGGCCGATTTTGAAATTCTCAAGCGATCTTTGGGTTTGGGCTCCAAAGTAGCGATCTTGGGGAACCTCGACCTCGCCCATAGTATCTTTTTCTTTGCGAGTTAACATCGTGCTGTCCTCCCTGCTTGCGGTGAAACCGATCCTTCTCCTCGAATTGAATCCTTACCTTAGCCGGTAACTATATCACAAGATAGATTCCAATTGGAGTGGTTTTGAAAGAAAAAATGCTTTACGAAAAAATTTTTTACAGGTAAAATAAGACTGACACTATCAGCTGTTGATTGATATGTGTTGGATTGACATATTTTTCGAGGATGCGATGAGATGCATTCCCAGGTAGCAGTGATTAAAACTAAACCAGATTCAGTTCTTGAGGATATCCAAAACTTGTGCGTTTTGGCTGGAATGGAGAAGGCTCTCTCTGCGAGCCAGACTACAATCCTCAAGGACAACATCTCCTGGCACTATCCTTACCTGAGTGCCAACACCACCCCCTGGCAACTCGAAGGGGTTATTTTGGCCCTAAAAAGGGCTGGCTTCAGCAACTTGGTGGCTGTTCATAATAATACTGTAGTTACAGATCCTGTAAAAGGGGGCAAGCTGAACAAATTAGCGCCAATTTACCGCAAATACCAAATCCCTGAGAGGTACAATTTCAACCCTCAGCAGATTAGATGGATTACCTATCAGCCGCGGGCCAAGATGTTGGCTCTGAATAAGATTTATCCAGAAGGGATTAAAATTCCAGAATATTTTATCGGCAAGAATATCGTTCATCTGCCGACTATAAAATGCCACATCTACACTACCACCACTGGAGCCATGAAAAATGCCTTCGGAGGGCTGCTCAACACCAGAAGACACTACACCCACAGCCTAATACATGAGACTTTGGTTGATCTTCTGGCCATTCAGAAGGAAATTCACACTGGTATATTCTGTTTGATGGATGGGACCCTCTGCGGCTGCGGTCCCGGTCCCCGAACCATGATTCCGGTTGAAAAGGATTACCTTCTGGCCAGCTCAGACAGTGTAGCCGCTGATGCGGTCGCGGCCAAAATGATGGGCTTTGATCCGATGAAAATCAAATACATCCAGCTGGCTCACGAAGCAGGTCTGGGGGTGGGTGATCCGAGAGAGATTGAAATTCTGGGAGAAGATATCAGCCGGGTAAATTTTCACTTCTGGGTAGGAGACAATCTCGCTAGTCGAATTGGAGATCTCCTCTGGTTTAGCCCTTTGAAAAAATATCAAAAATTCTTTTTCCACACTCCGCTGGTCTATCTGTTTGTGTTTGCCTCTAGCTTTTACCATGATTACATCTGGTGGCCTCTGGTAGGCAAGAAAATCCAAAAGACCATAGAATTGAATACCAAGTGGGGGAAGTTTTTCCACGAGTATGGAAGATGATGGCTGCTTGTACTAATGAAGCGCCATGATTAAAAAGGAGAGCTTGGACCATGAGCAATGAAGCCTTAGAATCAGTTAAGTCATTACTCTCATTCAAAAGAGTGTGCTTAGTGCCTCTTTCTTTGGCCATCCTGCTGACTATCTTACCCAGGCAGGGCTTGGGTGGTATGGTACCCTATGAAGCTGGCACTTTGACCACTATTGAGGGTAAGATCATCAGTGTATCTACGGTAGATAACCGGATGACCTCAGAGCTTGGGTTCCACCTAAAGGTAGCCACTGCGGACTCTGGTGAGTATATTGTCCATGTATCGCCTCAGTGGTATGCTGATAAGCAGCGCTTTGAATTCATGATCGGTGAGCTTTTGACAGTTACTGGCTCGGCTTTCACCAAAGATCAGCAAAAGAATATCTATGCAGCCACGATTAGCCGACGGTTTTCTTCGCTTCCAAGCGAGCAACAGCTCCTTCTTGCCTCGGAAATTCTCTCTCCTGGGGCTGACTCTCAGGCTTTAGCCAAAAAGTATGCCATATCTGTTGATGAGGTCGAGCGAGTCAAGGCCAGGGTGAAACAGTATATCACCCAGGCCCTCTTCCCTGAGCCGATTCAACTGCGAGATGCCAAAACTGGAGAACCCTTATGGGGCGGGAGGTTCTTTGAGCAGAACATGCCACTTATTCGCCAGCAGAGGCAGCAGGAGATGCGCAAGATGTTGAAAGAGAGAAAGCGGCCTTAAAGAGTAGGGGATTATCCACCAAAATAGTCAGATCTGGTTTTTGATTTTTTATTTATAGATTTTGATTTTTTATTATAATTTTTGATTTTTTTAATTTAATAGATAAAGGTGTCTTTCTCTATAAAGGTGTCTTTCTCTTATGGAGCAGGCGGTAGCGATCAGGGCTCCGGCAAAGATTAATCTTGGGCTCTCGGTCCTTGGAAAGAGAGGGGATGGATATCATAATATTCGTACCCTGTTTCAGGCAGTCAGCCTGAGCGATGAGCTAAAGTTTTGGCCTGCCAAAGAGGGAATCGAGCTTATCTGCCAGGGGGATGAGAAAATCCCCTCTGATCAGGAGAATATTGTCTGGAAAGCGGCCAGACTCATCATGTCTAGCTATTGTATTCCAGGTGGGGTCAGGATCCTTATCCACAAGCGCATTCCCCTAGCCGCAGGTCTTGGTGGCGGCAGCAGTGATGCGGCAGCTACCCTGAGGGGATTGACCGAGCTGTTTCACCTTCACCTGACCACCGATGAGCTTATGGCTATGGGAAAACAGTTAGGAGCGGATGTCCCCTTTTTCCTTTTGGGACACCCTTGTGCTCTGGGTGAGGGAATTGGAGCAGAGCTTACCCCTATGCCGCCTCTGCCCGATTCATGGATAATTATCTTAAATCCAGGTTTTCCCATTTTAACTCAATGGGTGTATACTAAAACCAGTTTATTATTGACAAAAAAGTCGAATCATATTAACATGGTGCAGTTTTTTTTGAAAGAACATAACCTGTCTCAAATAGGTTATCATCTTCACAATGATCTGGAAGCGGTTGTGATCGAAAGATATCCTGTAGTGGCTGAATTAAAAAATCGTCTGTTTTCCGCGGGAGCCGTGGGAGCTGCTATGAGTGGAAGTGGAGCGAGTGTGTTTGGAATATTCGCTGATCGTCCATTGGCCGAGCAGGCTTTTAATCTTATGAGAGAAGAGGGTAGTGGGTGGAAGGTTTTTTTAACTCAACCATTGGGTAACACAAATCAACTAACTTTTTACCGGGAGGACGGTGAAGGCAGGTGGAAATAACAGACGTCAACATCTATTTAGTAAATGGTGAGAAGCTTAAGGCTTACGCAACAGTTATTTTTGATGATGCCTTTGTTGTTCGGGATATGAAAATCATCCATGGCAACAATGGACTATTTGTGGCTATGCCCAATAAGAAAACCAAAGATGGGACCTTTAGAGATGTGGCTCATCCCTTGAATAAGGAAATGCGGAAATTGATTGAGGAAAGCGTCTTAAACCACTACAGGTCGCAAGTTGAAATGTAATTGGTGCTTCAGCTAATAATTCCAATGACCTTGTTTGGTCCATGATTAACTATTGATGGGGCGTCGACAAGCGGTAAGTCACAGGATTTTGGTTCCTGCATTCGGAGGTTCGAATCCTCCCGCCCCAGTCAGTTTTTGAGAGAGAAAAAATGGGTTTTGAATTAAAATTAATTGCAGGAAATTCAAATCTGCCTCTGGCCAAAGGCATCAGTAACTACCTGGGAGTCCCGTTGGTTGAGGCGACGGTCGGGAGATTTGCCGACGGTGAGGTTGTGGTTCAAATCAACGAAAATGTTCGTGGTGCGGACATGTTCGTTATTCAGTCGACCTGTCCTCCGGTCAATGATAATTTGATGGAACTTCTGATTATTATTGATGCCCTAAGACGTGCTTCAGCCCGTAGAATTACGGCGGTAATTCCCTACTATGGGTATGCAAGGCAGGACCGGAAGGTACAGCCGAGGGTTCCCATAAGCTCTAAGCTTGTGGCTGACCTCCTGACCACTGCTGGTGCCAATAGGGTTTTAACTATGGACCTGCACGCTGGTCAGATTCAGGGTTTTTTTAATGTTCCGGTGGATAATCTTTTAGCTGCACCGGTTCTGATCGACTACATTCGAAGCCTCAAGCTGTCCAATATTATTTTTGTTTCTCCAGATGCTGGCGGAGTCGAGAGGACACGCAATTTCGCCAAACGGCTGAATGCATCGATTGCTATTATCGACAAGCGAAGAGAGAGACCTAATGAATCAGAGGTGATGAATATCATTGGCGAGATTAAAGGAAAAGATGCCTTTATTATTGATGACATGATCGATACTGGAGGGACCTTGATCAAGGCTGTTAATGCCCTGATTCAGAATGGGGCCAGGAGCGTATACGCCTGCTGCACTCATGCCGTGTTATCGGGAAATGCTATGGATCGGATCAATGCTTCAGAGCTGAAAAAATTAGTGGTTACAGATACTATTCCAGTCAAGGAAAAGGTCCAGAATTCTCCCAAGGTTGAAATTTTGTCAGTAGCAGATTTGATTGGAGAAACTATTTATCGAATCAATGTTGATAAATCGGTTAGTTCTCTATTTGTCTAATTTTTACATTTTAATTTTTACATCGTGGAGCATAGTAATATGCTTTTTGGGGATATGGAGGCATAAATGGCTGTTCAGATTGACCTCAAAGTGAAAGTCAGAGACCAGTTTGGCAAGGGAGCCAACAAGAGACTACGCAGGATAGGGGCTACCCCTGCTGTTCTGTACGGCAACCGAGAAAAGGCTTTGCCCTTATACTTTGATACTAATGAATTTTTGAAGCAGACACATGGTGAAGTACATGAAAATATTATTTTTAATCTAAAAATAGAAAACTCTGCCAATAAGGAAGAGACAGTCAGGGCGATTATCAAAGAGCTGCAATTTGAGCCCATTAAGGACACGCTAGTTCATGTCGACTTCTATGAAACAGTGGCTGATAAGCCGATTTCAATAGAAGTGCCAGTAGAGGCTGTCGGTGAGGCCAAGGGCGTCAAGATCGGAGGTGGAATCCTGGATCATGTCAAGAGGCAGATCCTGGTTGAGTGCCTGCCAACAGCTATTCCTGACTCTATCCGAGTGGATGTTACCAATCTGGATGCGGGAGAGGCTATCCATGTGCGGGATGTGAAGGCTCCGGAAGGAGTTATTATCCTGGAAGATCCGGACACGGTTCTGTTTACCATAAGTCACGGCGAAAAGGTTGTGGCCGCAGAACCCGCTGCACCGCCATCTGAACCTGAAGCTGCTAAGTAAGTTTTATGGCCGGGGCTTAAATTGAATCTCATTGTTGGGTTAGGAAATCCTGGCCTCCGCTATCAAAGAACCCGCCATAATATCGGTTTTCAGGCTATTGACGCCCTGGCATCAGCACATCAAATTCAGCTTTCGCATACTGACTTAATGTCTCAATGGGGAAGAGGAACGATCAGGGGAAAGGAGGCATTTCTTGTTAAGCCCCAGACCTATATGAATCTTAGTGGGAAGGCAGTAATTGGTTTCCTCTCGTATTTTCATCTTACCTATCAAGATCTTCTGGTCATTCACGACGATATAGATTTACCACTTGGCCGCATCCGACTTCGTGAGCAGGGAAGGAGTGGTGGGCATCGGGGTGTAGAGTCAATTATTCAGTGTTTGGGAACTTTCCGATTCGCCCGCCTTCGAGTTGGAATCGGCAGACCATGTGGCCAGCAAGAGCCAAAAGAGTATGTTTTAAAAGAATTTTCCGAAGAAGAACAGACCACAGTAGCCAAGGTCATTGAAACCGTAGTTCAGTGCGTGGAGGTCATTCTCGATCAAGGGATGCTGATCGCCATGAATAGATTTAATCGTCCGGATGTAATAGGATAGGGCAGACACAGGCAATTCGGCATAAATTTTCGGCATAAGTTATAGAGGTTATTAGTCGCTGGCGCTGTGAGCAAATTGTATAACAAAAAACGGGCTTAAAAGGGGAGGGGGCGGTCAAATGAGTACATAAATCACAGCTTCTGCCGGAGAAGTTTAGGCCGCAGCAGTCTTTTTCAGATTATGCTCGATTTCCGAGTTTTCTCTTTCACTTGGTGAGATCATACAGGAGGACGATGATACTATGGATGCCTTAATCAGTGGTTCATTGGGGCCTATTTTGGTTTCGATCGCCATAGGAATTCTTGGCATGCTTTTTGTCTGGATTCTGGCGGTGAAAATACTGTCGAAAGATCCGGGCACAGAGAAAATGATCAGGATCTCTGATGCTATCCATGAAGGGGCAATGGCCTTCCTGTTCAGAGAGTATAAAGCCATTGCGGTTTTTGTAGCTGTGGTGTTTGTTGCTCTTTTGATATTTGTTGATAAATTGACAGCCCTAGCCTTTGTGGTCGGCGCCCTTTGTTCTGTTACGGCGGGCTATATAGGCATGAGCATTGCCACCAGAGCAAACGGTAGAACCGCCCAAGCGGCAGCCAAGAGCTACAACGAGGCCATCGGGGTCGCTTTTCCGGGTGGCGCGGTTATGGGAACCAGTGTTGTGTCATTAGGGCTTTTGGGCTTGTCTGTGGTTTTCTTGGTTATCATTTTTATCCTGAAAGGAAGCCAGCCAGATTTAGATTCAGCGATCATCCAGGCGGTTCAGCTGATCGCCGGCTTTTCTATGGGGGCCTCTTCTGTGGCTCTATTTGCTAGGGTTGGTGGTGGGATTTATACCAAAGCCGCAGATGTCGGTGCTGACCTTGTCGGCAAGATCGAGGCCGGAATCCCTGAGGATGATCCCAGAAATCCAGCAGTTATCGCTGATAACGTCGGTGATAATGTCGGTGATGTGGCTGGTATGGGTGCTGACCTGTTTGAATCATACATCGGAGCCATTGTTTCCGGCATGGTCATTGCCGCGGCGCCCAATCCGACTGTCGATGTAAAAGGGGTCCTGTTATGCCTTCTCCTCTCAGCCTGGGGCATTATTTCCTCTACCATCGGGATATTTTTCGTCAAGACTGATGAAAAATCAGATCCGCAGAAGGCCTTGAACCGAGGCATGACGGCAGCGGCCATATTGCTAGCCATTGGCTCATTTGTCTTGTGCGCCCAGTGGTATGGGAATATGAATCTTTTCTGGGCTGTTCTCTCAGGGCTTATTGCCGGGATGATCGTCGGGTATGTAGCTCAGTACTACACCTCAGGCAGGCAGGTTGAAACCATCGCCAATTCAGCCAAGACCGGGACGGCTACCTGCATAATTCAAGGCCTAGCCGTAGGGATGAAATCAACGGCTCTGCCCCTGGTGGGTGTGGCCATAGCCACAGTCATCGCTTACAAGGCCGCGGGGATATTTGGTGTTGCCCTGTCCGCTATCGGGATGCTGGCCATAACGGGGATGACTGTAGCGGTTGATGCTTATGGCCCTATTGCTGACAATGCGGCTGGTATTGCCGAGATGGCCGGTATGGGCAAGGAGGTGCGGGAGAGAGCAGAAAAACTCGATGCCATCGGAAATACAACCGCGGCCATCGGTAAGGGGTTTGCCATTGGCTCTGCGGCCCTGACCGCGCTAGCCCTCTTTGTCGCCTATGGCCAGACAGTACAGCTTAAGGGATTAGATGCTATTTCGACAGAATATGGTCCTATCGTTGTGGCTGGTTTCTTTATCGGCGGAGTAATCCCTTTTATTTTCTGCGCTATGACCATGCAGGCGGTTGGTAGAGCTGCTTTCTCTATCGTCGAGGAAGTGCGGAGGCAATTTAGGGAGATTAAAGGGCTGATGGAAGGGAAAGCTATGCCGGATTCGGCCAGGTGTGTTGATATCACCACCAAGGGAGCCATACGGGAAATGATTGTTCCTGGGATCATGGCGGTTGTTGCTCCCCTGCTTCTTGGTATAATTCTTGGCCCTGAGGCTCTTGGCGGCTTCTTAATAGGTTCTTTGATTTCCGGCGTTCCCCTGGCTGTTATGCTGGCTAATTCTGGCGGCGCCTGGGATAATGCCAAAAAATATATCGAAGCGGGTAACTTAGGCGGGAAAGGCTCCGATGCCCACAAGGCCGCAGTCTCAGGCGACACAGTGGGCGATCCCTTCAAGGATACTGCCGGGCCATCCCTTAACATACTGCTAAAGCTGATGGCCGTGGCTTCCCTTGTTTTTGGACCAGTTATTGTCAACTTGCATAAGTGGCTGATTGGCTTATTCTGATTTCGGCTGGTCTAGAATCTGGATCTCAACCTTGGAAATTCTTTGCCTGCGCATAGAGCTGACCGTGAGAAGATACCCCCCATAGGAGACAGATTCGCCCTTGGCCGGAATATGACCAAGCTGATCCAGAATCAGACCTGATAGGGTTTGAAATTCCTCATGGGGAATGTTGGTATTAAGTGACCGATTAATCTCCCTGATGGAAGCATGGCCATCAACCAAAATTTTTCCATCAGGGAGATACTTTATCCACTCCCTTTTGCGGTCATATTCATCGAGAATATCACCGACGATTTCCTCAAGCACATCTTCCAGAGTAACTAACCCCTCGATTCCCCCATACTCATCAACCACCAGGGCAAGATGCATTTTCCTCTCCTTAAATTCTGCCAAAAGCGAGAGCGCCTTTTTTGACTCAGGGATAAAGAAGGGAGGATGCATGATTTTAGCCAGAGAAAAGCTCTTTGGACTTCCCTGAAAGCTAATCAGATCGCGGCTGTAAATTGTACCGACAATATTATCAATGGATTCTCGGTAAACAGGAATTCGAGATCGTCCAGATTGCTCAATAAGCCGAACAACCTCATTATAAGAGGCCTTTTCCTCAATGCAGATCATCTCCGTTCTGGGAATCATGATTTCCTTAACCGAGATGCTGGCTAGCTCAAAAATGCTCATCAGCATTTTCCCTTCTTCCTTTTCGACTACCCCCTCCTCCTCTCCCATAGAAATGGCAGCCAGTATTTCCTCTTCGGAAATAAGGGGCATCTTTCGTCCCTCCCCCGAAGGGACAACCAATTTCAACAGCAGATCACTCAGCAGGTTAACCGCACTGACAGCCGGCCGCAGCAGGCTCATGCACCAGGCTATAGGATGGACCACCACAGAAGCGATCTTCTCTGGAAATCTGCTGGCATAAATTTTGGGCGTAATTTCACAGAAAATCAGCAAAATTAGAGTGATAATAATTGTGGCATAGAGAATGCCGCTTCTGCCCCACAAGGCAATAGCCAGAGCAGTAGCCACAGAGGAGGCAGCCACATTGGCAAAATTGTTGCCTACCAGAATAGTGCTGAGCATCCCCTTCTTTTGTTCCAGCAGCTGATCAATCAATTGCGCCTTTTTGGACTGGCGACGCTTGGCCAGGTAGGCGATTCGCAGCCTGTTGAGCGACATCATAGCCGCCTCTGATCCTGAGAAAAAAGCAGATAGGATCAGGAGGGCAATCAGAGCGACCGATAATATCGGCCAGGAGTAGAGTTGACTCAAAAGCACCGTTCCTCTCAAAGATAACCACAAGGTTACTGATAAATAAACTCATGCGTAATTATTAAAACATATTTTATTAGATAAGGCAATCTAGGATAAAAAAACACGGATACGGATATTCCCCATCTTTTGGAAGGAACCCTTTTGAAAAAGGGTTCCTTCCAAGCCATCCTCCTAAAACTTTTAATGACCTGACACCATTTCCCCGTTTACATACCCCTTCTTTCTGGTGTATATTTAAACCCATGCCAGTATGGCAAACACATAGCCAGGATTTAATCTTGCGGATACTCGTCAGCTCAAGCTTACAGGGACTAAGAGAGGTTCTGCTCTCGCCGTGGCCATCTGCTGAATTTTCAGAATCGGCCCGCTATCGGATTAAAATTCTCTTCAGTGGTGAATTCCCCCCTGAGGGGCTGCGAGATGATCTTAGAGCTTATTTTTGCGGACAGGCGGTTGATTTTTCAACCTATCCTGTCTATTGGCAGGCTGTGTCTTCCTTTGTTCAAAAGACCCTTAAGGCTGCTCAAACCATCCCCTGGGGAGAAACCCGGACCTACGGATGGCTAAGCAGCCAGCTAGAGCCACCAAGCAGCCCCCGGGCTGTTGGCCAGGCACTGGGACAAAACCCTTGGCCAATCATTTTCCCTTGCCACAGAATCATCGGTCGGGGCGGATATATTGGAGGATTTTCAAGCGGCCTTGCCTGGAAAAAATTCTTGCTAAGCCTTGAGAAGGGTAAAATCTCCCTCAGTGGCCGGGTTGAATTTCTAAATTTCTAGAATCTAGACGAAAGAGCCGAGTTTTGAGATGAAGATTTTGGTGAGATAAGTAGATTTTGATGAGATAAGTATTGGTGAGATAATGAGATAAGGATATGAAAGCTGTAGTGCAGAGAGTTTCCAAGGCTTCGGTAGCGGTCGAAGGAGAGATTGTGGGAAGCATTGGCCGGGGGCTGGTAGTGCTGATTGGATTTTCCCGGCAAGATTCAGCCCATGACATTCCGCCTCTGGTTGACAAGATTCTCAATCTGCGGATATTCGAAGATGAGCAGGGAAAAATGAATAGGTCATTATTTGAGGTTGGAGGTGAAGTTTTAGTTGTTTCGCAATTTACCCTCCTTGGAGATACCCGCCGGGGCCGCAGGCCGAATTTTATGGACGCAGCTTCGCCCGATATGGCCCAGAAGCTCTACGAGGAATTTGTTCAGGAGATTCAGAGGCAGAAGGTGAAGGTTCAAACCGGCCGCTTTCAGGCCCATATGGAAGTGCAGATCTACAATGATGGGCCAGTTACCTTAATTGTAGAGCGATAAATTTCTTTTCAAGGAGGCTCAATATGCAGGATATTTTTCTCGAGAGATTGGTGATAGGCCCTTTTGCCGTAAACTGCTACCTGTTAGGCTGTACGAAGGAGAAGAAAATGGCAGCCATAGACCCAGGAGGCGAAGTCGAAGAGCTTTGGCAAAGGATTAACTCAAGCGGCTATTGTCTTGAGTATATTATCAATACTCACGGTCACATAGACCATGTGGCTGGAAATTTGGATCTTAAGACTAAATCCGGGGCCAAAATCCTGGCCCATGCTGACGATGTTCCCCTCATGACTATGAGGCAGGAGCTTCTGGCCTCGATGCTTCCGGGAGCAAAGCCATCTCCAGCCCCTGATCAGCTTTTGACCGATGGGCAGGTTATTCGGTTAGGGAGCCTTAGCCTAATGGTTTTGCATACCCCTGGCCACACGCCAGGGAGTTTGTGCTTCCTTGTTGGCGATATACTCTTTACCGGTGATACGCTTTTTGCCGATGGGATCGGAAGGACAGATCTGCCAGGCGGCAGCTATAGCCAACTGATTCTTTCGATCCGCGATAAGCTTTTCTGCCTGGATGATCGACTGACCATTCTGCCCGGACATGGGGATGAATCAACCCTGGGCAGAGAAAAGAATTATAACCCCTTTGTGGGAATTAGGCGGCGTTCCTGAAAGTCGCGAAGAAAGTCAGGGAAAAAAATAAGTTATGGAGAAGATAGAGGCTGAGATAAGACTTTTTCTCAATCACCTGCTGATTGAAAAAGGTCTTTCAGATAATACGGTGGCTTCCTACGGCCAAGATCTAGCATCTTTTCTGCAATTTTTGACTGCCAGAAAAATCAGCAGCCTGCAAGAGGTTAAAAAAGCAGATGTTGTGGATTATCTGCTTGAATTAAAAAATCGAGGCATTGGGGCCCGAACTCATGCCCGGCACCTGGTCAGCATCAGGCAGTTGTACCGATTCCTGATGCTTGAGGGGCGGCTTGAGTCGGATCCAACCCTGAATATCTCCTTTCCCAAAACCTGGCGTAAGCTGCCCAATGTCTTAAGCTACTCGCAGGTGGAAGCATTGCTGACCCAGCCGGATGAAACGACGCTGGGCATCAGGGACAAGGCCATGCTGGAGCTTCTGTATGCAACTGGATTGCGGGTTTCGGAGCTGATTAACCTGACGGTGAAGGATGTCAATCTGGAGAGCGGATTTTTGATATGCCAAGGCAAAGGATCAAAGGAGAGGCTGGTGCCGATCGGGACCTCGGCTCGGGAAAGCATAAGCAAATATTGCGCCACGGCCCGGGGGCAGCTTCTGGGCGATAGGCGAA
This sequence comes from bacterium, assembly GCA_023512255.1. Lineage (GTDB taxonomy): Bacteria > SZUA-182 > SZUA-182 > DTGQ01 > DTGQ01 > DTGQ01. The sequence goes on along the minus strand of JAILZY010000001.1, from coordinate 84,842 downwards.
CAGATCTATTGTTTGTCAACTGCTTTGGGCGAAAGCTCAGCCGGCAGGGCTTTTGGAAGATACTGAAAGAGTACGCAAAGCGGGCCGGAATTCAGCAAACCATCACTCCCCATACCCTGCGACACTCCTTTGCTACCCATCTTTTAGAAAATGGCGCTGACCTTCGCTCCGTGCAGGCCATGCTGGGCCATGCCAGTATCTCTACTACCCAGATCTACACCCACGTAACCATGGACAAGATCAAGGAGCTGTATTTTAAATATCACCCGCGGGCCTAAACAACGGGCCAGCGCGGCCATATAGCCACTTGAAGGTGGGGCGTTTAAGTTTAAAATACTACCCGCAAACCTAAAAACACAGCCTAAAAACACTATTATCAGTAACCTGTTATCAGTAAACTGTCAGATTCAAGGAGATAAGCGAATGAGTTTATTCGAGGCAACCCTAAAGAAGATTCTTCCCCAGGATCAGCTTGCCCGTGCCAAGGCCAGAGAGCGTCTTTCGCGGCTAACTATGCCTTTTTGGGCGCTTGGCCGGCTGATGGATTTGGCTGAGGATTTGGCTGGCATTAGCCGCTCTCTCAATCCTCCAGTAGCCAGAAAAGCCATTGTGGTTATGGCGGCTGACCATGGCGTGGCCGCAGCAGAAGGGGTAAGTAAGTATCCTCAGGAGGTAACCGGCCAGATGGTTAAAAATTTCGTTGCAGGGGGAGCAGGGATCAATGTGCTGGCCAGGCTGGTCGGGGCGCAGGTAGTGGTGGTTGACCTTGGAGTGGCTAGTGATTTGAGCCTGCTGGCTAGAGAGGGGAAGATTATCTCAAAGAGTATGGGCTATGGAACGGGAAATATAGCCTGTGGGCCAGCTATGAGCCGCCAGCAGGCCCTTCAGTGTCTTGAGGCTGGAGTAGAGGTCGCCCTAGAGCTTGCTCCAGCGGTTGATCTTTTTGGCACCGGTGATATGGGGATCGGCAATACGACCCCAAGCAGCGCTATCATTGCTGCTTTGGGCGGCTTTCAGCCTGCAGAGATAACCGGTCGAGGCACGGGCATTGATGATCAGCAGTGGCGTCATAAGGTATCTGTTGTCCAAAAGGCCCTTGAAGTGAATCAGCCAGACCCTACGGATCCCCTCGATGTTTTGGCTAAAGTAGGCGGGTTTGAGATCGGGGGGATTGCCGGGCTGATCCTTGGTGCGGCCTCGGTGAGAAAACCAGTTCTGGTTGACGGTTTCATTTCCACGGCCGCGGCCTTGGTTGCCCAGCGGCTTTCGCCACAAGCAGCCGATTATATGATCGCGGCTCACCGGAGCATGGAGCAGGGGCATAGAAAAGCTCTCGAAGTGCTTGGGAAAAAACCCTTGCTTGATCTTGATCTTCGGCTGGGCGAAGGCACAGGCGCAGCTTTGGCTATGAATCTGGTCGAAGCTGCCGTCCGAATCATGACCGAGATGGCTACTTTTGAGGAAGCTAAGGTTTCTCAGGCTAAAGGATAGCCTAACCGACAGCCACCTACCGAACACGGATAAGCAAAAGGTTTCTTATAAGACAGTGTCATCATACCACACTTGCCGTAAAGGACTGATGGTCTAAGAGATTAGTCTTATGGTCTAAGAGATTAGTGTATAGAGATTAGCCTATATAGTTAACCTATTATAGAGATTAGCCTATAAAAGGCTAAAAGGCCATCCCAAAATCTCCTATCAAAAATGCTGCTTTGCTCAGTTCGGGGTTTTGGGATGGCCTTTTAGTATTCGGCTGTAAAGACTTTCAGCTCACCTTACCTCTTTTTTTCTTGCCTGTTAGTAGTGTCTTATCATTAAGTGGTTCTTTCGCTAACAAAGTGCGCAATTTTGGGCGGCCCTAAGGGCCGCCCCTACAATTGATAGCGTAATTGATCCGCTGCCCACTTGTATTATGCACTTAGCGAAAAGGCCATTAAGTATCCTGAGAGTATGAATTTTGGTTCATAGTCATTGCAAGATGTTTCACATAAAAGCACTGAAAATAGTTATCAATAAATTAAAATTTTTTTGATTATTAAAAGAATAAATCTTTAATATTATAAATAAAAGTAAAAAAATATTAATGGCATATTTTTTGCTTATATATTAATATTATAAAGTTTTAAATACATTTATTTTTATCGTTTTAAATTATACATTTTTATAATAAATAACTAATTTTATTAAAAATCCACAGGTTTACGGGGTTAAGATTCAACCAGCGCCAGGATGATCCGCTCAAAATCCCTAGGCGAGTAAGCTTTTTCGGTCAGTGGCTTATCAGCAGGGTGGCTGGGTTTTCAGTAACCTAGTCACTTTTGGCCAGCAAGGCCGAATGGTGCATCGTTTATGGGGAGGTTGATATCAGTTATTGGAAGGTTGAATATGGAAAGGTTGATGTTGACAAAAGCTGAATATTCAGAGCCTTCGCAGAGCTTTTAGTAGAGTAAACAGGTGGAAATTACCTGGCATGAGCGATCAGACTGGCTAGTAAAAATGGGGGGGTGATGATCGAAGAACGATAAGTCAGTCAAGAGAGAAGGGTATTGTAGGCCTTTAGGGTATTTTGAGTTAATTGGCAGGTGTTATCAGCTAACAATTTATATTAACTTATTTTTATTAATTAAATTATCTTTATATTATTAATTTATTTAAGGAAGGTGAAACATTATGATGGATATTATGATGAGATTTTTTAAGGATGAAGATGGGGCTACGGCTGTTGAGTATGCATTACTTCTTGGCTTGATCGCTCTAGTGATTGCAACGGGTGCATCGGCATTGGGTATCAGCATAGAGGAATATTTTAATAAGATAGCTGAGATGATAAAGGGATTTAGCACCCGCACCAGCGCTTAATTCTAATTTCGATTAGTTGATTCGATCATAAGGGAATAAGGGGGGCATTATTTACCCGATCAGGTTGATGAGGAAGTAATGCCTCCCCGTCCAACAAGAAGAAATTTAGGAAGTCGCTGGTCCGGTCTCATAGCTGGCAATACTTCCCCGTCTAACAAGAATAAATAAAAGAATAATGATGGAAACTGACGGAATTATAAGAATAGCAAGCTGTGGTAGGATTCAGCATGGATAAGGAAAAGCGGGCAGGAGCAGAGAGCAAGTAGATAATGTAAGAGCAAGTAGATAACGAGCAAAAATATAGGATGAGGAAAGGAAAGATCATGATTGGTGGAATAATTAGATTTTTTAAGGATTTTTTGAAGGATGAAGAGGGAGTTTTTGGGGCTGAGTATGCTTTGCTGCTATGCTTGATCGCTCTGATGGTGAGTTTCGGAGCCACTGTCTTGGGACAGGAAGTGAAGGTGTATTACATCAGGGTAGCTGATTATTGTAGCCGTCTGCAGCGACCATATTTCTAGGTTAGGCAGATGAATCCACGGTTAGGTGAGGTAGTTTCCAGTCTATTTTTGGCTGTCATCCTGGCTGTGGCGGCCATAAGCGATGTTCGCTCCCACAAGATTCCCAATCGGCTCACCCTATCAGCTATGGGGGCAGGGATTATTTATCATATTTGCCTGAGTGGATGGAGGGGTGGGCTCTTTAGCTTGGCCGGCGCGATAGCAGGTCTTGGTTTGCTGTTTGGCTTTTACCTTTTGGGGGGAATGGGTGCTGGTGATGTCAAGCTTATGGGCGCAGTGGGCAGTTTTCTTGGGCCAAAGGGAGTATTGGTTGCTTTCGTGGCCACAGGTCTGGTTGGGGGGATATATGCGGCCATTATTCTCGTTTTCCATGGGAGGGTGCGTGATATAGGCAGTCGATTTTGGGCTAGGCTGAAGGCCTTTGGAGCAATGGCCAAGACATTCTTCTATACCAGACAGCTAGTTTATCTGCCGGCAGCCAAAGAGGAGAAGAGGCCAAGGTTGTACTACGGACTGGCTATTGCTCTTGGGACGATGGTTGCGATTTTGACGAGGGTTTTGGCTGTGTTCACCATCGAATAAGAAGAAAGAGGCGACGACAAGGAGAGGTTAACGACGAAAAGGAGAGGTTAACAAGGAGAGGTGAATGGATAAGCGCAGGACAATCATATTGCTTGGGGTGGGGGCGGTTATATCTTTGATGATTACCTTATTAATTTGGGGAAAGATGGCTAGAAGAACCCTGGAGCCTAGGGGAGAAATTCCCAAAAAGGAGAAGGTTACGGTCGCGGCTTATGATTTAGCCTGGGGGACTGTCCTAAAGAAAGAGCTAGTCAAGGAGGCCTTTTTTCTTAAAGATAGTTTGCCTGCTGGGGTCTTTTCTGATCCTAACCGGTTGATTGGGCGAGTTGTTTTGTATCCTGTCAAGACTGGCGAGCCGATTTTGGAGTCCAAGCTAGCTCCGGTAACTGTCGCAAGCGGCGGAGTGGCTGCGGTGATTGGTGAAGGGAAGCGGGCTATGGCAGTTCGGGTTGACAAGGTTATTGGGGTATCTGGCTTTATCTTCCCCGGTCATCGGATAGATGTTTTGGTAACCTTGAGAGATAAAGATCCGGAAAAGGAGTCTCGGTCTGGTCCCATAACCAAGACCGTGCTTCAAAATATTAAGGTTCTAGCTACAGGCACGGAAATGGTTGCTGAGACGAAAATAGGACCAGGGGGAAAAAAGAGGAAAAAGCCGTGCCGGTGGATGTAATTACCCTTGAGGTAACGCCAGAGGAGGGAGAAAAACTAGCTTTGGCTGCTACTGAGGGAAAGATTCAACTGGCGCTCAGAAACTGTAAGAATACTGAACTTATTCCCACCAAGGGGATAACTATCCCGGACCTTTTGGCCTCGTATACGGACAGTAATTCAAGAGCGGTGAAGCCGCCTATGGCCATAGCAGCTTCGCCGCTGACTGGTGGAGGTGAAGTAGCCGCTGCTGGAGCAAGGGGGAAAGGTCGGCCGCCGCTGCGGGTGCGGGGCAGGGCAAAGCATGGTCGTGAGGATGAGAAAAAAGGGATTTCTCCGCCACCGCCACCGCCAAGGCCGATTATGGTTGAGTTGATCAAGGGAGAAAGGGTCAGTGAAGTGATATTTGAGTCGGGGCAGAGGAGAGAGACGGTAAAGAGAGAGAGTAACGGCGCTAATAGTAAAAAGAAAGAGTAAAAAATAGATACGGCAAGAGCAAAAGATAGGGCAGATGGGGGGCTTTTTAAGGTAGCGAGGTGGAATTTGAACATCGAATTTAAGAGTAGAATCGAATTTAAGAGTAGAGCAGGAAGAAGTAGGACATGGAAGCAGAGGAGAGCCTATCATCCTGTCGGACAGGTGAGAGGAGCTTTGGATTTTACCATAGCGGCTTTTGGTCTTATAGTTATTGTGTTCTTGAGTCAGATTATTTTCTTGCCTAGGGGGTGCTGGGCAGAAAATGGTGGCAGCAAATTGCAGGCTGATAATACTAGAGGAGGGGAAGGCGTGGGAGGGGTAGAGCGGACCGAGGCTTCGGAAAGGGTGAGGGTTATTCCTACCACCATTCCCCAGAAGTTGACCCTGACGGTGGGAAAATCGATCATCGTTGACAGCCCACGGTTAGTTGAGCGGGTATCGCTGGCTGACCCTTCGGTAGCTGATGCCTTGGTGCTTACCCCGCGGCAGATTTATCTTACTGGCAAGGCGGCCGGGCTAACCAATCTTACCCTGTGGAATGGAGAAGAGAGGATCTATGAGGTTTTTGACCTTGAAGTTGTTCCTGATATCAGTCGGCTGAAAGAGAAGCTCCATGAGATGTTTCCCAGGGAAGATAATATTCAGGTCATGGCTACCCATGACAGCCTAAGCCTTTCTGGGAGTGTTTCCAGTGCGGCTTGTCTGTCTGAGGTGTTAGCTGTGGCCGAGTCGTATGCTCCTAAAGGGAGTGATGGGAAGGCTAAGATTAATAATTTTCTTGAGGTTGGGGGCGGCCAGCAGGTTATGCTTGATGTTAGGATCGCTGAGATGTCGCGCTCTTTGGGCAGGAAGATCGGGATCAATTTCAATGCAATTGGCAGTAGTGGAAAGCAATTTTGGATCAGCACGCTTGATAATATCTCGGCGGTCAAAGCGCTTTCGGCCACTGAAAATTTCAAAGAGAAGGCCCTGGAGCTCTCATCCAGTATCAATGCTATCTTTCGTCTGTATGCTGATGAGGTGCCCTGGACCTTTCTGATTGATGCCCTAAAAGAGCAGGGCGTGGTAAAAATCCTAGCTGAGCCGACTCTGATTACCTTGAGCGGAAAGTCGGCTAATTTTCTGGCTGGGGGTGAGTATCCTATCCCGGTTCCGCAAGAAGGGGGTATTACCATTGATTATAAAAAGTTTGGCGTTGGGCTGCAATTTACCCCGGTGGTTTTAAGCAGTGGCAAGATCAATATGGAGGTTACGCCAGAGGCCTCAGAGCTTGATTTTTCAAATTCTCTTACCTATGCTGGCTTTGTTGTGCCCTCTTTGAGTACGAGGCGGGTTTCGACCATGATCGAGCTGGCTGATGGGCAGAGCTTTGCCATTGCCGGTCTTTTAAAGAATGACGCCCGGCAGATTGTCCGCAAATTTCCTCTCTTGGGTGATATTCCGATTCTGGGGGCGCTCTTTCGAAGTAGCTCATTTCAAAAGAATGAAACCGAGCTGATTGTCATTGTTACTCCGCATCTGGTAAAGCCGCTGGATCTGAGCAGGCAGACCCTGCCTACGGATGAGTATATCGAGCCGGATGACTTTGAATTTTACCTTGAGGGGAAATTGGAAGGAAGGGAGAAAGAGAGCGATCATTTATCAGGCCTGCCGCGGCTTAATTGGCCTCCCCGGGCCGAAGGGGAGGTAGTGTCTGCTGGCAGCAGCAGCGGGCTTGATGGAAATTTCGGGCATATACATCCATAGCTTATATTGGTTCTTTCGCTAAGTATAAGTTACAAGAGCAGATCCGGTTATCCAATCAATTGTAGTGTCTGCCCAAATTGTGCATTTTTTGGCGAGAGGACTAACATTCAAATAAAGAGAGTATTCTCTTGATGAGTACATGATGAGTACAACAGGCTACAAGAGGGAGAAAATTATGATTGGGAAACCGCTGATGATCAAGGCAAGGGGAAGCTGCACGAGCAGGGGAGCGGATACGACAAGGAGGCGGCTAATCCCAGGGAAGCGGGCGTTTAGAGGGCTAGCGATTATAGCCGCAGGGCTTATGGGCGGGCTGATATTTTTGGCCGCATCAGGCTGTGGTAGCCGCAAGCTTAGTCGTCTTGAGGTAGATTACGGCACCTCCTTTATGTTGGCTAGATTTAACCAAACCCTCGACCCCCGGGCAGGAGAAAGGCCTGGCCCTGCTCTTGGGCTTGATGGGCAGGTGGCTAGCAAGATAGTGGATGGATATCGCCGGGAGTTTGAAAAGCGGCAGAGTGCAGCAGGAGCCGAAAGCGTCCAGGCAATAGTCGCGGGGAAATAGGGCCAAACCCCGCGGCACAGACCCTGTCATGTCCGGGCAATAGCCACCGGGAGATAGATAAATAAATATTCATGCCAATCATGAACCTAACTTGAACGAGTATACATAATAGTCAGGAGGTGATAATCAATGAGTAAGTTAAAGAAATTGGCAAATGAGCAAGGCAGTGTGGCTGTTGAGTTTGCTTTCGTTCTGCCGATCTTGATTATCCTGATTGCTGGGGCGATTGAATTTGGCTTTGCGCTGTGTAATCAGCAGGTCCTCACCAATGCCTGCCGAGAGGGGGCTCGAGCTGGAATTGTGGCTAAATCACCTAGGGTGAGTAAGGAAGATATCGAAAATATAGTGAATAACTATCTATCGAATCATCTGGTAAGTCCAGGTAAGGATAAGAAGGATAATATTGTTCCGCGGATCGAAATTGAATACTCTAGTCAAAATCCTGGTGATGACCTGAGCGTTGAGGTGAGCTATCAATATAATTTTCTGCTCATGAACTCTTTTATTCCTAAGCTTCCCAAATCCCTGACCCTGACCGCCCAGTCGGTGATGAAATATGAATAAAGATAACTTTCAAGAACTTCAAGGCAGGGAGAGAGTTCTGCAAAAGTGTAAGAGTAAATAGCTATGCTCTTTTACTTTTTAATCACTCTGTCATTACTGAAAAAGCTTAGAATATAGGAATATCAAGGTCTTATGGATGACTACTGGCGCAGGAATGACGGGAATCTTATGGATTCCTACTGCCGCAGGAATGACGGGAAATGTAAAATTTAATATATTAAAATTTAATAAATAATATAAATAAAAAAGGGGTAAATTATGAAAAGATTAAAAAATTTGATCAATTTTAAAAGCTTAAAAAGCTTGCCGATCTCTTATTTCAGAATAGAGGACCAAAGGGGTGTTATGGCTATCATAGTAGCTCTGCTCTTTGTTGTCCTGGCAGGTATAGCTGCCCTGACTATTGACGTCGGCTACCTTTTGACCACCAAGAATGAGCTTCAGAACATAGCCGATGCCACAGCTTTGGCTGGAGCCAGAAAGCTAGGGAGGGATTATGAGGCGCTACCCTATGCTGAGCAACAAAATTATGTTTGTGATCGGTCGGCCATTCTAGCCACTGTTTGGGATGTAGCCTCTAAAAATCGGGCAGCAGGGGCAAGCATTACCATTGCTGATGAGGATGTGGCTGTCGGGATCTGGGACCATGGGGCGAGAAAGCTAACCGAGACGCTGAATCAGCCAGATGCGGTCAGGGTGATTGTTCGAAGAGAGGGCAAAAATGCTTTAAATACTTTTTTTGCCAAAGTCCTGGGAATAGATACTGTTTCCGCAGTAGCTGTGGCCACGGCTGCCTTGCTGCCTCAGAGTGTAGCCCCAGCAGGAAGCCTCTCTTTGCCGATCGGGATATCTGAGCGTTTTTTTGATACTCCTGATTATGCCGGGAAAGTGATTCGTCTTTATCCTCCTTTTGAAAACCCCAACGATGATTATTATAACTGGTTTGTCGGCTGGCATACCTATGGCCAGGAAGCTAGTTATGAAAACCTGAAACAGATTCTTGAAGATATAAAAAATGATAACTTTATCAGCCCAGAGCTCAAAGCAGGTGGGATTGATATTTGCAATTTTGTTAACATGTGGGATTTTTATGGTACATATCAGTTTAGTGAAATGAAGGCCCTTTTTGATGAGATGAGGGTCAAAAATGATAATAAGTGGGATTGTGACAGTGATCCAAACACCTGGACAATAGGAACGGTAATCTATAACGATGATAAGGATTCAAAAAATCCATCGAAAAATCCAGAGGGAGAGAAGAAAATTGTAGGATTTGGCAGTATTTCGGTGATTGAAATTGGAGATAAAGGTGGATCTGAATATGAAGTGGTTGCCCGGATCAACGCTAATATGATCAAGGAACAGTCAGAGCGGCGAGAAACTGCTCATTATGGAGCCAAAAGCAGCCTTCCTGGCTTGGTCGAGTGAAAATAACAGATGCTTCCCACACTTCCCTTCCTCAATGGGATGGGGTGGGAGGCTTTTATTCACCTCCAAGAGGTGGACATCCGTAGCAAAGAGATCGCCAGCAAAGAGATCGCCCCAAGACTACTTCGTTTGATGGCTTGGTATCTTTTTCGTATCTTTAAAAAATAAAGAGGGCATTGATTTTAGAAAAACGTAAAAAGTGGAAAAATTACTCACAAGAGGCGCGACCGATACCCTTGTGATAACCAGAAACCTTAACCACTAGTGGGAGTTAAAAATCGTAGCATGCCTGAAAAAATTTTGGTGAGATGCAAAATCAAAAGCGAGACTATCCGTAAGGAATTAGAGGAAATCATCTCTTCGGTAGAAGGTTTTTATGTTCAAAGAGCTGACAGCAGTAGCGAGCCATGTGATCTTTTGATCATGGAGGTTGAGGAGGATAATCAGGAGGAAGAGCTTAAGCTAATCAATAATCTTAAGTCCTTGGGAATAGTCAGTGAAGTTTTTTTGACCTCGAAAAATCCAAGCACTGAGACCCTACTTCAAGCCTTGCGGACCGGGGTTAGGGAGTTTTTCCCGCAGCCATTTAATCGGGAAGAGATCCGCCGTGCTCTTTGGCGATTTCAAGAGCGGTGGATTGAGCGGAAAATTCAGGGCGAAGCAGGCAAGGCTACGCCTAAAAAAGGGAAGCTGATTAATCTTTTGGGTGGCAAGGGTGGAGTAGGGACAACGACAGTAGCGGTGAACCTGGCTGTTAGCCTGAGCGGATTAGGCGGCGGCTCTCAGTCGATAGCCCTGGTTGATTTGAGCCTCCCCTTTGGGGATGTAGCTCTCTTTTTAGGCATTAAGCATCTGTTTGATTGGGCCGAGGCTATTAGAAATATCACCCGGCTGGATGCTGCCTATCTGATGAATATCCTTTTCAGACATCCAAGCGGAGTCTATGTATTGCCCTCTCCGACCAGGCTGCCTGAGGAATCAGAAGCGACCTTTGAATCTTTAGAGGCTCTCTTTGCGCTCATGCGCACTATGTTTGATTTTATCATCATCGACAGCGGACAGTCCCTGGGGAGAATAGCCAGAGAAACTTCGCGGTTATCGAATATGAGCATTGTGGTTACTATCTTAAGTCTTCCCTGCCTTATTAATGTCAAAAGGATTTTGTCTGCCTTTCGCGACCTTGGTTTCCCACCGGAGAAGGATGTTCAGCTGGTAGCCAATCGGGTTCAAAGAAACTCTTTAGTATCAATAAAAGAGGCTGAGGAAAGCATCAAGAAAAAATTCCTGGCCAGCATTCCCAATAATTACTCTCTAGTCAGCAGCGCCATCAATCAGGGGAAGCCGCTTTTGGCTCTGGATTCTGGGGCTGAGATCTCGCGGCGATTCAAGGAACTGTCTGCACTGCTGTCAGGCAACAGGGAGGAGGAAGAAGAGGGAAAAACTGGGCTTGTTAGCTCAAAGTTGCCAAAATGGCTGACCAAAGTCAGCGGGGGAGTTCCCATTTTTTCTCGCACTTCAACCTGAGTATGATCTTTTGAGGATATCTTTTAGAACATCAATGATTTTGAGAAGACTTAAGGAGAGCTCATGGCTTTAGTTAAAGAAAAACCTTTCGTTTTTACAAGGACAAACGAATATCTCGACATGAAGGCTAAGGTTCATGATCGGTTGATTGAGGTTTTGGATCTGACTCTGATTGACTCTCTCGACCAGGCTAGCTTACGGCGACAGATAAGGGAGCTGACCGAAGAGATCCTATCAGAAGATCAATTCAATATGCCTTTGAATGCCGAAGAAAGGGAGCGGTTTTATCAGGAAATTCAGGATGAGGTTACCGGACTTGGGCCGATAGAACCTTTCATGCACGATCCTACGGTTTCAGACATCCTGGTGAATGGATACCGGCAGGTATATGTGGAGCGAGACGGAAAACTTTATCCTACTGAGGTCAGGTTCCGCGACGATGAGCATCTGAGGAAAGTTATTGATCGAATAGTGTCTAGGGTTGGCCGCAGGATCGATGAATTTTGTCCTATGGTTGATGCCAGGCTGCCTGACGGCTCAAGGGTCAATGCGGTCATCCCACCCATTGCCGTTGATGGCCCCTCGCTGTCCATCAGACGGTTTGCCGCTGATCCGCTTGAGCTGGAGGATTTGATCAACTTAAAGACCTTGATTCCAGAGATTGGCGAGCTGCTGCAAGGGATCGTCAAGGCCAGATTGAATGTATTGATTTCTGGAGGGACCGGCAGCGGGAAAACCACTCTCTTGAATGTGCTCTCTCGGTTTATCCCTGAGGATGAGAGGATCATCACCATTGAAGATGCGGCTGAGCTGCAACTGAAGCAGGAACATGTGGTGCGGCTGGAAACAAGGCCGGCCAATATCGAAGGCAAAGGAGAGATCACCACTCGAGATCTAGTGAGAAACAGTCTCAGAATGCGGCCTGAGCGCATCATTGTCGGTGAGGTCAGAGGAGCCGAGGTGCTAGACATGCTTCAGGCCATGAACACCGGACATGATGGATCATTGACCACGATTCATGCCAATTCCCCTCGCGACGCTCTTATCAGGGTAGAGACTCTGGTATCTATGTCCGGGATTGCCATTCCCCATGAGGCAGTCAGAAGATATATCAGCTCTGCTCTAAATGTCATTATTCAAATGGCCCGACTAGTTGATGGCAGCAGAAAGTTGATCAGCCTTCAGGAGATTACCGGCATGGAGGGAAACATTATCACTATGCAGGAAATTTTCTCCTTTGAACAAACTGGGGTAGATAAAAATGGTAAGGTAAAGGGGAGATTCAGAATGTCCGGGGTGATACCGCGATTTGTGGATAGGTTTAAGGCCCGCGGTATCCCCTTCTTGTATGATGTGTTCGGCTGTCCGAAAGTAGTAGAGATTTAAACTCAGATGCGCCTCTATCTTTTTATGGTATGGGAATCTTTATGGTATAGAAGCTCCCATACTATAGCCAATCAAAACCTAACTTGAACGAGTATACTTATCGAAATGTAGAAGATTGAGGAAAGATTATCAGATGATCATTTTGGGTATCGTTCTCTTTATTACTATCATGCTCTTTTTGATGATGATTTTTCTGGCTGCTAGAACCATACTGGACCCAGAGGCGAAGAGAATCCGCAATGAACTAAAGGGAACCTCTGCCGTGTCTTCACAGACTACTCCGATAGTTATCAGGCGAAGACAGCAGCGCAGCGATATCCCTTGGCTTAATCGGATACTGTCGCGACTTAGCACTTCTGTCATACATAGGTTAGATCAGCTCCTGATGCAATCTAATACCGATCAGCCTCTTGGAGTTTTTATACTCCTTAGTCTTGTCCTAGCCTTGACTGGATTTTTAGTTTTCTCCTGGATGAGCAGAAGCTGGATTGTGGCCCTCCCTGTAGGTGTGTTAGCAGGCATGGCACCTTTTTTTTACCTCTCTCACAAGAGAGATCGCCGGCTTCGCAAGTTTGAGGAACAGTTGCCTGATGCTCTTGATTTGATCGCCCGGGCGCTGAGAGCAGGTCAGGCTTTTACTAGCGGTCTTCAGATGGTGGCTCAGGAGTTTGACGATCCCATAGGCAGTGAGTTTGAAAAGATACTGGCTCAGCTCAATCTGGGGGTTGGCTTCCAAGAGGCGTTGAGAGGATTGGCTGATCGGGTGAGCTGTTCTGATGTCAAATTTTTTGCCATTTCGGTTATTCTCCAGAGACAGAGCGGTGGTAATCTAGCTGAAATCTTGGAAAATATCAGCCGCCTTATCCGTGAGCGATTCAAGCTGCGCGGCCATATTCGTTCCCTGTCGGCAGAGGGGAAAATCTCGGCTATTATCCTAATTGCGCTTCCCTTCTGTCTATTCACTTTCATGTCCGTCATCAACCCGGAGTATGCCAAAATTTTACTGGAGAATGATCTCGGCAGGATGCTGTGCATGGGTGCTTTGATTATGATGGGGATAGGGATTGTGGTGATGAAGAAAATGATTACTATCAAGGTGTAAACAAGGTGTAAATATGTCTGGTGATTTCATAGCTTTTTTATTTCCACTATTTATTTTCGCTACGGTTATATTGATCATCACCATCCTTTTCTATTGCTTCAGCTACTACTGGCAGCATCGCACTATTATAGAGAAGATCAAACGTGATGGTAGCCAGCCCCGAATAGCTGATCTGTCCAGGGTATCAGGGACAAAAGCTGTCATTTCCCTGGTGAAACAATACCTGGTCAGAATCATGAGCAGTCTGGGAAACGTCATGAAACCAAAGAGTGAGGGTGAGTTGTCCAGCGTGCAGAAAAAACTCATCCAGGCTGGCTATCGGGGCAGGAATGCAACTATTATCTTCTTCGGGGCCAAGGGGTTTTTCGCTCTTCTGCTACCATCTTTTTTTCTGCTGGTTAATCTTTTTCACCCTATATCTTTGGAGCCCAGGCTCTGGCTATTAGTTCTGATTCTACTGGCTACAGTCGGTCTTTATCTCCCCCATCTTTGGCTTAGGATACAAACTGACCGAAGAAAGGAAAAGATCTGCGAAGGCTTTCCTGATGCTCTTGATCTTTTGGTGGTCTGCGTTGAGGCAGGAATGGGACTGGATGCGGCCATAAGCCGGGTGGCTGAAGAGATGAGATTGATCAATAAGGAGATCAGCGATGAATTTCAGGTGCTCAATCAGGAACTGAGAGCCGGAAGGGCAAGGATTGACGCCTTGCGAAGCTTGGCCTCAAGATGCGACCTGGAAGATATCAAGAGGCTGGTAACCTTACTGATCCAGGCAGAGCGGTTCGGTACCGGCGTGGCCCAGGCATTGAGGATCTACTCTGATGCCATGAGGGTCAAGAGGCAGCAAAGAGCGGAAGAGGAGGCGGCAAAGTTGCCGGTAAAGATTCTGTTTCCTCTGATTTTTTTCATTTTCCCTGCTCTTTTTGTGGTTATCCTGGGGCCGGCAATTATCAAAATATTCAAGGAACTGTTGCCGATCATGGGGAAAAAATAAGCAGCAGTAGGCTGCCAGTCAGGTATATTCAATGCCAGTAAGGTATATTCAATAAGTTATTGGTTCTTTCGCTAAGTACGTAACACAAGATAGGGATGGGTTTCAAACCCACCCCTAAATCTAGGGGCGGCTCTTAGGTTCGCCCAGCTTGCGCACTTTATTAGCGAAAAGACCACTTATATCTAACAACTTAACTATAAGGAATGTAAGGAGAAAATTTTATTCCGTGAACAAGTTTGGCTATACCAGATTTGATATTAACCCAATCCTATCATCACGACGCCCTAAGGTTTTGGTAAACCTTTTTCTTCTGGCCATGTTGTTAGCTATTTTCGTTGGATGTACTCATTGGGAAAACCGCAAGAGCAGATTTCGGCAGATCGAGCCCTCACCTTTACAAGCGCTGAAAGAGCAAAGGATTAAAACCCCGGAAAATAAGCAAAAGGTTTGGCCGATGAAGCAAAAGGCTTCCACCAGTGCGGCTGAGGATAATGCGGCTGCGGAGGATGAAGAGAAAAAATCCTATGAGAAAAAGAGCTGGTTTTCTGCCTCAGGACCCAAGAGCCGATTTGCTGCCCCAGACAAGCTCAACCAGTTTGCTACTGTTGCTGTTGTTGAAACCGTAGATGAACATGAGAGGCTTGGGGATCAGTATATCAGGCAGGGGAAAATAGGGCTGGCCCTGTGGCAATACGATCGGGCTCTTCGCCAGAATCCGCATCAAGCTAATATCCACTATAAGGTGGGGATATTGTGCCTAAAGAAAGGATTGACTGATGAGGCTTTGAAAGCCTTTGAAGAGATTTTGAAAAACGATCCTCAAAATGCCCTGGCTTATGAGGGAAAAGGACGCGTGCTCATGTCTATGGGTGAGCTTGAGGAAGCAAAGGAAAACTTCCGGCAGGCTATCGACTTTGATCCGCAATTCTGGCGAGCCCATGCTTGGCTAGGGTTGATTTACGATCAGCAGAGGGATTTTGAATCTGCAACTAGTGAGTACTCAAAGGCCATAGCTATCAATCCTAATTCAAGCACTTTGCTGAATAATCTGGGGATGTCTTACTATTTGGCTCAAGATTATGAAAAGTCGTTAGAAATTTTGATCAAGGCTTCCAAAATAGAACCGGTAAACCCAACGACCTACAACAATCTTGGCTTGGTCTTTGGCCAGCTTGAAAGGTATCAGGAAGCCCTTGAGGCTTTCAAGCAGGGGGAGAGAGATGAGGCCGCGGCCTACAACAATCTCGGCTGTCTTTACCTGGCCAAGGGGAAATGCAGGGAAGCGATTCAGGCCTTTGAGAAGGCTATAGAATTGCGACCTTGCTTTTATCCAAAGGCCAGTGAGAATTTAAAAAAGGCTCGATCCGCCCTGGCAGCAGAGCAGACAAGGAACAGGGATTAAGTTTCGTTCCTTAAGCCCTTGTTTCTTAACCTAGAAATTTTCAGCCAAGCTTTCTTAATGGTTTCCTCACCAAGCGCGAAAGCAGAGCCGATTACCCAATCAATCGGAGGGGCAGACCTTGTGTCCACCCACAGCTTGCACACTTTATTAGCGAGAGAACCACTTAATTTTCATCTACCACCTCGATACAGCCAAGAGTGACTATCCCATGAGGAGTAGTTACCTCAACAGTCAACATGCCCCATCCGCCGTCACCGGCAGTAGGCTTTAATCTTACAGAATAATAATTCGGCCCACGGCGGTTGGTACTCAGGACAATAAAAGAATTAGGACCGATAATTTCACCATTGGTTGTCTCTACTGACACCCTGGTGTTAGCCGGCATAGGATTGTTGTTCTCATCGACCAGGGAGATAAGCAGGTCTTGGTAGTGCTTTATGTTGCGCAAATCAACCGAATCAACATTAGGATCAAGCAGAATTCGGCCTGCGGCTGTTGGCTTCCAGAATTTGATTTCAGCAACATTGCCTGACATAACCAAGACGATTGAAGTTTGAGTATAGACCAGCTCCTCAGAACACAAGCCCAAATCTTTTGCCTCCTTAGAGCACAACGACCCATTGTATATACCGTTTGGCTTCTGATCAAAGATTCCGTTACCGTTATAGTCCCAAAATTCTTCCCCAAGATCGTAGGTTCCGTTTTCATTATCGTCTCGGTACGGCTCGGCAAGATCAGTGCCCGGATCAAACTGATCTTCTGGATCGAAGAGTCCGCTGGCATTTTTATTGACAAAGCTTTCTTCACCGATGCAGTGAGCCAGAATAGTTACTCGGCCATCTTTCGGTATTGGCCCATTGCTACGCCAGGTTACGCTACAGGCTCCCTGTTTGATGGTACAGAAAGGATCAATTGAGCCTCCTTCAGTGGTAAAATAAACTACTGTACCATCAGGGACGAAATTATTGAAGTGGTCGGCCGCAAAAAATGTGATCGGGACATCTTCAATGTAGTCCAGGGCTTCGGGGTTGTAGACTTCAGCGCTTAGGGCGATACTGTTTTGATCGGGAAGGCCGGTGCTGATTCCAAGCTCATCTGAGACCGTGGCCACGGAAGGGTCATCGGCTAGGGTTGCCCAGACCCTGATATGGGTAGGGACATTGCCTGCGTTGACCGCTACCTGAACCAGCCCTTCTGAATCTGAAACCGCGCTCTGCCGAGACAGCGACAGGTCGCCTACTTTGGTGGACAGCTCAAAATTTACTGTTTGATCGGCCACAGGGTTTCTGTTCTCATCTACTACTTTGAAGGTAAGGACTGAAACTTCCGAGCGGGAAGGGCCGCCAGTGTCTTTTAGGGCAATGGTTGAAGGCTCTGCCGAGACAAACTCAATAGAGCAAGGTTTTTGCTGGACTGTAGTTGGAGGGGTGGGGAGAGTATTGTCGGCACTGTTGTTGCCACTGTTGCCAGCGCTCCCAGTGTCGCTTGATCCGCCCGCGGTGTCTGTAATGATGAAGTTTGAGTCTTTGCTGCCGCCACAGCCGCTGAAACAAAAAATTAGTAAACTGCTAAACAACAAAATAGCTAATCTCTTGAGATAAAAGTGCCTCATAACCAATTTCCTCCTGTTTTTGCCCATTATGTTTTTATTGGCCTCTTGTTTATTTCTCTTTTTGGCCCTATTTCCCTCGATCTATTTGCCCCTTGTGTATTCCTCTGTTTATTGTGTTTACTCTTATATTAGTGTTTACTCTTATATTAGCTACCATTGAGAGACATAACCCTAATAAGAGCTAAGCCCTTTCGAGGGTTTTCAGGGGTTTATGGTTGTTCTGATATAGGGTTTATGGTGTCTGATATATAAGAGCGATTGTGTTTCCTCTGTTTACTGGCCGCCTGTGTTGTCCTTGACCGATCAGAATCGGTAGGTAAAGCCTACCAGCAGATGATGGGTAGTGAGCTTGGTGGCTATTTTGACCTCTGTTCCCAGAACATCCTCTTCAAAATCTGGCTTAAACTGGCTGTAGCGGTATTCTCCGAAGACCGCAAGGGGAGGGTAGTGGGGAAGCATTTTGGCGATTCCTGCTCGCAGATCAAGACCAACATCTGCGGCCCGATCGGAATAGGTGCCGGAGATAGGTTGATGGAGCAGGGCAGGAATGGCTGAATCCCTGACATTATAGTTAATGGTTGAAAAGAAGATACTCGGCCCAAGGCCAATATATGGCCATAGCTCGCCTGCGGGATGGGCATCGCTCTTCAGAAGGGGCAGCCTGAGCATCAGAAGAGCAGAAAGCGGTATAATCTCTATGTCTCCACCATCAATACTTTGTTGAAACAGGGAGGCATCCAGAGCAAACCCTGCCCAGCGGTGCTTCTCGCTCCAGCCCCCGAGTCGGTAGCCAATGATAAAGGAGCGGCCAAAACTTACCCTTGCGGTGGCTTTTGCCTGGGGAGCGGCCGAGATGGTTATTGTTTCATCCATACTGAGTGAGCCACCGAGGATGATATCCGCAAACCTCTCCGCGTAGCTTACATGGGGGTAAGAGAGGGAAAAAGCTAAAGCCAAGGCAACAGTTGCTATCCAAGAAGCTGATGTCCGTTTTCGCATTCTTTTCATTGTCTTCGTATCCTCATCTCATTTTTTACATTTTTTAATAATTTGTATTTTAGGGTCTGATAGTGGCAAAAATTTTAAATGGTAAAATTGTAAATAAAAATCTTTTATTAATAGATTTATAGAATATAAGTAATAAATAAATAATAGCAGATAAAAATAAACTATGTCAAATTAATTGGAAATTCCACCTAATTTCATAAGGAAACAGCCCTGGAAATAAAATTTATACCGGCCCGCGTTAATACCTTTTATGACTAAGATCTTTTTATGACAGGGTTTATCGGCCTTAAAAAGGACTATGTATCTTTCCAGCAGGCAATTTTAATTTCTTTTACTTATTGAGATTTCATGGATAATTCATCATCTTCTCCTCCTGCTCATTTATCAGC
This sequence comes from bacterium, assembly GCA_023512255.1. Lineage (GTDB taxonomy): Bacteria > SZUA-182 > SZUA-182 > DTGQ01 > DTGQ01 > DTGQ01. The sequence continues at coordinate 66,032 of JAILZY010000001.1, read as the reverse complement.
CGAAATCAGCCGAAAATTTGTTTTTTTCTGGTATCAATATTGAAAAAGTGTCTCCATCGGATTCTTTCTCTTTAACCAGAAAGGGTTAGGATAGGGTGTTTTCATTAGGAAGGGTGGTTTCATAAGTAAAGGGTGGTTTCATAAGTAGTTATACGAACAGGCTCAAATCACGATGGAAGGAGATCGACATGATGAGGCTTATCCCTAAATCGAATTTGAAATCGAAGTTGCTGTGTATGCTTGTTTTTGGTTTTCTTTTCTGCGCGCTCACCGTACTCTCTCAAGCGCCCTTAGCACAGGCCTATTATAGCAGCTATAGCGTAGGCGGTTTAGCCAGCAGTTATGGAGGTGGATTATATGGCGGCGGCCTGTATGGCCTATATGGTGGTGGGCTATATGGCGGCCTCTACGGTCTAGGATTGTATGGCGGGCTGTACGGTGGGCTGTATGGCGGGTATGGTCTTTATGGTGGATATGGTCTTTACGGATATGGCGGGCTGTATGGTGGTTTATATGGTGGGCTCTATGGCCTGGGTCTCTATGGCGGGCTTTATGGTCTAGGATTATATGGTGGGCTGTATGGTGGTGGATACTACGGACTAGGGTTACTGGGTGGTCTATATGGTCTTGGCGGCTTACGGTATGGGCTAGCTGAGCAGACAGGATTGTGGCAGGGGCTGTGGAGTAACGGTACCGCCTCGGGGACCATGACCCTTAATCTGGTGGTAGATCCTGTGGTTACGACCGCACTTTCAGGATATGTTCAGTTGATCGGCAACCTCGTTCTCCCAACCTTGGTGAGTGTAACGGGAGAAAACCTCAATGGGCAGATAACCTTAAGCGGCTCAAATGGCCTTGCAGGTGGCAAATTAGTTAACATTGATATAGTGGCCACTCTTATTTCTCCAACTGAAATAAGCGGCGATTACACCCTGACCTTGGGTACTGGCGTGGTAGCTGAAACAGGGAAATTCCGGGTAACGCTAACCACTCCGGTGATTTAAGTCTTGATAGCCTATTCCCCCTATCCAGGGGTGGGATGGCCGTTAAGGTTTAGAAGTTAACATGCTTTACTTAAGCTTTACTTAACATGATTTAACATGCTTTATCCCCAAAAGCTTCCCCCGAAGGGTTTTCCCATCGGGGGAAGTGGATAAAGCTTGAGAGAGCCTATTCACTCCTAGCGATTATAAAAATGTTGTAGAAATGATCCAACTTTGCTCGGAGAAGCTTTACTCCCCTTGCCTTTAGCCTGCTACGATATTATAATAGCCTCACTATAATAAGCTTTATAAATAAGCTCTGCGGAATGATTATGGCTTATAACTGTGATCGCTCTTATATATCAGACACTATAAACCCTCAAGGTATATCAGAACAACTATAAACCCTCGAAGGGGCTTAGCTCTTATTAGGGTTATGTCTCTTATAATGGTAGCTAATAAATAAGAGCGACTGTGATATGGCTTATAACTGTCTCGCTCCATAGCGTTAACAGCGGTACCGGTATGGTACGAAATGGAGAAGCATAAATTCATGATTCTGACTTTGCAATCCAATCTGAACAAGAATACATATTATGTACTGGAGATTCGGCCACCTGAGCGGAATTTAGCTGATTGTGGCTCAACCTGCTCTTTTGGCGAATCGTCTTTTGGCGGATCGGAGGCGGGTCGATCCCTTGTGGTGGAACCTGCTGTCCGCCAAGGCCTTGCTTCTGCCGGGATTGACCAGCAAACCTTGGAGAAGATTTGCTGGCTATTTCAGGCTCGGCCATCTTTTGCCCCAAGCGGGTTATTTATCGGCCCCCGGCGGGAGATGGTTACTGCCTGGTCAACGAATGCAGTGGAGATTTTGAAAAACACTGGAATCTCTAGCATTATTAGGGCTGAGGAATTCAGGCTGGTTGAGCCTTCGTCCTCAGAAGGTCAGCAAGCAGCAGATTTTGATCCCATGCTTGAGGAGCTCTATTCGAAAATCGATGATCAGATCTTTGCCCCGAGACGGCAGCCCGCGGCCCTTCGTCAGATCGAAGATATTGCCGCCTACAGTCAGGAGGCAGGTCTTGCCCTTTCCGAGCGGGAAATTGACTACCTGAGCTCTTATGCTCGCTCTATTGGCCGCCATCTGACCGATGCTGAGCTGTTTGGTTTTGCTCAGGCCAATTCTGAGCACTGCCGCCACAAGATTTTCAAGGGGATATATATTCTGGACGGCCAAAGGCAGCCACTGTCCCTCTTTGACTGGATCCGTCAGACCTCGCTCCAGAATCCGGCTAACATTGTCAGTGCCTACTCGGACAATGTAGCCTTTTTCAAGGGGCCGGCCGTTGAGCAGTTTGCTCCCGATGAGGCGGGCCGCTTTAGGGTACGGCAGATCGAGACGGCTTTAAGTCTGAAGGCTGAAACCCATAACTTTCCGACTACGGTCTGTGCCTTCCCTGGTGCGGCCACAGGGACAGGGGGCGAGATTCGCGACCGCATGGGAGGAGGCATTGGCTCTATCCCCGGGGCTGGCACAGCCGGATATCTTACCTCCTATGCCCGCATAAGCGGCCTCCCCTGGGAAGAGGCGCTGCCGGCTCGTGATTATCTATATCAGGATCCAGCCACGATTCTAATTCAGGCCTCAAATGGCGCCTCAGACTATGGCAACAAGTTTGGCCAGCCACTGATTGCCGGAACCGTAGCTACTTTTGAGCACCGCATGGGCGAGCTCTTTTGGGGATTCGACAAGGTTATTATGCTGGCTGGCGGGGTAGGTCATGCTAATCTTCGGCATGCCCACAAGAAGGTGCCTAGGAAAGGGGATAAGATTATTCTGTTGGGAGGAGATAACTACCGGATCGGTATTGCTGGCGGATCGGTTTCTTCGGTCAATACGGGCCAGATGGAAAAGAAACTTGAATTGAACGCTGTCCAGCGAGCTAACGCCGAGATGCAGCAGCGGGTTTATCGGGTGATCCGGGCCTTGGCTGAGGATGCTGATAGCAATCCCATCATCTCCTTGCATGATCATGGTGCGGGAGGCCATTTCAATTGTTTCGCTGAGCTTCTCGAGCGCTGTGGCGGCATTATTTTCATGGACCGGCTGCCCCTGGGTGATCCTACCCTGTCTGACCTTGAGATCATCGGCAATGAATCGCAGGAGCGCATGGGATTGATTGTTCCGGAGAAAGCGGTCGAGCGCATCCTCAAAATAGCTGAGCGGGAGCGCTGTCCATGTTTTGTGGTCGGAACCTGCACTGGGGACGGACGGCTGATTTTCCGGCGAGAAAGCAAGCAGGCAATGGCTGCAGATGGAAGCCACACCTCGGCTGATCCTGTTAACCTTGAGTTGAAGTTTTTGTTCGGCCATCTCCCTAAAACTGAAATTCAGGCTGAAACCGTTGAGGTGAGTTTCCCCCAGGTTACTATTCCCAAAGCCTCGCTGGAGGAGCACCTTCGCCGAGTGCTCAGGCTGACCAAGGTGGCAAGTAAGGAGTGGCTGACTCATAAAGCGGATCGCTCGGTAGGAGGTCTTGTGGCTCAGCAGCAGACGGTCGGCCCATGTCAGTTGCCTTTGGCTGATGTGGCGGTCAAAGCCCTTGATTATACGGGAAATCATGGGGTCGCGCTGGGGATGGGAGATAATCCAATCATTGGGCTGGTCAGTCCTGAGGCTGGAGCTCGGATGTCTGTGGCTGAGGCGCTGCTGAATATTCTCTGGGCTCCTCTGGCCAAGGGGCTTGATTCGGTGGTCTTGAGTGCCAATTGGATGTGGCCCTACAATCAGCCAGGAGAAAAAGCCAATCTCTACCGGGCAACTCGGGCCTTGGGTGAGCTTTGTCTGGAGCTTAAGATAGCCGTGCCAACAGGGAAGGACTCCCTGTCCATGTCTCAGCAATACCCCTCAGGGATGGTTGTTCGCTCGCCAGGCACGGTTATTGTTACCGCAGCCGGATGGTGTGATGACCTTGCTCACATCGTTACTCCTGATCTAAAGCCTGTGGAGAAAACCGGGCTGGCCTATATTCCCTTCCAGAAATTGCCTGAAGAGCCTTTGGCCTGTCTTGGCACAAGCAGCCTGGCTCAGGTGTATAATCAACTGGGGGGGCGCACTGAGCAGGTGCCAGACATTCGTCATCCTCGGCTCTTTAGGACCTGCTTTAACACCATTCAGCTCCTTCTTGGCCAAGGGCTGATTCTGGCCGGGCATGATGTTTCCGCCGGCGGGATAATCACTGCTCTGTGTGAGATGGCCTTTGCTGGAAATTGTGGTCTTGAGATCAATTTCCCTGAAAATCTCTTCTTTTTCGAGGGGCCGGGGGTGATTATTCAATACCAGCTCGGCGCCCAGGAGAGAATTTTGAGCTATTTGCCCAAAGAGATGGAGTTTTACCCAATTGCCCGACCTGATTTTGATGATCTGACCATCAGAACCCAGAGCGGGAGTCTTCGGGTCAGCATGGAAGAGCTGCGCAAGGTTTGGCAAAAGACCTCTTATGAGATGGATCGGCTTCAGATGGATCCTGATGTAGCTGATGAGGGATTTAGTCATTTTGGCACTCCGCTAAAAAATTTTGTCTTTCCGGCTGACTTTGATCCAGCCGAGCTTATCCGGCCACCTGCTGCGGATTCCTCCCCTCAGTTTACGCCACGGGCCGCCATTATCAGGGAGAAGGGAACCAATGGGGATCGGGAAATGGCTTATGCCCTGCACTTGGCAGGATTTGAGGTTCTGGATGTAACCACCACTGATATCACCAGCGGGCGACAGACCCTGTCTGATATTCAGTTCATTGTCTTCTGCGGGGGATTTTCTAACTCTGATGTTCTTGGCTCTGGCCGGGGCTGGGCTGGTATTTTTCGCTATAACCAGACAGCTCGCACTGTGCTTCAGAATTTCTATCAGCGTCAGGATACCCTATCCCTTGGCATCTGCAATGGTTGCCAATTGATGGCCCAATTAAATCTGCTTTATCCTGACTATGAAGAGAGCAAACAGCCAAAGCTTTTGCCCAATAAGTCGAAGATATTTGAATCCCGATTCTTGACCGTAGACATTGCTCCTTCTCCGGCCATCCTGCTTCAGGGGCTTGAGGGGACATGTCTTGGCATTTGGGTGGCTCATGGCGAGGGAAGGTTCTCCTTTGGCGGAAGCAGGGAAGAGTACATTATTCCGATTACCTACTCAGCCTCTTACTATCCGGCCAATCCAAACGGCTCTCAGTTTGAGGCTGCGGCTGTCTGCTCTGCCGATGGCCGGCATCTGGCCATGATGCCTCATCCTGAGCGGGCTATTTTCCCCTGGCAGTGGGGATATTATCCTTTGGCTGACAGGGGCTGGCATTTGGTTACGCCTTGGGTGAGGTTGTTTGTCAATGCTAGGGACTGGATTCTAAGCCACAGTAAGGGAAATTAAGGTTATTAGAAGTGGTTATTAAAAGTTTTAGGAAAGAGGTTTTTAAGGGGAAAACCCTTTTTCAAAAGGGTTTTCCCCTTAGTCAAAAGGATTTTCCCCTCAATGGGAGGTTTAGTCATGAAAAAGGTCGCTATCCTGCTCACCTTGAGCTTTGTCTTGACTATTATTCTTTGCTCGTGCACGAATTCCAAACAATCAGCCTCTTCCTCAGCAGATACAGAAATGGAACAGAAGCTGGTAGGGAAATGGAAACTTGATCACGCTGATCCTACTCAGGAGAATCCTCCTGAAGATCTTACCTATATCTTAAATCAGGACCATACCTGTATGATGGAATTTACTAATGATAAAAAGGAAAAGCAAAGCATCCCTGGCACCTACAAGGTGGTTGAGGGAGGGCGGATTCAATTTTTCAGGGGAGAGAAGTTGAGAAAAGAATTTCAGGTTGAATTTCAGGGAAATGATACCATCAGGCTGACTGAGCCAACATCGAAAAATTCTATGACGTTGGCCCGGGTGGCCGAGTAAAAAGAGAGTAATTTAGAGAGTACAGTAAATTCACTCACTAACTCACTATAATAGTTCCTGATAGTCCCTTGAATGGATAGTGTTTAGCCCATGGGTGGGGCGATTATACCAGTAAATCCAAGCTGTGATCGTTTGTCCGTTTTCCAGGGAGATAGTGGTCTGTTGGCGACAGAATTCTGTTGGCTGCGGATCATCAGGTCCACAGCCTTCATATTGATCGAGGAGTCTGAGAACTGTAGGCGCCTGATCTCCAAGGTGGTAGACTTCTCCCCACAGAATATCTGAGGCTGAGGTTGAAGGCACGGCAGCCGGATATTCCTCCAGGCGGTAAAGCCGGCCTCTTGTAGCTCCTTTACCAATAAAATTGGCATAGTTAGCCAAAATAGAGTGCATGGGATGGTTTTGGCTTTTTAACAAGGTGCCGTAGACGAAAAGATATTCGCTCTCTTTGGTCAGTGGCCACATTGGTTATGCGCTCCTGATTTTCAAACGCTGTCATTGCCGGCGGTTTATGACCATACCAAGCGTCCTCAAAACTCATGCTTTCGGCTCCTGGCTGCTGCCATGCCAGGAGCGATGGAGGAGATTCACCACTTCCTCATCCGAGACCTGTTGGAAGTTATCATACCAGAGGCTGATGGCCCGAAAATCAGCAGGGGTTGCAAGGCAGATAAAATCATTAACCTCGGCTTTGAGTAGTCTGGCCGTATCCGGGGCACATACTGGGACAGCCAGAGCGAGCCATTTTGGCTCCTGCTTTTGGATAGCTTTGATCGCTGCCCTGGCTGTTACTCCAGTAGCGATGCCATCATCCACTAGGATCACGGTCTGCCCCTGCACCTTTGGCATGGGACGCCCCTGGCGGTAGCGCCTGATGCGCCGCTCCATCTCCTCTCTCTCCCGCTCGGTGATTAGGTCTATTTCTTCCTTCGGAATCTCAAGCAGCCTAATGGAGTCCTCATCCAAAATAAGAACTCCCCCTGGAGCAACGGCTCCGATACCATACTCTGGCATACCAGGGGCGCCGATTTTGCGAGCCACGATTACATCGAGCGAAGCTTTCAGGCTGGTGGCGATTTCAAAACCGACCACTACGCCGCCCCGTGGCATAGCCAGGATAAGGGGATTTTTATCCTGGTAGTGCCCAAGGTACTGAGCAAGCCGCCGTCCGGCATCCGTTCGGTCACGAAAGAGCATCATCTCTCCTCTTTGTTGAAGTGCTTGTTTTATTTATTTTAAAACCTCGCGGCAGTTTGAGATACTCTCCTGGCATACACAAGTTTTATAAGCCTATCGCCGAGCTTGCTCAAACCGCTTGGCCACATCGTCCCAATTGACCAGATACCACCAGTTTTCAATCCATTCCGCCCGGCGGTTTTGGTATCTGAGGTAATAGGCATGTTCCCAGACATCCACTACCAGAAGCGGCTTTATCCCCCACAGAGTCTGATTCTGATGGTTTTCAACTTCCAAAACAAGCAGCTTGCCAAATTCTGGCATCCAGCCGAGGATGGTCCAGCCACTGCCTTCAACACTTATAGCTGCCGCGCTAAACTGTTTTTTAAAGGCCTCGAAACTGCCAAAGTCACGGGTAATCTGATCAGCCAGTGCGCCTGATGGAGTGCGCAGGCGGCCTTCGGGGTTAGGGGCCATATTGGTCCAGAAGATACTATGGAGGATATGCCCTGATCCGTTGAAGGCAAGGGTGCGCTCCAAGTGCCTGATTAGGGCATAATCTCCTGTGTTTCTTGCCTCAGCCAGTTTTTCCTCCGTAAGGTTTAGCTCTTTCACATAGGCGGCATGATGCTTGTCGTGGTGAAGACGCAGGGTTTCCTGATCATAATACGGCTCTAGCTCATTATAGTCGTATGGTAGTGGAGGCAATTCATATTTTGTGCTCTCTTGTTTCATCTCTCGGCTCCTTTTTTTAGTCTCCTCAGGGGAGTTATTCACAAGTTTTAAATTTTGGCCTTGTTGGATCGGTTTCTTTCCTGCTCCCCAGGCAGCGGAGAGAAACGGCTCTGTCGCTGCTATGAGGATAGCAAAGATTATAGTAAAAATAGCAAGAATTATAGTAAAATTTTTGTCTTCAATCTTTTGATCGGCTACCAATCTGGCTTGCATCACCTTAAATCTCCTCAAATTATTTTCATTACCTGCTACTTTTCTCCCTTTTTGACATCTTTATCTCCCTACATCGGTCATTCACAGGAGAAAAAATGATTCGCTTCGGCTGCTTTTGAGAAGCTTTTCCATGAACCTTTTCCATCCTCATCACGTAATAATCGAAGAGAAGGATGATTTTCGGCTAAGATATTGTCTCTCAGGGACAAGATCTTAGCCGACAAGACAGAATATTTAATCAATCAATTAATTAAGCCTACTGAAAAATTGATTGATAGCCGGCATGTGGTCAAAAAATTGGCTACCTTGGCCTTCCCCTGAAATTGTGATCTTTGCCGCTTGTCGGTTTCCGATACCTTGAAAGCCCATGACAAAACAAAGGTTAAAACCTAGGACCTTATTTTATTTATCTTGTTATTTATCCTGGCGCAAAATTTGCCTCATCCTTGCCTAATAAATAAATCATTCTCTTCAGGGGATGTAGTGAGAGAAGCGAGGAATAGCCAGTTGGTTATTTTCATCCAGCCATGTATTTCGCATTATAGTATATCATTATAGTATATCAGATTTAGTATACTGAATAATTTGATAATAATCAACTAACAATATTATTTGGGAAAGGGTATGATGCAGAAAATACCTATCAAAAGTGGATTTATCTGGCTTAATGATATCCAATATGAGATTAAGTTTTTTCAAATAAAAAAATTGACCGGACAGATCAGCTATTCTTTAGAAGTTTCTTTTGATCCCAGCGATAAAATTATTCTCGATGATGACGACTTTAGCAGGTTGGAAAAAAATGCCTACCTTGTGTTGCCGATTGCTTATCAATCCAGAGTCTTGGGCAAGATAAACGCGGGGTATACTGCACAAGGCGTAAATACTCTACCACATACTCCGTGAGAGAGCGGGGTTGTGATGAGGATTAGGGTTTACTCGTGATTAGGTGGCACTGGTTCAGTTTGACTGAGACTCAAGTAAAATCATCTAATTACAGAAATGGGCCTTACGCCTTGATTTTTCAACTGACTGTAACCTTATCTCAGCCTGATTAGGTTAAGGAGAACAAAAGGATGGTGATCCAGGAGTACATCAGCAGCAGTCGGGGGCGAATCAATACTAAAATTAGTACTAAAAAAATTAATAATAAGAATAAGTATGTTCAGGAGCTTAAGCACATCTCGTTGAAGGTTGAAAATCAGCTCCTGAAGAGGCAGGTTCAGGAATATGAGTCTTTGCTGAATGCTTTCCCTCATGGTTGCCTGATTGTCCAGGAAGGTAAGATAGCTTATCTGAATACTATGGCTTATCAGCTTATGGGCTATCGGGTGGATGAGCCGCTTGTTGGCAGGAAATTGGAAGAGTTCCTTGCTCCTGAGGATCGGGCACGGGTTATGACGCATCTTGCGGCCTCAAGGGGAGGAAATGATAAGGTCAGGTGCAGCTTTTCTCTCCTGCCGAAGAGTGGTAATATTAGACTCAGGTCTGAACTTTTGACTACTTCGGTATCATATCGCGGCCAGCCAGCAGCCTATTTGGTGATCAGAGATGATCCTGAAGAAATTGGAAATCTAAGCAAAATTATTCTAAGATCTAAAGCTATCCTTCAGAAAACCTTGGATACCATTAATGATGGAATCGTAGTGCTTGACCGCGACTATAATGTAGTGATGATGAACCGCAAGAGCCTGGCCGTTTGCGGGGAGAGTGAGTTTGGAAAAGTGATCGGCAAGCCATGCTATACGGTCTTTCATAAAAGCTTGGCTCCTTGTCCAGACTGTCCTGTACGATACGCACTGGGGGCAGGGGATTCCCCTTATTCGGTTGAGAGGAAAATTAGCCGCGATGGCCAGGATCTGACCTATCAGCTGTTCATATTTCCTATCTTTGAAGATGGCCAGCTGGAGCTGCTGGTCAAATATCAGCGGGATGTGAGCCGAGAGCGACGGCTTCAGGAGCAGTTGATTCAGTCGGAAAAGTTGGCTATGCTGGGGGTTATGGCTGGAGTAGTTAGCCATGAAATCAATAATCCCCTAACTAGCATCATTGGCATGGCCCAGGTGATGGCCAGCCAGAATGTAGGCGAGCAGGAGAGCCTTGATTTGATAATCAAAGAGGGGCTGAGGATCAAGAAGCTGGTTCAAAACCTCACCTCCCTGAGTCGTCCCAGACACCATGAGCCCTCAGAAGTCTTTCTCAATGAAGTGATTGAGACGGCCCTGGCGGTTGTTCAAAACGGATTGAGACAGTTAACAAACTGTAAGATTGAAAGAAAGTACCTGTCAGACTCACCAGTTATCTTCGCTGACCGTGATCAGATTGAGCAGGTTTTTCTAAATCTCCTGATCAATGCTGCTCACGCTCTCAAGGCGAGCCCTGGAAAGAGGTTATTGGCCGTAGGCACGAAAATAAGCCCTGATGGCAAGTATGCCATCGGCTATGTAAGTGATAATGGCTGTGGTATAGCTGAAGCGGATAAGCCAAGGATATTCGAGCCGTTCTTTACCACAAAGAAGGAAGGGGAAGGAACAGGCCTTGGTTTATCCGTAGTCAAGGAGATAGTGGATAAACATCACGGGCTGATCGAATTCGAGAGCAGAATTGGTCAAGGGAGTCGGTTTGAGATCTATTTACCTCTTTTAGCTCGGCAATAAGCTAGAAGGCATAATATCGAAGGCATAATATCAGAGGCGTCAGAGGCGCATCTCCCTTGGCCAGGTCGTTTGCTTAAGAGGCTCTTTCGCTACCCAAAAGTGCGCAATCTGGGCGGACAACAGAAGGTAGGCCCCTACAATTGAGTGAGTAATTGGCGCTGCTTAGTGGTTCTTTCGCTAAGTGCGTAACCCAAGTGCGCAGCGGATCAATGGGGCTATCAATTGTAGGTGCGGACCTTGTGCTGCCGCAGCTTGCACATTTTATTAGCGAAAAGACCACTTAGCGAGAAAACCACTTGGCGATAGAGCCACTTAGATGAGGATAGTCTTTTAGAGAGCATAGCATGGAATATAGTATGGAATCCAAAAGGGATAAAGACCGCCCAACCATTCTCATCGTTGAAGATAATGAAATCACGCGGGATACGCTGGAGGCTATCCTGGGGCGTACTTATCGGGTGATTAAGGCCGAAGATGGAGAAACTGCTCTGGAGATAGTGAAAAACACCGAGGTAAACTTGGTTCTCCTCGATATCATGCTGCCTGGGATTGATGGCCTTGAGGTTCTCAGGATCATTAAAGATCAGCATGAAGATATTGAAGTGATCATAATTACGGTGGTCAAGGAGGTTGATACGGCGGTTAAGGCCATAAAATTGGGGGCCTACGATTACATTACTAAAGAGTTTGATTATGATTTGGTTTTGAACCTAGTAGCCAGGGCCCTAGAAAAACAGCGGGATAAAAGAAAGCTGCTTTACTTGCGCTCAGAAATGAAACAACTCGTGCAGACTGATTTTGTCCTTGGCACGAGCGAGAAGATGAAGGAGATCTACTCCCTGGTTCAAACTATAGCCAAGATTCCAGCTACCGTTCTGATTACGGGCGAGAGCGGTACGGGAAAAGAGCTTATTGCTAGGATGATCTATCAACAGATGGGTGATCCATCGATCCCTTTTGTTACGGTCAATCTTCCTTCCATCCCGCCGGATTTAGTAGAAAGCACCCTCTTTGGGCACGAAAAAGGGGCCTTCACTGGTGCGACCCAGCAGCATATCGGTAAATTTGAACTAGCTCATAAGGGTATCTTATTTTTGGATGAGATCGCAGAGCTGCGCTACGATCTGCAGGCTAAGCTCCTGCGGGCCTTGCAGTCGGGAGAGATTGAGCGGATTGGCGGCAGTAAGATCATCTGCGTTGATATACGATTTATTGCTGCTACCAATCGGGATTTGAAGGAGGCAGTCAGAGGGGGTACCTTTCGCGAAGACCTCTACTTTCGGCTGAATGTCATCCCCATTCATCTTCCGCCGCTGCGGGAGCGGACTGAGGATATTCCCGCGCTGGTGGATTTTTTCATAAGGAAATACAGCCACAAGTTTGGGAAGAAAATAGAGGGGCTGGCTTCCTCAGCCCTTGAGGTGCTGACGCGCTATCCGTGGCCGGGAAATATCAGGGAATTGGAAAATCTTATCGAGAGGCTGGTTGCGGTCAGCAGACGAGAAGTTATCTCCATTGAAGATATTCCCCTAGAATATTACCTTTCATCTTTCGATACCGTTAGTCAGGATAAGGGCGAAAATCTCCTGAAGAATGCCTGTATGGCCTTTGAGCGGAATTTTATTTTGAAGATCATGGATAAGGTGAAATGGAACAGGAAAAAGGGGGCTGAAGTTCTCGGCATTCCGCTAAGCACCCTGAAGTTTCGAATGAAACAACTAAATATCCCCATGCCGCTTAAGGGGAAATTCGATCCGGATGAAGAGTGAAAGATAGTGCATACCTCTTGATTACCCGAACATGCTGAATTATCCGAACATACTGAGGGGCCAATAAAGGCCATGATTATCGCCTCTCACGCCTAGATCGCACTTCATCCCTCTAATATTACAGCGAGATATTGTTCCTTATACCAGTCATTTCCTCCATCCCGCAAAAGAGAGAATCCACGGGTTATCCTCTAAATTCCTACTTATTAACTTTTTTACTTTCCGCCTTTCCGTTTTGTGAAATCTATTTCCTAATTGTATGAATAAAATTTCATACCATAAAGATATCAGATTCATAAATATTATATTTTTAGTAACATAATCAATAATAGAATATAAACTATTAAAATGGATCTATAGCAATCTATAAAATATAAAAATCAATTTAATTATAGATAATACATAATATTATCAGTTTTTACAGGAATTAAAAACTTAATATACTATGATAAATAATAAAAATTGGTATATTATTTGCTTCTTTTTAATTAGGAAGGTTAGCTTTAACTTTCCTTCTGTAATGATCTAGTTATTAAGAGGCTACAAACAGTTTGATTCTGGCCCTGGGGAAGGGTATCTTGCGTCTTGTATTATTTTTATAATCCGTTTTTATAATCCGTTTCGGCACTTTGGGAAAGGCTTGTTTGGATATTTTTAATAGTCGTCGCTTGAGCGAAGAGAAAATATTATCCATAAGCTTTGACCTCATTGGATTTGAGGATAAAGAATTTAAGTATCAAGGAGGAAGAGTGTATGAATATATGCTTGAACAGAGGCCCATAAAATAAAACTTGATGCAGTGTAGAAGATGCGGTGGAGAAGTTGAAGGCCCCTGGAAGAGGAGTCTTTCTTTTGGCTGGGCATGAACTGGGAGCAAGATTAGAAGGCGGAATTTATCTCTTTTTACTGGTGATAGAGATGGTTTTAAGAATCTTTAAGGGGAGTTAAGGCCACTGAGCATGGTAGGTGAAGGATAATTTTATAATAAATAATTTTTATTTTTTTCAAGAATAGGGAGGTCTTATAGATGAGAAAACTCATGGCTCAAGGTTTGTTAGGCGTATTGGTAGCTACCTTAACGATTTCCCTGATGACGAGCTTAGCCTATTCAAAGAAGCCGTTCTTTCAGGGACATGAATATAAAGAAGGCGAGATTCTGGTTAGGTTTAAGCCGAGTGCAAACCAAACTCGCATCAATACGATCACCAAAAGCATAGGAGCCCAGATACTGTATAGTGCAAGATCAATCAGCGATCAGCGCTCGGTTATTATTCCTGACTTATTTGTTCTCAAGGTTGATGATGCCAGAATGACCCAATCTTTAAGCACCTTAGCCACAAACCCTGATGTGGAGTATGCGGAGCCCAATTACAAGCTCTATGCCTTGGCCGTGCCTAATGATCCCTCTTTTTTCGATCAGTGGGCTCTTTACAATTTCGGCCAGACTGGCGGGACGCCAGGTTCAGACATTAATGGGCCGGGGGCGTGGGATCACGAGACAGGCTCTCGCTCGGTGGTTGTGGCTGTGGTTGATACGGGTGTTGATTACAAGCATCGCGATTTGGCTGGGAATATGTGGGTGAATCAGGGTGAGATACCAGGCAATGGTCTTGACGATGATAACAACGGCTATGTTGATGATATTCATGGAATTAATATGGTTGATTACTACATTGGGGGGGCCCCTTGTGCTGGTGATCCGATGGATGATATGGGACATGGCACCCATGTGGCTGGAATTATTGGAGCCTGCGGCAATAATGCCCGAGGGATCAGTGGGGTCAACTGGAAGGTATCGATCATGGCCACCAAGTTTATGAACAAGGATGGCTGGGGCTGGTTGGATGATGCCATTTTCTGTCTCCAGTATATTTGTGCCCAAAAGCGAGCTGGGGTCAATATTATTGCCGCCAATAATTCCTGGGGTGGTGGTGGCTATTCAAGAGCCTTGTATGATGCCATCAAAGCGCTCCAGAACGAGGGCATTTTGTTTGTGGCCTCGGCAGGCAATGATGGTGAAGATAATGACTCGCTGTATAGATATCCGGCAAGCTATGATCTTATGAATATCATTTCGGTGGCGGCTACAGATTGCAATGATGAGCTTGCCTGGTTTAGCAACTATGGGAAGAGGACAGTCGATGTCGGGGCCCCAGGCGTGGATATCCTGAGCACCTGCTCGCCGCTGCTTCCCTATTGTTGGTCAACCGATGCCTGGCCTTATGATACCTGGTCAGGGACCTCAATGGCTGCGCCTCATGTTACTGGGCTGGCGGCTCTTCTCAAGGCTCAGGATCAGAGCAGAAGCTGGAAAGCGATCAGGAATCTCATCCTGTCAACAGGCGATCCTATTCCCGCCTTGGATGGTATTTCGGTTACTGGCCGGAGAATTGATGCTGAGAGAGCATTGACTTCCCCGCCTGATGCACGGCTTTTTGCTATTTTGAGTCCGGCTGATGGGATGATTGGGGCACTCTACAGCCCGATTGATCTTGAAGTGCATGATATTCTGGGCGCTAATCCGGTAGGTCCGGTAACCTGCACCATCAATAATACCGTTATTAACTTATTGGATGATGGTATCTTCCCCGATAAGGTAGCTCAAGATGGTGTCTTCTCGGCCCGATGGATACCTCCTAGGGTAGGTGATTTTGCCCTGGTCTTCAAGAGCGGCAGTTTAAGTAAGACGATCAATGTTAGTATTTGGCTCCTGCCACCGCGGTATACGATTGGCGAGATTCCTCATAGTTTCAATGACATCACCACCTCACCGACAGCCATGAGGCTGTATATAGATGATGAGGATTTTAGGATGATTTCACCTCCCTTTGACCTGACTATTTATGGATGGTTCTTCCCTTATGTCTTTGTTTTTGATAATGGAGGGGTGAGTGTTGATACCTGGATAGATTGGGATAACTGGCCGCTTCCGAATATGTATTATGGGAATGTGATGGTTCCATTCTGGGATGACCTTTGCCCACGGCCTTGGCTAGGCACAAGAGAGGATGTTTATGTTGATGTCCAGGGTATTTTCCCGAAGCGAGAGTTTATTATTCAGTGGAATGATCTGCATCACTATAATCTGCTTGATTGGTATTATAATCCTTTCCCTGGCACTGATGGAATCACCTTCCAGATGGTCTTCCACGAGGATAGGCCTGAAATTGAATATCGGTACAAGGATGTAGTCTTTGGTGCTTATGATCCTCCGGGCTATGATTTTGGACGATCAGCCACTGTAGGTGCCCAGTGCTGGGATAGCAAAAATGCCAGCCAGTTTAGTTATAACACCCCTGCACTCAAGAACAACTATTCGCTTGAGCTGATGGCCTCGGAATTTTCCTATCCTCAACTCAGTGTTGAGCCTGATTATCTTGATTTTTACTGTGTGTTGAAAGGAAAGAGCAAGGATCAGCCTGTGTATCTGTATAATAAGGGAAATATTCCCTTGAAGGTCAGCTCGGTTACTATAAGTGGCAGTAGTGAATATAAGCTGGTTACCAAGCTGCCCTATGGTGGTTTAACTATTCCTGCTGGCGAATATGCCAAGATTATGGTTCGATATACGCCTGTGAATGATGGATCAGACTATGCCACCCTGACGGTGAGAAGTGATGGTGGAATAACCAATATTTCCGTTTACGGCTGGAGTATGCTGGTATCTGATATTGATCTAGCGGGAGGTTTGATTAACTTTGGAGAAGTTGCAGTTGGTGATTATTACGAGCAGGAGTTGACTATCCAGAATAAGGGAAATGCCAATCTGAGAATAGACTATATTGATCTTGAGGCTCCATTCTCTATCGAGGGAGCTCTGCCTCCTTACAATCTGGCTCCAGGGGCGTCGATTATCATCACCCTTCGTTTTAGCCCAGAGGCTGAAGGCACGTTCTTATATGATATGGCCATCTTCTCCAATGATCCTGATGAGCCGACAGTTCTAGTTCCGCTGGCTGGTGTTGGTTCTACCTTCTGGCCATAAAGAGTTTTATCTGCTTGTTAAGATCAGCATGTTTTAAAGCTGCTTTGAGAGAAGACCTGTGGGGGCACCAGAATTTGGTGCCCCCCAAAAGTTATTATAATTATTCAAAAAATAAATTTTTGGTTAAGTTTTGGTGTCGTTTTATTAGATGCCATGGCTCATAGAATAATGGAAGCAAGATAATGGAGAGAAAGAGGCTCTCATAACGTCATGAGAATACAAGCACTTTTTTTCAGGCTTCTCATGTTTGGCTGTCTGCTGTATTAGAGCAGTTATTTTTTTAAGTAATGGCGGATACAGCTTAAGTGAAATATGCATCGGTGTAAAATCGACATGAGATATGTAAAAGAAATAATATGTTACATAATGATTTGTGGTCTTTTTTTATTTTTTCATACTTATGCGGTATATAGCAGAGATTTTAAGGTCTGTGCGGCGGATGGACTTCTATGGGCTCAAGAGGAGGCTTTCCCTA
Source organism: bacterium (assembly GCA_023512255.1). GTDB lineage: Bacteria > SZUA-182 > SZUA-182 > DTGQ01 > DTGQ01 > DTGQ01. The sequence goes on along the minus strand of JAILZY010000001.1, from coordinate 49,091 downwards.
AATTACAGGATTCTCAGCAGGCTACAAGTGGGCTCAAGGTCCTTGAGTCAGGGGCAGGGGGGATAGTTGTAGAATTTTCCTCTCCGCAGCTTCGAATTGAAAATAGAGAGGAAGGCGGGATTGTATATCAGGTCTTGAGTATGGCTGAGGCAGGTCTGACTCAGGATGAGGGAAAGCCGCGGCTGCCGCTTCTAGGCTTTTTGATAGCTATTCCCCTACTGGCTGAGGCCGAGCTTGTGGTTTTGGAACAGGAGGTTGAGGTTTTAGACCCTTCTCTGCTTATCTATCCTGCTCCAAGGAGGATTGTGGTGGCTGAGAATGAAAATATTTCTATAGCCGAAGAATTTACCCTTGATCGGGCTTGTTATTCTCAAGATCAATGGATTCCAGAGCACCCTTTCAGGATAGATCCTGCTGAATATCTTCGGCATCAGAAGGTAGCTCGGCTAACCATCTTTCCGGCGCAATATAATCCGGCCTTACGAAAGGTGCGGCTTTGGCGTCGGGTGAAGATTAAGGTTATTTTTAGGGAGGCTTCCCTTAGGCTGAAGCTTAGTGGTGTGGGGGAGAATGGCCGCAGGGGGGAAGCAGGCTTATCCTTTGGTTCATCAAAGGGTCTGCCAGCAACTTTTTCGACTGGGAAGATGAGTGAAAATCAGAATATTCATGAAGTTGAGAGGCTTTTGGAAAATGTTCTGATCAATTATTCGCTGGTCAAGGAACATCCAGAGCTATTCACTCTTTCACCATCTCCCTCTTTGGAATCGATCTCTTTGGAATCAAGAGCAAGGCGCAGGATGAGGCTTTCTGGCTCCGTTGGGCTTCATCCCTTAAAAATTGCTATTGAGCAGGAGGGGCTCTATCGGATATTGGGGGCAGATCTTAAGGCCGCGGGCTGGGATCTTAACTTGATAGTTCCTCGCAAGCTTGCTATGTATCATCAGGGGCGAGAGATACCAATAAGCATCGTTGGTGCTGAGGATGGTTATTTGAGCGCAGGGGATAGGATAATTTTTTGGGGTACGGCTATCAATTCCCGATTTACCAAAAAAAACATTTATTGGCTGGAGCAAAAGGAGACAGGAGAGGGGATGAGAATCGGGGAACAGGAGAAGGGAGGGGCTTATTCAGGTGAAGGGGTGAATTATTTTATAGACCATCTTCACTTGGAAGAAAATAACATTTACTGGCAGACGCTGCCTGGCGGCATGGATAAAGATCGCTGGTTTTGGAGGCAGATGACAGCGCCTTCAGCGGCAGATTTTTCCTTTTCTATTTACAGCCTTTCTTCTGGCAAAAAAACAGCTACGGTCAGAATTCTTTTCCAGGGGAAGACGGATATTGCAACTACAAAACCGGATCACCATCTGATTATTACCCTGAACGGGTCGGTAATAGGCGATTTTTCCTGGGATGGGCAGAGCGAGTATCTTGGTCAGATCCAGGTTTCAAGCACCCTTTTGCAGGAGGGAAATAATACTCTGGCTATCAAAGCTGTGGGTGATACTGGAGCCTCAATTGATACGGTGCTGGTGAATTGGATTGAATTGGATTATCCAAGGATGTTTGTAGCTCAAAATCATAAGTTGCTGTTTCCGATTCAAGGGGAGGGAAGGTATGAGTTTCATGTTCGGGGATTTTCGGATAGGGAAATATCTGTCTTTGACATTACTGATCCTGAGCGGATTATGAAAATAGGGAATATTTCGATTGAGGCTGAGGCAGCTTCGGTCTATGGAGTGAGGTTTTCGGCCGCGGTTAGTGGCCGCAAGCGGTATGCTGTCTTGGGGATTTCGGCTGAGCAGTCGCCACTGTCTATTGAGTCAGGTGCCCTCGTTAGGTCGGACAGAGAGGTTGATTTGCGATCGACTGATAATGCTGCGGACTATTTGATAATAACTCATCCAAACTTTTGGGATAGTATCTTGCCCCTGGCTGATTATCGAAAGGCTCAGGGGTGGCGGGTAAGGGTAGTAGATATTTATGACATTTATGATGAGTTTTCCTATGGGATTGCTGATCCCCAGGCTATTCAGGATTTTTTGAGGTATTGTTTTCAGAACTGGGCTCCTCCGGCACCTCTATTTGTTTTACTGGTTGGTGATGCAAATATGGATTATCTTGATAATTATAAGATTGGCAGAGCAAATTATCTTCCCACTCATCTATATTTTACCGCTGATATTGGCGAAACCCCTAATGACAATTGGTTTGTCTGCGTTAGTGGAGAGGATATCTTGCCGGATATGTTTCTTGGCCGTATGCCGGCTAGGAATCCATCTGAGGTTCGGTCAATGGTTGAAAAAATTATTTCCTATGAGCAGCAGAATAATCAGCCCTGGCACCGGCGAGCTCTTTTGGTGGCTGGCAAGGATGATCCACAATTTCAAACCATTACTGATGAGCTGGCGCGTGATTTTGGGCCGGTAAATTTTGAGGTCCAAAAGGTCTATGCAGCCAGCTATCCGAACGTTGACTTAGCGGCTGAGCAGATAAGAAGGCAGCTCTCCGATGGGCATCTGATTACTGTCTACTGTGGTCATGGCAATGTTGATAAATGGGAATCGACGCTCTTTCAGTTGAGCGATGTGCAGAGGCTTGAAAATATCGGTCGGCCAAGTTTTATCATTTTGCTGACCTGTTTAAATGGCTTTTTCCCGCATCCCAAACAGGATTGCTGTCTGGCTGAAGAGCTGCTGCGGGCTGAAAACAAGGGGGCTTTGGCCTGCTGGGCTCCGGTTAGTGTTAGTTATCCGACCGAGCAAAAAAATTTAACTAGAGAATTGCTCAATCAGATACTTAGGCAGGGGAATAACATCCTTGGGGTATGTACGACTTTGGCTCGGATAAATACCTATGTACGGCATCAAATTTCAGGTGATATGGCTCAAAATTACCTTCTCTTTGGTGATCCGGCCACAAGACTGAAAGGAGAGTATGAAGCCTCGGCAGAGGCTCGAATCATAATTAAGCCGGGAATTAATTTTTTTAGTTTGCCTGGCCGTGTACTTCCTCCCCTAGGAGCAGAGGATTTGCTGGTCAAGCTGAGGAGTCAAGGAATTGGGGTCAGGAAAATTTCGGAGTACGATTCGATTGATAAAAAGTGGCAGACGGGAGTGTGGTCGGGTGGGGCTCTCAAGGGGATAGATTTTGATATCGTTCCCGGCCAGGGCTATGTTCTCTATGCTGATGGGGACATTGAGCGGACGCTATCCTTTGTCTCCTCCTGCATCATTCCCTTTTATTCCTCCTATATCCTGGATGCAGGCTACAACCTATTAGGTTTTCCTGCTCCTTTGGAGGATTATACCTCTTATGATCTTCATCGTGAACTTGGGGCAGATTCTGTCTTTAGTGTGGCAACTTATGGGAAAAGAAGCGGGAAGTGGCAGGAAAGTTATTCTTTTTTTAGCCTGACTGCCGGAGAGAGGTATCAGATTGAGCCTGGCTGTGGGTATGGTATTGGGATAGCCAAGGCTCGGCGTAATTGGAGTCCTGGCCCATGGAGCAAAGAAGGCCGGTAAAGAAGCCAGTAAGGTTAACTTTTTAAAAGGAGTATTTATAATACTACAACGAAGCGTCCTTTTTAGCAGAAGCAAGGATCAATGAGGATAGCACGAAGATTTCCGCTTTCGCGGGCGGGACGAAATGATTAGATATTGGCTGGGACTGAATGATTAGAGAGAGATTAGATGCTTAGAGAGATTAGATATAAGGACAATGTAGATATAAGGCTAATGTCTTGTGGGAATACTAAAGCAGAAGATGAGCCTGAGGAGTTGTGTATGAAAATAATTTCATTGCCTATGCAATATATTTCATATTTAGTAGTTATTTGGTTATAAAATATTTAAATTTTAAATTTAAAATTTAAATATAAATATAAGTAAGCTATATAAAGCTTAAAAGTAGATATCAGCAATAAAGTAGTATTAATTATCTAAAAATAAAAAACATTAACAATCTCTGTAGTTTAAAATATCGTAAATAAAATAAAAAATTTTTAAAGTTGGTATATTAATTGCTTATTTAAAACATAGTCATAAAATATGGTCCAAGATTTACCACGTAGCGTTTTTAAGAATAAGTTGAATAAGGCGAAAGGAGGACAAATTTATGAAAGCCGAAGAACAAAGAAAACAGAGTGATATTCAAAATCAACCTTTATCTGGGTATGAACCACCGCGTATGATTAGCTACTCTGAGGAGGAGCTGATTGAAGAGATGGAGGGCATGGCGATTCAGGCCTGCAGTGGTTTTCAGGGGGCTGTGATGTCCTGTTCTGGGTAGACTGTGGGATGATAATTTAACTATTAACTACATACCTTGAGTTAGCTATATTTTTCACTTTTTGTTATTCTGTCCAAAGAATCCAAAGGCTTTGATATCAATGGATTCTGAGTTTTTGTGGTAATGAGGATGGCTCAGGTGGAGAGTGATTGATAATAGTTATTGATATTTTTGGTAATAGCTCAAAAGGTATCGTAAAACCAAGAGCTTTTTAGATGATAGGTATGTAGCGGTTCTCTCGCTAACAGAATGCGCAAGTTGGGCGGATCTCTTGTGTCCGCCCTTACAATTGATTAGGCAATTAGCCTACATACATTAGCAATTAGCCTATATACAATTGATTGGGTAATTGGATCTTGCTCTCGCAGTTGGCGAGAAGAACCAGTTAGCGAGAAAATCACCTCAAGAAAACAACCTTGGGTGGTTACTATCGAGTGGTTACATAAGGATAATGGTAAGTGCTTGATCTTAAGCCAGTAAGTAGAGCAATCAGTATTAGTGATGACAATGGAGGGCGATATCTTTTATTGCATAAGGACAAACCCGCCTGGATGGTAATCAATGAGGTTGGATATAAAACTCATTCTCTCTGTGATAGCCATCATAGTGTAGGGCAAATTGCTCAGATTGTGAGTCAGGGATATGGCCTGTCTTTTCAAAGAGTGGTTTCAGATATCCAGGCTTTTATTGATCAACTTCTAAAGTATGGCTTCCTGGCTGCAAATCCAGCCCAGTCAGTAGAAGAGTCCTGCGTTAGAAAGTTTACTTTGAAAAAGGTAGATGTATACATTACTGAAAATTGTAATCTGCACTGTCGGCATTGCGCTATAACTGATGGCTTAAGGAGAGATAGCAATTTTACTACCGAGGAGATATTTAGAATCATTGACCGGGTTGAAGAGGCAGGGGCTGGATCACTAAGTATAACAGGAGGGGAGCCACTTCTTCGGGAGGATTGTCTTGAGATTCTCGCCTATGCGGCTAGGAGGGTTAAAACCAGTTTGGCGACGAATGCAACTCTTATTACTGAGAGAGTGGCTCGATTTCTGGCTGATCTGGGGCTAATGATCCAGATTAGTCTGGATGGCTCCAGGGAGAGTATTCATGATTATATGCGGGGAGATGGTGCTTTTTCCAGGGCCATGAGAGCGGTTGAGCTTCTGGTTAAGTTAGGAATGCAGGAGAGGATCAGCTTTTGTGTTACTGTCAGCAGAAATAATCTTAAAGATGTTCGGGCTCTGCTTAAGTTAGCCAGTGAGATAGGGGTGTTTAAGATACGATTTATTCCCTTGCAGAATATGGGTATGGCCAGCTCATCCTGGGATGAGCTGGCCCCATCCAGTCAAGAGTATGCTGAATTTTACAGCTATATGTGTCAGCAGGCTGCTGAGGAATTTCCCAAATTGCGTATCAGTCCTGGTTTTCAGGGATTTGTGCTTCAGCATCCTCCTGATCAGGCTTTATGGTGTCAGATAGGGCAAATACTGATTATTGATCACCGTGGAGATATATATCCCTGTTCGCTGCTTATGGAGCCGCCATTTAGGATTGGCAATATCAAGGAGATGTCTTTGCCCCAAGCCCTTGAGTCACCGCTCATGGAGAGAATGTGGGAAATTTTTCTTGCTCGCAAAATCACTATTCCTGAGTGTCAAGAGTGTGTGTGGAAAAATTTCTGTCAGGGAGGGTGTCCTGGGAATGTATATCTTTTGAGAGGTACCTTTCAGGCGGTTGATGATCTGTGTGCAGTGAGGAAAAAGCTTTATCCGCAAATGATTTTTAGCTTGGCAGCTAAAAAGTCTTTCTCCTTTTCTGGCATATCAGGAGAGAAAAGTGAGGTGGCTATAAGTGGTTGACTTCGTTGATCCAACATCAGTAGCCACTACGGCTCGGTTCAAGCATACCTTCCGATTTCTCGATACGATTTTTACTGTGGGCACGAATCGGCCTGAGGTATTGATCTACTTTCAGAAGATGTATCCCGATCCTGATTTTTATTTACGAGCTTTTGAAGAAAAAAATGATGATCCTCAGGGCTTGGAAGCACAGGATGGAGCATCATATTATGTAATTGACGAGCCAAAGATTTGGGAAAAGCCTTTCATCTGGACAAAAGAGAGGATCTATCCCTGTCCAGTTACTCACCTTTTGCCAAGCTATGCTTATTCGATTATTACCAATTCTATAGTTGCCAGCATCCAATCACATCTTATCTTCCATGCGGCTGCTCTATCTTGGCAGGATCAGGGAATCATGATCCTGGGTGTCTCAGGCCAAGGGAAAAGTACCTTAACTTTAGAGCTGGTCAGGCGGGGATTTCACTTTTTAACCGATGACATGACTTGCATTAATCGTCAGGACAGGTGCATATCTTCCGTCCATAGGGCTCTTAGCTTGCGTCGGAGTGCGGTGGAATTATTTAAAGATTTTTTTCACCAGGTTGATACTAACTCGGGGGGTGAAATTTTGGGTGGAAGAAAGATATGGCTGAATCTTGTGGATATCCCTGAGGCTAAAATAGCCAAACCCTGCCGGTTAAGATTTTTGCTCTGTTTGTCCTATCAGCCGGCAGGGTCTTCTCCTAGACAGGAAAGCTTTGTGGATGAGGAAGGAAGTAGGCTAGAGGATTTGTCGACAGAGGATAAAAAATTTTTCTACTTCAGCGTAGACCAGTTTGAAGAGAGAATGATAAATGAGATTCGAGCTCTCCCTGGAGTAGAAAAATGTAGCCTATATGCTGAAACTCCTTTTCCCACTTTTAGGCTTATTGGAAGGCGGGGACACTTTCTTTTGCCAGCAATAGAAGAGCTTTGCCAAAAATATCGGGTAGCATTAGTTAATATTGCTCGAGATGGGCAGGCGGCGGTTGATTACTCTCAAAACCCTTGTCTTGAGAGAATTTCAAAATCGACGGCTATCAGAGAGCTTGTCAGAAGCTTTCGGGGTGGTTGGAGATCCCCTGTATTGAGGGAGGCTAATAGTGGTGTGGCTTCAATGTTGCTTGAGCTTGGCCAGATCATCAAGGGAGTAGATTGCTATCGCATTATTCCGGGCAGGCTTGAGAAGATGGCTGATTTAATATTTGATCTGGTGAATGAGGATCGGGGGCCTGTAAAAATTACCTGTAAAAATTAAAAGGAAAGATAGGGACGAAGAGATGGGCTGCGCAGAAAAATAGTGAAGGATGATAACAATAATCAAAGGGAAGGAGGGAAAGGCAGCACCAGAAAAACAGGGTCGAGGAGCAGGAAACAGCGCGAGGATTAATGATAAATCTAGTATGATCAAGCATAGAAAGAAAAGATCATAGAAAAGAGGGTCTGGTAAATGATTAGACAAGACAAGGGAAGTTATGAGGTAGAGAGAAAGGCACCCTGCCGTAAGGGGGCGATTATGGCTCGAGATCTTGATGGAGAAGCCATTTTGTACAATCCAGAGACAAGGCAGGTGCATATTCTCAATAAAGCCGCTCTCTTGGTTTGGCAACTCTGTGATGGTCAGCATTCTATTGGCGATATGGTGGCTGCTATTGCTGACCTGTATTCTCTTTCCGTAGAGGAGAGAGAGAGGGGGGCAATCTCGATTGAGCGGGATATTCAAGGTATAATTCATGATTTTGAGATCCAGGGCATGATAGAAAAGTAAGAGTTTAAGAGTTTAGAAGTAAACTTAACTGGAGGTAAACGTAACCGGAGGTTAAAAATCTGATGGGGGGGAAAATGGCGATGGAATAGTCTTAAACAGCATGGAAATGCTAAACTTAACCGATGGCCAAAGGAGGAAGAAAGAAATGAAAGGTTTTCTGAAACTTATTTTCAACCGGGTTTTAGGATTGGTAGCTGTAGCAGCCATAATTTCATTTCATGTATCTGGAGCAATTGCAGGAGTAATCAAGGTACCTGATGATTATTCTACTATTCAGGCAGCTATTGAGGCGGCTAGTCCTGGAGATGAAATTATTGTCGCTGAGGGAACATATCAGGAAAATATCAATTTTGGCCATCCTGCTAAGGCCATTACTGTAAAAAGTACTAATCCGGATGATCCACAGGTAGTTAAGAAGACCATAATCAATGGAGGAGGTGTAAGTTCAGTAGTTACTTTTTATGGTGGAGGAACAGGTCCTGCCCTTGAAGGGTTTACCTTGACCGGCGGCCGCAGTAAAAATGGTGCCGGGGGAATCATGTGTACCAATAATTCTTCGCCGAGGATCGCCAATTGTATTATCACGCAAAATGTAACCGAGGCTACAAGTGGCGGTGGAGGAATTTACTGTTTCAAGAACAGTTCCCCAACAATTACAAAATGCACGATCACAGGAAATAGGGCTTCCGATGGGTATGGAGGAGGAATCTATTGCTTCAATAATTCTTCACCAAAGATCGAGCGATGTACTATTGCAGAAAATCAGGCTATGTGTGGCGGAGGAATTGCTAGCCTTTCAGCCTGCAGGCCAATGATAGTTAATTGCCTTATTATTGGAAATACAGCTTCCTGGAATGGCGGGGGAATCTATGCTTCTCAGAATGTAAAGGCGCAACCTCCGCAAGTTATCAATTGTACGCTTTCGGGAAATTCAACCCAACCAGGCAAAATCTACGCCGGTGGAATTTTTTGCAATAATGAGAAAAATGATTCTATAAAGGTAACCAACTGCATTATTTATGGAAATAATAGTGATCTAAATGTGGAGATCAGTGTAGCCCAAGACAGTGAGGTCACCTACTGTGATATCAAAGATGGCTATTTTGGTACGGGTAATATTAATGCTGATCCCCTGTTTGTTGATCCTGGCTCAGGGGATTTTCATCTTCGGGTTGGCTCTCCATGTATTGATGCTGGTACCCATATGGGAGCGCCAGGCAATGACAAGGATGGTATCATAAGACCCCAGGAGGGAGATGGGGATGGTGAGGCCGAATGGGACATGGGAGCCTATGAATATAAGCCAGAGCCTACCTTGATCACCTTGGATCAATTCTCAGCCGCGCTGCAGGGAAGTGCTGTAGTTATCACCTGGACCACCTTGAGTGAAATCAATACGGCAGGGTTTAATCTCTGGCGTGCTCAGGAAGATGGCGGAGAATATGTCAAAATTAATCCTGTTCCCATAGGGGCTGAAGGAGGATCGTCGTTAGCTGCTGAGTATTCTTACCTTGATAATATGGTATCTCCTGCGACTAGATATTACTATCAACTGGAAGAGGTTGATAGTACTGGTATTAGTACTTTCCATGGCCCTATCTTTTTAGATGTTACAACCGAGTTAGACGCTCCGAGCAAGGTGCAAAGTGAATACTTATCCCTTGAGTCTGAACTTCCCCTTGAGTTTGAATTTTCGGGATGCCCTCAATATCTGCTTTGGCTGTCGACTATTCAATATCCAGGATACTACTATTTCCCCTTATGGTACCTATATCCCTGCTGCTGGTATTGGATGTAGGTGATGTTTTAAATTTTTAGTTAAAAAATTCTACACTTTTGCAGAAATCTCTCTATGCCTCGAAATTTCTTGAAAGTTATCTTTCATACCAAACCTGGTAAAATCGAGGGTTGTAAAATAGAGGGTTCGATGAAAAAGTGCAAAAGTATAGTAATAAAATTGAGATTAGAGAAGAGCTCAAGAGAGAATAGCTCTCGTTTATGAAGAGGTGAAAAAAATCTCCCTTACCCTGTTTTTCTGTCTCTTGCAAAAACAGCGGTCTTTTTGCTAACAAAGTGCGCAAGCTGGAGGGGCGGGCTCAAAGGTCTTGCGAGCTACAATTGATAGCGTAATTGATCCTCTGCTCACTTGTGTTAAGCACTTAGCGAAAGAAGCAACAGGGTAAGGGAGTAAAGTTTTTGCAAGGGGTAGGTAAAGTTTTCGCAAGGGGTAGGTGTAGATGGCCCATCTGCTTCAAGAGGAAGCGATTCAGATTATCAAGGCTGGATTCATACCAGCGGATCGAAATTTCTATTTTTCGATCTGTGGCTATAGTATGTCTCCCATGCTTTATCCTGGGGCCAAGGTCATGGTATCTCCCCAAGTTGAGCCTAAGCGGATCTTTATTGGCGACATTGTGGTGATTACCTACCCGCATTGTTCTAATGCCGTAGCTCACCGGGTAGTATTTGTCAGGAAAAGAAATGGAGAATCATTTTTTCTCACCAAGGGAGATGGAAATAGGAGCTTTGATCAGGCCGTAGGTTCTGATCAAATCCTGGGTAAGGTGGTAGCTATTCAAAAAGAAAACAGATTGATAAACCTTTCTCAAACCTCCTGGCGAGTGGCCGGGATTTTTATTGCTGCCATATCAGGAATTTGCGGCCTGCTGTACCAGGTGATTAGTCGATATCCTCTCTTTTGTGGCCGGGTAGGATCGAAGGTAAGTCTTTGCTTTGGTAGAATTTTTTTTCTTATCTATCGTATATTTCTCCGTGCAGTTGTTGTTTCTCTATCATAGGCTGGCTATTTAGTGTTTCTCTCGGGCTGGCTATTTAGTGATTCTCTCGCTAACAAAATTGCGCAATTTGGGCAGACTCCTTGTGTGTCCGCCCTTACAATTTACTGGGTAATTACCCTACAATTTGAAATGGGTAATTGGATCTGCTCTTGTGCACTTAGCGGTCTTTTCGCCAAGTACAGAATTACTAATTAAAGGCCAATCTTAAGGTTTTGGCCTCGAGAGGTTATAGTTAAAGTATATTTACTTAGCGAAAAAACCACTTAGCGATAGAACCATTTAGATTAGTCCCCAGGTTTATTGAAATATAATAATTTTATACTCATAAATAATTTTATACTAACCCTTCATTATCCCCGCGCTTTTATTTATGTAATCCAGACATTTCTAATCCGGCGATTGTCGAAAATCAACAAAATGTGGTATTATAAGCTAGTGCTGGCCGAGGGAGGCGATCGAATTATAGTTTTCCCGCATGATGAGGAGATGGCAGTTCCTATGTGGGCGAGAAATTCATCTGCCTGCATAGTTCCCACATGATGAGGAGACAGTAGACGAAAAATATGCCAAATAAAAAATATGTCAAATATATCAGAAGATAAGGCAACCACAGAAGATAAGGCAACCAAAGTGCTGGCTATGGCGGCAGAGGGGGGCAGTAACAGGCCGAAAATCGGTATCACCACCACGGTGCCGCTAGAAATTATTCTGGCCGCAGGCTTTGTCCCGCTTGATCTGAACAATCTTTTCATAAGTCATAATAATTCGCTGCACCTTGTCCATGAGGCTGAGATACAGGGGTTTCCCCGCACTCTTTGCGCCTGGATTAAGGGGATTTACTCGGCTGCCCGGCGGGAGAAAATTTCTCAGATTGTAGCTGTAACTCAAGGAGATTGTAGCAACACCCAGGCCTTAATCGAAATGCTCAGCCTTGAGGGTATAAGGATCGTCCCCTTTGCCTATCCCTACGACCGGGACAGGGAGCTTTTGAGGCTTCAAATGGAGCGTCTCAGGCAAGCTCTTGGCTGCTCGTGGGAAGAAGCGATGGCCATGAAAGAAAGGCTCGATACTATTCGCCGCAAGGTGCACCAGATTGATCGGCTGAGCTGGGCTGATGGTGGTGTAGTGAGTGGGTTTGAAAACCATTACTACCAGGTGAGCTGTAGTGATATGCAGGCAGATCCAGAAAAATTTGAGGCCAAGGTTGATCAATTTCTGGCCGAGCTTTCCACCAGAAGCCGGATGCAGGAGAAAGTCAGGCTTGGGTTTATTGGTGTGCCTCCGATTTTCACCGACCTTTACCCTCTGATCGAGTCACTTGAGGGGCGTGTAGTCTTTAACGAGGTCCAGCGACAGTTCAGTATGCCCGGCTGCGGCCAGGGAGAGGACCTGGTTGAGCAGTATCTGCGCTATACCTACCCATATGATATCTTTGCCCGGATTGTCGACATTAAGGAACAGATAGCGGTGCGTCGGATAGATGGTCTGATTCACTATGTTCAGTCCTTCTGCTTTCATCGGCTTGAGGACCTTATTGTCCGAAAATCCATCCATTTGCCGATTCTCACCCTGGAGGGTGATAACCCAGGCCAGATTGATGCCCGAACCAGGATCAGGATCGAGAGCTTCCTCCAGGTGCTAAAAGAAAGGAGCGCGGATGCTAAAAGATAAGGAGCAAGTGTGCGGGCGGTGATCTATGAGTAGGAGCAAAGCGGTCTGGGGAATGGACCTTGGCAGTCGAGAGGTAAAGATTGTGCTCATGGGAGAGGGGAGAGAAATCAGGCAGATGGAAAGTTATGAGACCATAGCCTTTTATCGCCGCTGTCGCCAGATTGAACCAGGAGGAGGGCTGCGAATTGAGGATGAGAGCATCGGTCCGGCTAAAAACTTGGGCTATCCAGTAGTAACCACTGGTTATGGCCGAAATTCGCTCTGCTTTGAGAACTCCTACCAAATTCCAGAAATCATGGCCCATGCCTTAGGGGCCTGCTATCTGAGTGGCTTATCAGACTTTATCCTGGTTGATATCGGCGGCCAGGACTCAAAAGTAGCTCTGGTTGAGCAGGGGAAAGTATCTGATTTTGTTATGAATGATAAGTGTGCGGCTAGCAGCGGGCGATATTTGGAAAATATGGCCAGGGTATTAGGAGTTAGTCTGGAAGAGCTGGGGCGCTATGCCGAAAATCCGGTTGAGCTTGACTCAACCTGCGCTATTTTCGGCGAGTCAGAGTTGATTGGAAAGCTGGTAGAAGGAGCTTCTTTGTCATCTTTGTGTGCTGGAGTGAATTTTTCGGTTTTTCGCCGTCTTGCTCCTATGCTGAGTCAGTTTTCAGGCCAGGTGATCCTCCTCTCTGGTGGGGTTTCCCGCAATGCAGCTATTCAGCAGATCATTCGAGAAAACTGCAAGCCCAGGCAAGTAGTGGTGCTACCTCACAGCCAGTTTGTAGGTGCGATCGGCTGTGCCTACTGGTACTTATTGAGATGAAGGGGGATTTAGGGGTTTTCTCGCTAAGTAAATCGCTCTTAATATCAGACACCATAAACCCTCAAAGGAGCTTAGCTCTTATTAGGGTTATGTCTCTCAATGGTAGCTAATAAATAAGAGCGAGCTTTTTAAAGGTGTTAAGTTTTTATAATGGTGCCCTTTTCTAGTGCTTAGTCTTTTTGTAAGTGTTTATTGTCTGCTGTTAGTTACTTTCTTTTTCAAGCTCCAGAGCATATAGAGGGCACTTAGAAATAGAGCAATCCCGAGAACCTGGGTAAGTGATAAGGTGTGGTGGAAAAAGGTCTTGGTTTCATCCCCACGGAAAAAGTCGATGATAAATCGCACTATTGCATAGAGAGCAATATAGAGCCAGAAAATCTGTCCATCAAAGCTTTTTCTTTTTCTCAATCTCAACAAAAGGCCGAATATGAGCAGGGTGGCGATTGACTCATAAATTTGGGTTGGGTGCAAGGGAATATTCGGCATAGCCAGGGTCTGAGGATCGGTAAAGCGCACAGCCCAAGGACGAGCAGTTTCCTTTCCGTAACAGCAGCCAGCCATCAGGCAGCCCACTCGGCCGATACTTTGTCCCAGAGCGATGGCTGGGGAGAGAATATCGCCATATTTCCAGATCCGCAGGCGGTGTTTTTTGAGATACCACAAAGCTGTCAGAATGCTGGCGATCAATCCGCCATAAAATACTAACCCTCCCTCCCATATCTTAATCATATTTATTGGATGTTCAAGATAATCCTGAAGGTTTAACAGAATGAAGAGAATACGAGAGCCGATAATAGCAGCCAGGATGATTAGAAATCCAAGGTCCATTATTCGCTCTGGATTTTCCCCGAGCCGCTTGGCTTCCCATGAGGACCAGATGATAGCAGTGAAAAAGGCAAGGGCAATGAAAAAACCATAAGTGTGGACACTAATAGGACCAAATTTAAAAAGTATTGGATGCAAGCGGTTTTCTCCCTTTTTGGCCAGAAAACATGTTGATCATCAGCATACCTACTCCGATACATATGGCTATGTCAGCAACGTTGAAGGCAGGCCAATGATAGTGATACCAATGGAAATCCAGAAAATCAATTACCCAGCCAAACCGCAGCCGATCGACCATATTGCCCAGAGCTCCTCCGAGGATGAAAATCAGAGCTAGGCGTCCCCACGCTCCTCCCTCCTCTCGGCGATAGAGAATGATGATGACCAAAATAGCCACCAGAGAAATGAAGACAAAAAATGGCGTCCTGAACCGGGCATTGGTTTCGGCTAAAAAGCCAAAGGCAGCCCCTCGGTTTTCGACATACGTCAGGTTAAAGAAGTTTGGGATAATGGTCAGGGAATGAATCTGGCGCAGGAAAGAGCGGGCCAGATATTTGGTCCCAAAATCTAGGGCTAGAATTGCAACCAGGATAAGTAGGGGAATTTTCGGAGATTTTATCGAGCCTTCTTTCACCGGCTTGACTCTCCCTGCTCTACCGCTGGCTGGAGCTCCTTGCTTGGCTGATCAGGCATGCTTTTCAGCACCGAGACACAGGTCGCACACAGATCAGGGTATTCGGCTGTTTTTCCAACCAGGGGGCTGTATTTCCAGCACCGGGCACACTTTTCTCCCTCGGCGTGAGTAACTTTGATAAAGAGTTGATCGAACAGGCCACTGCGCGTGTAGCCTTCGGCATCAGACGGTGCGGATTCAGTTTGCTCAAGAGTTGTCGAAGAGGTAATAAAGATGGTGGGAAGAAGATCCGCATATTTTTTTAGGAAATCATACAACTTAGGATCAGTCAGGATAAGGCTCACCTGGGCATCGAGTGAGTGGCCGATCACCTTGGCCGCTCTAGCTGCTTCGAGTACCTTGGCTACTTCTGCCCGCACCTGCAAAAGGGTTTCCCACCGCTCGGCCAGGTCGCTATCTAGGTACTCAGCCTTGGGATCGGGCAATGAGGCCAGATGAACACTCTCTGGCAGATCTTTTGACCCAGGGAGATATTTCCAGATCTCTTCGGCGGTAAAACACAGCACAGGAGCCATCAGCTTTACCATTCCTAGGATGATCTCATACATAGCGGTCTGTCCGGATCTTCTGCCGAGGGACGATTTCCCGCGAGTGTACATTCGGTCTTTGGAGGCATCAAGATAAAAGGAGCTTAGGTCAACGGTACAAAAATTGTGAAGCCCGTGAAAGAGAATATGAAATTCGTAATCTTCATAGGCCTTGCGAACCCTGGCTATGAGCTCCTGGAACCTGTGAAGAATCCACCGATCCATCTCCTCCATCTGATCAAAAGGAACTCGGTCGGTCTGCGGATCGAAATCCTCTAAATTGCTGAGGAGATAGCGACAGGTGTTTCGGATCCGGCGATAGGCATCCGAAAGCCGCCGCAGAAGATCATTGCAGATGCGGATATCATCTTTGTAATCCTCAGAGCAGACCCACAGGCGCAAAATATCCGCCCCGAGTTTTTCTATTACTTCCTGCGGAGCGATGACATTGCCGGCTGATTTTGACATCTTTTTCCCTTCACCATCAACCACAAATCCATGAGTTAGGACCGAGCGGTAGGGAGGCAGTCCTCTAGTGCCCACTGAGGTCAAGAGTGAACTCTGAAACCAGCCGCGGTGCTGATCGCTTCCCTCAAGGTAGAGATCAGCCGGAAATCTCAAAGAGGGCCTTTTTTCAAGGACAGCGGCAAAACTTACTCCTGACTCAAACCAGACATCTAGGATATTCATATCTTTGGTGAATTCCGCACCCTGACATCTTGGGCAGGTAAACCCATCTGGCAGAAGCTCTTTTGGCTCTCTCTGGAACCAGATATCAATGCCCTCTTTGGCTACCAGATCAGCTACATGCTCAATAACTTCCCTATCCATAATAGGATACTGGCATGATGAGCAGAAGAAGACAACGATCGGCACTCCCCATGACCTTTGTCGGGAAATGCACCAGTCAGGGCGGTCGCTTACCATGCTGCTGATCCGGTTTTCCCCCCATCGGGGAATCCACCTGACCTGGCGAATCTGCTCGAGAGCCTTGGCCCGCAGATCATTTTTTTCCATGGAGATAAACCACTGCTCTGTAGCCCTGAAAATGACCGGGTTTTTGCATCGCCAGCAATGAGGATAAGAGTGGACCACCGTCTCCTCAAAAATGAGAGTTCCCTGCTCACGCATGAGGCGAATAATTTCAGGATTAGCCTTAAAAATAGGCACTCCGGCAAAATATTGAACCTCAGAAGTGAATTTCCCTTCCTGGTTAACCGGGGCATAGGGGGAAAATCCATGACGCTGGCCAACCTCATAGTCCTCCTGGCCGTGACCAGGAGCGATGTGAACACAGCCCGTTCCTTGATCAAGAGTAACATAGGCAGCCGGCACAATCGGGGATTCCCGCTCATAGAAAGGATGCTGGCTGATGATCCCTAAAAGTGCGCCTCCTGCAAAGGTCTTGAGAATCTGGTACTCGGAGATTTTGGCTACGTTCATGGTTCGCTCTACCAGATCTTTGGCCATGAGCCAAACCTCATCATCAACTTGGCAGGCCGCATATTCATAGTCGGGATTGACGGCAATGGCCAGATTGGCGGGAAGTGTCCACGGAGTGGTAGTCCAGATCAGGACTGAGCATTTGGATGCCTGGTTAGCCAGATCAGGGAATTTTTCTCGGAAACCAGACCGAACAGGGAATTTTACCCAGATTGATGGGGAGGTATGATCGGCATATTCCACCTCGGCTTCAGCTAAGGCTGTCTGGCAGAAAGAACACCAGTAGACGGGTTTAAGCCCTCGATAGACTCCGCCGCTAGCAGCCAGGCGTCCGAATTCCCTCACAATCGCCGATTCATACTCTGGATCCATGGTTAGGTAGGGGTGATCCCAGTCCCCGAAAACACCAAGCCGCTGGAATTCTTTTTTTTGGATATCAACAAATTTCTTGGCATATTCTCGGCAGAGTTTTCTGATTTCGTAAGTACTGAGCTGTTGCTTTTTAGGTCCTAGCTTTTTGTCAACCTCATGCTCAATCGGCAAACCGTGGCAATCCCAGCCTGGGATATAGCTGGCCTGAAATCCGGTCATATTTTTAGAGCGGATAATAATATCTTTCAATATCTTATTAAAAGCATGTCCGATATGGATATGTCCGTTGGCATACGGAGGACCATCGTGTAAGATGAATGAGCCATTATCTGCCCGGCGATTCATCATTTTTTCATAAATACGATTTTGTTCCCAAAATTCAATAAGTTCCAACTCTTTTTGGACAAGGTTAGCTTTCATGGGAAACTTTGTCTTTGGCAAATTAAGAGTAAGGCTATAATCCATACTTTCGTCTCCTTAAGGGTCAGAGCAAGAAATCCTTATCTATCTCAGCATGATGAGGATATCATTTCATACCGATAATGTCAATCCAACTAAAATAATAAACCGTGTTGAATTTGTGGCTGGTAAATCGGCCACTAGATAAGAGGGAAAAGCCGCGAGTATGAATATTATTTCATATTTATGCAAAATATTTCATAAAATTGGCCAGCAAACTCTATTTTTAGGGCTCGGTGAGAGTCTGGTCAGGGTTGATGCCCCGAAGCGTAGAAATTATGATCTATCATAACTGAAACACAAGATTAGAAGTTTAAGATGAGAAGTTAAGGAGTGCGGGAATTGAAAAATTGTCATTGGTTGGCAAAGTATGGCATAAGTGTTGCATTAAACTTTTGAGAATATCATCTTGCCTGCACCTGGTTATAAACTGTCCACAGGGAATAGGAGCATTATTCCATGTACTTACGAAAGGATAATTGTTTTTTACTTCAATTGTACCCTTCTCTTATGGCTTTGCTTTTGATAATTTTCTCTCTTGCCTGGGCACACCAGGCTATGGCGGCCAGTATCCCACCGGCTGTAATCAGCGGCAGGGTAACAGAGTATTCAGACTCGGGTGCGGTCAAGGGGTTGGCTGGCATCCAGATTACCGCCTATCATCCTATTGGCATTACTCCTATTGGGCAGACGGTAACCAATGCTGATGGATATTATACCCTAAATCTTAATCTGACGGGATGGCAAGAGATTTACCTTTGTGCTCAAGATCCTGAAAATCAGTATGTAACCGAGTGCTACGAAGATCACTATTGGCTTTATTCCGAAACCGGGCAGTGGGGAGAGGGAAATAAAATTGGAATTTCGCCCAATCAAAAGATAACCAAGGATTTTAAACTTTGCTGGGGAGGGAAAATCCCCCTGACCATTGATCTGCCTCATAATCGAGGCTGCGTCGTTTATCTGGAAGGTACGGTAAACTATAAGGGGAAAACTACCATGACCTTTCCTCCTGGGAATCCGCCCTGGTATTGGATGTTTAGTGATCCTAATATAACCCATTATTCTATTGATCTGGCTGACTACATCCTAGAGCCGAACGCTAAAGTTCCTCTACCAGAGGGAAGTTATAATATCTGGGTGAAAGACAGTACTCAGTTTTTTTACGACCTTGAAATTTCAAATCCTTACTGCACCTATTCCATAAATCAAACCTACCGTTTTCTTCCCCAGCAGGCTAAGGTAACCATCACTTGTAAAAAACCCCAGGCAGATCCTGTTCGTTTCAGCTCTTTTGCTCAGGCAGGCATGATTTATGGCATTATTACAGATCCTAATACTAGAGAAGTAACTTCACACCTCTTTCGGGTAGTTACCGAAGGATGGCACAGCCAATCGGATTTGGTTATCGGTTTTGATCCTAACCATATGGATCCTACTAATCCGCAGATTTCCTATCTCACCAAAGCTGACAGTGAGGAGCAGGGTATTGAGGGTATTCAAATGGAGATTATTCCCGTCAACGGCCAGATAGTTGAAAGGGCCGTTATTCCAGCCAAGGTGATGAGTATGCCTGCTACTGATCCTGATAAGCTGGCAGTTTACCACACTGGAAGTTACGGTGGCTACGCTTTTAAATTTCTCAAGGCGGGAGGGTATAAGATCCGGGCTTTTGCCCGAGTTGGAAGCAGTGATGTGTTCAGCGTTTTTTATGGCCAAAACGCTTATTCGGCTGAGAATGCCGAGGTAGTTTCTCTCGGAGCAGGCGAGGCAAAAAAGATCGACTTTGTCCTAGCCAAGACTACAATCTCTGGCCGAGTAGTGGTTAAAGGAGGAACTCTAACCAATATTTCCGCTAGCCTACTGACCCGCTCTCATGAGCAGATTTCCTTTACAGTGGTCAATTCCTCTACAGGAGAGTTTTCTTTCCAGCAGCTTCTTTCAGGAGATGTGATCTTGCGTCTGGATAAAACAGGCTATGGAGTTGTTGAGCAGACAGTGGCCGGTTTGAAATTAGGCGAAAGCAGAAATGTTGGAACGATCACTCTAGTAAAATATGAACCCTGTCAGGGATCGGGGAAAATTCATGGCCGGGTTTTTTCAGATGAAAAGCCGGAAATGGGTTTGGCTAATGTTGCTGTTCGAGCTATGGATATCAACTACTTAGGTCAGATACCCTGCTCGGCCACTACTGATTCTCAAGGCTATTTTACCATTACCGGGCTGCCAAACTCTGGTTTTATCGTCTATACCTATCATGATCCAAACATCGTAAAAGGTGGCTACTTCAATGAAATGTACGATAACGTTACCGCTTTTAGGCAGGCTGAACCTTGGTGCCAATGGGAGGTTAAGCGCCTGGCTATGGCCCTGCAAAGTATCAATCCATCACACATGGATGATCCTAATATTATCATTACTCCTGTTTATATCACTGCCGGAGAGGATAAAGAAATAAATATCGGGCTGTCGAGCCACCAATACCCCTTTTCAGCCGGATTGAATTTATTCGCTTATCCTGGAACCCCGCTCAAAGCCTGCGACACAGCTAGGGAATTTTTACTTCTTTTCCCCAGTAGCCGGCGCATTTTGCTCGGAACGGGAGGGAATAAGGGAAGCGTAATGTATTTTGATTCTAACAGCTCTTCTCCTCTTGGCAATGACTTTGCGATTGAACCTGGCCGCGGCTATATTTTTTATTTAGATCAGGATATTCCAAGCCTTCGAATTCCTCCCTTTACTATCACTCCACCGCCCCCGATGAACCTTGCAGAGGGCCGCAATATTATCTCTGTTCCTGATGGGCCCGACAAGAACCTTTACGCTCAGGATGTGTTGCGCACCTTGGGGGGGAGCCTCCAAGAGGCTAGAGTCAATAGCACGGCCATAAGTCACTTTGATTCTAGGAAAGGGAAGTGGAGATCCACCGTCTGGCTTTGGGGAGGCTGTGCAGGAGATAATTTTAAGGTCGAAAGAGCAAGGGGATATATAGCAGATATGAAAAGAGCAATTTTGTGGTCAAGACCAAAGTCAAAGACACCGTAGCGGTGCAGAGGAAGAATAATCTAAATCTAATATTTTAAACAGATAAATATAAAAATAATGGAGAAAAAAAGAAACCATAAAATTAGAGAAGTTTAAAAAAGAGGGAAGGAGTTTTGGATATGAGCAGAAAGTTTTTAGAAGCATTAAAGGTTCGAAAACAGATATTTGGACTGCTTCTGGTAATTACGGCTCTTATGTGCTGCCATCAGGTCTTCGCTCAGATAGTACCGACCCAGACGATTCGATGGCAGGATTTTGAGTACTGGGACGATCCTCTCAACTGGGGCTGGAAGACTTCTAGCTATGCCTATCCCTACTTTGGCTTCGGCATTGGGTATGGAGCTATGCGCACTGTTTTGGATTTTGCTGAAGGGAGCAGGGTATTGGAAGTTTGGTCCACTAACCCTTCCGTATTTAACCGCCTGGAACGCTTCTGGGTGATGAATGAGGATATTCGCTACCTGACCCCATCAGGTCCTCAGCCGATTACTAATCACAAGGTAATCTCCTTTAACGTTGCTTCAAGGCTTGGCCTGGAAGAGTGGGATCAATGGGAGTTTCAGGTAGGGTTGATTACTGCCAGTGGCCATTATGTAATCCTAGGCTATCGTCCTGTCGGCTATCAAGGGGAGCCTCCGGTTTTGGCCGAAGGAGGATTTCCAGCAGGAGGCAATACTGAGCAGAACCCGGCATATGTCGTGGTTAATCTAGGGCGGCAATACCAAGACGGCACCTGGCATATGGTGATGCGGGATATGGATGAGGACATCGACTTGGCCGATAATGGTAGAAGAGACGGCTCCCAAGTATTCGGAGGAGGACAATCCAGAATAAAATGGCTCAGAATTCTCGGGAATGGATACCGGATGGACAATATATGGTTTCATACGAATAGAAACATCATAGCCAATCATCCGCCCAAACTACAAAAAATCGGCCCGCAGTTCGCTCAGCTTTTTGTTCCCTTCAATCTTTTGATCGAAGCCAATGACATTGATTTATTACAGCCGGTGCCAACAGGGAATCCTCAGTTATATTTTATAGCCACCATTGGTGGATGGGGTGCACATGGGACCAACACCCCAAACCTTATCACCCGAGTGAAACTTGTGGATGATCCTACGCCAATTCCTTTTAAGGGTAAATTCGTCATGCCTTGCAGTATTGATGATCCGCAGGTTGAATCTAATCTGGTCATGCTGACCTATGTTCCTCAATACTTGGAAGATCTGATCGTTACCGTTCGGGTAACTGACAGGATGGGCTTGAGCGATGTAGAGGTTTTCCCCATGAGCGTAGTGAATTATCCAGTGGTTAATCATCCGCCTAGATTGGAGCAGCTTGAGGATGATTTCTATCTCCTTGGGAGCTCTCAGCCATATGAGAAATATTTTAGCTGCTATGATCAGGATTATCAGAAAGATATATTTGGAAAATCAGATAAGGCCGGAGTCGGCAGTGCAAGCGGTAATATCACTTTTACGGCCTTTATTGATGGGCTGCCCTATTACGGATATGGCCCCTATCAGGAAGATTTAATTCCTGAGCCTACTACGCCCCATATTATCTTCCATCCACAGTTTGAAGGGGTTCATCGGATTGTAGTCGTGGCCAGGGATACTAGGGGGCTCACTAGCATAGCTGAGTATACGCTGGTAGTAGCCAATCCTGGCGGCTGGCTGAATCATCCGCCGGTTCTGGGAGAGGATATTGACAGTCCACAGGTCGCTTTGGCCGGACAACTATTTTCCATACCGGTTGAATTCTATGATCCTGACCTTGAGCCCCTGTACTATTCTTGTAACATCGGCATGGTCACAGAGCTTCCGCCGGAAGGGATCGCCAAACAGCTCAATGCGGATCAGAGCCTGAGCGGCCAGTCTACCTACGGAAGATATAGAAATGGTGTGGTCTACTCTTTCCTGACCTATTTTCCTGGGATATATAACGTGCAGATTACCGCTTATGATCCTCGCGGCGGCTGGAGCACAGCTACTTTTGTGTTAGACGTACAGCCTTGGTGGTCATTGTAAAAGCACCAGGCTTAAAGTACCGGAAAGAAAAAAGGTGCCAATCTCTTGTGGGATTGGCACCTTTTTAGTTTTTTGGGGTATTCAATTATACTTTGACAGAAATTTTTTAACGCCTTGAAATCATTGAAAGTTACTTCTAATAGCAAATTCAGTAAAATCAATGATTCGGAGAAAAAGTGCAAAAGCATAGATATTCGATTACGATCGGATTTCGAAGAGTTTGATTCAAAAATCCAATCCATCGATGTTCATCTTTTTTAAAGCATGGTAGGCGGCTTTCTGCTCAGCCTCTTTTTTGCTTCTACCCTCTCCGATTCCATAGGTCGTTTGATCGATGGTCAGCTTTACTTCAAAAATCTTTTCGTGATCCAGACCATTCTGGCTAGTTACTCGATAAATCGGCGTACAGTTGAGCTTTCCCTGGACATATTCCTGTAAAATACTCTTAAAGTCTGGAATAAAATTTTTTTGGGTGGTCTCTTCAATATAGGGGTGAAAGTTTTTAATAATAAATTCTCTGACCGTATCTAATCCCTGATCCAGGTAGATTCCAGCAAAGAGAGCCTCAAGGCAATCGGCGAGAATCGATTTTTTCGATCTTCCGCCACTGATCTCTTCACCTTTCCCCAGAAGGAGGTAATTTCCAAGACTATTTTTGCTGGCTATCGAGGCCAGAATAGTTTCGCTGACAAGGTGAGCTCGCAGCCTTGAGAGCATGCCTTCGGTGTATTCGGGAAATTTTTCCATAATGAATTCGGTAATAATATAGGAGAGAATAGCATCGCCTAGAAATTCGAGCCGTTCATTATCTTCAATGAATAGGTTCCGATCCTTGGCTTCATTGGCGTATGACTTATGAGTGAGGGCTTGATTGAGAATAGCTAGATTTTTAAATTGACAGCCGATACTTTGCTGTAATTCTTTTAAACAATTGATCCGTTCTTCATCCATAGGCGACATAGACGAATTGACTGAAACTTAACAGATTGGCATAGACAAATTGACTAAAATTTAATAGATTATTTTTCTTTAATTTTATTTTATACTTTTTCTTATCTTAGCTTCCTCCTGAAGAAATAGACTACGGCTCGAATTTTTTAAAAACTAAGGTCGCGTTGGTTCCCCCAAAGCCAAATGAATTCGAAAGAGCAACCCGTACCTCAGCTCGCTGAGCCTGGTTAGGGACATAATTCAGATCACAGGCAGGATCTGGAGTCTCATAATTGATGGTCGGCGGAATTATCCCATGCTTAATGGTTAAGGCAGTAGCCACAGCTTCAATTCCGCCGGCGGCTCCCAGTAGATGTCCGGTCATGGATTTTATAGCACTGACTAAAAGCCGATAGGCATGAGGACCAAATACTCCCTTTATCGCCTCGGTTTCGGTCTGGTCATTTAGCTGGGTAGATGTTCCATGAGCATTAATGTATTGAACTTGCGAAGGCTCGATCTGCGCATCCCGCAAGGCATTTTGCATGCAGAGAATAGCACCGCTCCCATCAGGGGCCGGCGCAGAGATATGGTAGGCATCACATGACATCCCATAGCCGACAAGCTCGGCATAGATTTTTGCCCCCCGATTTAAGGCATGGTTCATTTCCTCTAAGAGAACAAGCCCCGCACCTTCTCCTATTACAAAGCCGTCGCGGTCCCGGTCAAAGGGACGACTTGCCCGCTCAGGTTCATCATTTCGGCAGGATAGGGCCTTCATGGCGCAGAATCCCCCGACTCCCATTGGAGTGATGACCGACTCAGCCCCCCCGCTGATCATACCATCAGCATCTCCCCGCTGGATTATCTTAAATGCATCCCCAATGGCGTGAGTTCCAGTAGCGCAGGCAGTAACAACCGCCGAGTTTGGCCCCTTTAATCCATGGCGAATAGCAATCTGGCCAGAGGCCAGATTGATAATCAGCATGGGAATAAAAAATGGAGTGATCTTTTTAGGCCCGTTGTACTCCAACACGAGCTCATGATATTTTTCAATGGTGGAGAGTCCACCAATGCCTGCTCCGACTAAGACTCCAAACCGTGATGATTCCTCATGGGCAATTTTGATACCTGCATCTTCCATAACCATATCCGAGGCCGCAATCGCATAGTGGATAAAGGGATCCATCTTTTTGATCTCTTTTTTGGGTATGAAGTCCTCAGCATTGAAATCGGTTACTTCAGCAGCGATCCTGGTGGGATAATTTCGGGCATCAAAACGGGTAATTGGCCCAATTCCTGATTTCCCTTCACAAAGTGCCTTCCAGAACTTATCAACTCCTGTTCCTAGCGGAGTTACTGCCCCAAGTCCGGTTATCACAACCCGTCTTTTCAAGGTTCCCCTACTCCTTACTAGAATCTTCCTTAACGTTTTCCTTAATATAATTAATGGCATCACCTACGGTGATAATCTTTTCTGCATCTTCATCAGAAATTTCGATGTCAAACTCTTCTTCCAGAGCCATTACTAGCTCAACTGTATCCAGAGAGTCTGCCCCAAGATCATCAATAAAAGAAGCATCTGGGGTAACCTCTTTTTCATCCACTCCTAACTGTTCCGTAATAATCTCTTTCACCCGATTTTCAATTGAAGTTGCCATCATTTTACCTCCTCGTTTAAGTTCAAATTCCGTCCGCGATTGAATTCGCGATTGAAACCGTGGTGATCCTCTTGATCACCTGTAATTACAGGTATATGTGATCACAAACAATTACATGTACATACCACCATTGACATTAATAACCTGTCCAGTAATATAGCTGGCCCCGTCAGAGGCCAAAAAAGCAATAACTTGAGCCACATCCTGAACAGTCCCCAATCTTTTCAGCAGAATAGCCTCTTGTAGTTTCTCTCTTGCAGCCTCAGGTAATGCCCTGGTCATCTCAGTATCGATATACCCAGGAGCCACAGCGTTTACAGTGATTCCCCGACTAGCCAGCTCTCGAGCCACCGTCTTGGTCAAACCTATCAACCCTGCCTTTGAAGCCGAATAATTCGCCTGCCCCGGGTTGCCCATCAGGCCAACCACGGAAGCCACATTGATGATGGTTCCTTTTTTCTGCTTCAGCATGGGTCTGGCCACAGCCTTGATGCAATGAAAGGCCCCCTTGAGGTTGACCGAGAGCACACTGTCCCAAGCCTCGTCTGACATTCGAAAGATAAGAGAATCCCTAGTGATACCCGCATTGTTGACCAGGATGTCAATCCGTTGAAATTTTTCAACCCCCTGATCTACAGCCTCATTCACCTCCTGCTCATTGGTAACATCCATAACTATAGGGAGATATTCGCAGCCGAGAGTCTGGAATTCCTCGGCATTTTTCATAAGTAATTCTCTGTTCAGGTCGGTGGCTATGATCCTGGCCCCTAATCTAGCCAGGGTCAGAGCAGTCTCTTTGCCAATCCCCTGGGCTGCTCCAGTAATAAAAGCAACCTTTTCAGTTAAGTTCATATTACCCCTTTAATTTTCTTCTTATAATTTGCATTATACTCGTTCAAGTTAGATTTTGATTGGCATGAATATTGATAATCACCTCAATGAACATATTTTTATGGTAAACTGAACACAATATTGAAATGAACTATAAATTTTCACCAAAATAGCTAATCAAAAATCATGTCTTGAAAAACCAAAGTTGAAGCACTATAGTATCTTAAGGTAAAGGCAGATGGTCTTTTAGTTCTC
Organism: bacterium; assembly: GCA_023512255.1. Classification (GTDB taxonomy): domain Bacteria; phylum SZUA-182; class SZUA-182; order DTGQ01; family DTGQ01; genus DTGQ01. Next base: position 22,798 of record JAILZY010000001.1, on the reverse strand, counting down.
GCCAGTTGGCAAGGACAGGAGCTCCTGATTCTCCCCCAAATTCACTGAGCACTTGTTCAAAAGCTGGGTCAAACTCAATCCGCCAGGGCCTCATGCTGGTTCCTTGTAACTTGAAGTCTCTCATCCGCCAGGCTACAATGCCCCCTTGAATATAAATTTCACCAGAATATAATATCATCTCGCATCTAGGAACTAGAATGATCCCAAAAAATTTGGACTTCTCGTTAAAATACATGGTAGGATTCCAGCTACCGGTGCTATAACTTCGCAGGGATAAATTTCCGATCTGATTTGGATCCCCAATTTGGCTTGATTTTCCCAGTCTCATCTCGTTCGTACAAAATATCTTTACCTTTCCTTTTATCTTTAATTTGGCATTCGGCTGTAACTCGATCTTAGTGAAGTAGTAGTTGCCCTCATGCAGCACATATTCCCGCTTGACCAGCAGCTCGGCTAACATTCCGCTACCTTTAACCCCACCTGCCCGACCACGGTATTCAATATTGTCAGCCGGATCATGATAGTAGCAATTATAGGCCGGATCGCTGTCCTTTATCATCGGCGGCTGGGTAAGCCAGTAATTGGGAGCATTGGGGTCGAGGCTTTGGGGATTTGATAATTGGATATTCAATGAAATTCGAAACCTCTCTCCTTCTTCTCTCTGCTTAGTTTCGATTTTTGGATACCACCAATCCTTAAGTTCGCACTTCTCACCCTGTTTGCATCCTAATTCGACAAAGGATAAAAATTCATCGTGAAACTTAATCGGTATGGTATTGAAGAGTTCGGTTTTGATTTTCCCGCCGCTTTGGATAGCTATAGAGTATTTTCCCCTCTCGGCGTCCAAGCACTTCCCATAGATATCACCAGGAATAGCTGAAAAACTGGGGTCCTCCTTGATGTAGACTGCTGGGGCTGGAAAAGGGAGCCCCCCACTCGTTGAGCCTATCTCCGCCTTCAGGGTTCGTTGGGCTACGATATGCTTATCTTTAGTCTGGCACATTCCCGTAACCAGCAGACAAGGAGGTTTGCTGCTTCGATCCAATTTCCCTCGATACGCCTCATCATATATCTTGTCGTTTTTCCCAAAGGAGCCGGTTAGCATCAGGTTCGGGTCTTGCTGTAGCCTTGGATCTTTGGCAATTTTCTTCAAACCAGCCTGGGCGATATAAAAAGCCTTGATCGAGCAGATTTCTCTCTCTATTTGGTCGATTTGATTTGCCTGAAGGCTCAGATACCCTGCGATTAAGAGGACCAAGATAAAGAAAATACACCAGGAAAAGACGATGAGAGCATAGCCTGCCTCTCCCTGGTGGTTGAGCTGAAAATAGGGCGGATTTGCCATTTTTCTGGAATAGGAATAATAGAAGCCATCCCTCATCAAGGTTGCAATCCTTATAAACTCAGCAGAGCAGGTTGAGCACCTGCTGTAAACCAGCCCGGTCTCCTGCACTCAAGCTCTTTGCCTGTCGGTCAATTCGTCGTAGGAGGTTGGATAAAACCTTTCCCGGACCAACCTCAACGAAAAGCTCAACACCTTCTTTGATTAAAATACGCATTGATTCTTCCCATCGGAGTACTGTAGAAATCTGCCGAACCAGGGAAGGCAGAACTTCTCTCTGCTCAGTGAGGATCTTTGCATCTACATTGGTTATAAGCGGAATTTGAGGTTGATTTATCTGGACGGAACAAAGCCGCTCTTCTAACCGCTTGCCAGCCGAATTCATCAAAGGGCAATGAGATGGCACACTGACATCCAAGAGGATACATCGAGCCCCGATGTCCTGTGCCTGAGCCTGAAATTGCTCAACCGGCTCTTTTTTCCCAGCAATAACGATCTGCCCTGGACAATTCAAATTAGCTATGAAAACCTGATCTTCAATGTGTAATGAGTGTAAAAGATTAACAATCTTTTCTTCTGACAGGCCCAAAACAGCGGCCATAGCCCCGCTGCCTTCTGCTACCGCCTCTTGCATAAATTGGGCCCTTGCCCTTACCAGCTTGATGGCATCTTCAAAAGACAGCGCCTGTGAGGCTACCAGGGCACTGTATTCTCCCAGACTATGTCCAGCCACAAAATCAGGTTGAATCCCTGCCTGCTGTAATACCCGCCAGATGGCCACACTAGTGGCCAATATAGCAGGTTGCGTATTTATTGTCAATCCTAATTCTTTTTCAGGTCCTTCAAAGCAAAGCCGCTCAAGATCAAAGCCCAAGGCCTCCCTGGCCTCTTCAAACACCTGTTTAGCTTGGGGATAAATGTCAACGATATCCTTACCCATGCCTACAAATTGCGAACCTTGGCCAGGAAAAAGAAAAGCTATCTTCAATGCTCTCTCTCCTCATCAGAATTTAAGCCGCTCCTCTTGTAGCTTTTTTGTCAAGGAGGGTATAATCTCAAACAGATTTCCCACTAGCCCATAATCAGCTACGGAAAAGATCGGCGCCTGTGAATCTTTGTTGATGGCGACAATGGTTTCAGAGGATTGCATTCCGACCAGATGCTGAATCGCTCCTGAGATACCACAGGCAATGTAGAGCTTAGGACAGACCGTTTTGCCGGTCTGCCCGACTTGGTGTGAATAGGGAATCCAGCCTGCATCCACGGCTGCACGAGAGGCACCAACCGCGGCTCCTAGCACGTTAGCCAGATCATACAGCAGCTTAAAGTTTTCCGCTCCCCCAACTCCTCTTCCTCCAGCCACAATGATATCAGCATCAGCCAGGTTGACCCGCTCGGTCAGATCCTTGACCAGGGATACTATTCTTGTTTGCGGTACAATCAGGTCCTCAGGCACGGTTTCAATCTGAACCCTCCCCTTCGGCAGGGGAGAATAGGCGGCTTTCTTCATTACCTTAGGCCGCACTGTAGCCATCTGTGGTCGGTGCACAGGAGTGATGATCGTAGCCATGATATTGCCGCCAAAGGCTGGCCTGGTTTGCAGCAGGAGCCGCTGATCAAGATCAACATCAAGAGCAGTGCAATCTGCGGTCAGACCAGCTTTAAGCCGCACAGCTACTCGGGGAATAAATGAGCGCCCTATAGCTGTCGCCCCACTTAAGACGATTTCTGGTCGATATTTCTCGATCAGATAACTTACTACCCTGGTATAAGATTCATCATGAAAGTCAGCCAGGTCTGGATGGTCAACCAGACAGACCCGATCAGCTCCATAATGCAGCAGGTGCTCGGCTTCTGATTGTAGACCAGAGCCTAACACAATGACCCAAAGATGGGTGCCAAGCTTGTCTGCCAGCCGCCTTCCTTCACCCATCAATTCATAGACCACTTCTGAGATGATCCCCTGCCGCTGCTCTCCAAAGACCCAAACTCCTTCATAAGAGAAGCCGTTGACCAATGGCTGATCTTTTTTCTTTTCTTCAAGAGAAATAGCTTCTGTCGGGCAGACACTCAGACAGGCTTGACAGAGTACGCATTGCTCATTTACCTGAGCCCGATTACTGACTAGACTAATAGCTCCAAAGGGGCATGTTGAAACACATTCCCCACAGCCGCTACAGCGATCCTGATGAATGATAATCCTACCCATTGTGAGAGTTTCCTTAATTTATCCTTGACAAATAATAATTTTTTCGGGCATTAAGTCAAATAATTTTCTGCGCCTTGAGTCGCTCAATCAGGGTCTGAGCTATCAGTGGAGCCTCACCCGTGAGGATTTCTCCCTTTCCCCTGGCTGGCGGAGCAAAGATTCCCTTGACTTGAGTCGGTGATCCGGATAAGCCGAAATTCGCTACCTCTCCGCCCAAATCATCTGCTCCCCAGATAGGGATTTCCAGCTTTTTAGCTCTCATTTTCCCTTTAAGAGAAGGAAATCGAGGTTCATTGATTTCTTTCACTACGGTTAACAGTGCAGGCAGTCGGCTATCTAAAATTTCATAGCCATCTTCCATAAGGCGATGAGCCCGCACCGTAGCCTTCTGGAGATCAATATCTTCGATTTTTTTCACATAGGCAATATGAGGAATCCCAAGGTGTTCGGCCAGAGCTGGGCCAACCTGAGCTGTGTCTCCGTCAATAGCCTGCTTGCCGCAGAAAATCAGATCATAAGGAGCAAGTTTTCGGATAGCCAAAGAAAGGGTGTAGGCCGTGGCATAGGTGTCGGCACCGGCAAACCGGCGGTCAGTCAGCAGCAGAGCTTGATCTATGCCCATCGAGACAGCCTCCCGCAGGGCTTCTTCGGCCTGCGGCGGCCCCATGCTCAGTACCAGGGTAGATGCTCCCAGCTTCTCCTTCCATCGCAGAGCCTCCTCAATAGCATAGGTGTCGAGCGGATTGATAATGCTGGGGACTCCACTGCGAATCAAGGTATGGGTTTGCGGATCAATCTTTACATTCCCTGTCTCAGGAACCTGCTTGATACAGACGATGATCTTCATCTCTTTTGAGCCCTTTCCTTAATGAGTGAAAGAGCAATGACATTGCGCTGGATCTGATTTGTCCCTTCATAGATCTGAGTTATCTTAGCATCCCGCATCATCTTCTCGACCGGATACTCTCGCATGTAGCCATAGCCTCCGAGGATCTGCACTGCCTGAGTGGTAACATTCATGGCTACATCGGAAGCAAACACCTTGGCCATGGCCGAAACCTTAGATACATCCTTGGCCCCGCTGTCAATATAGCGGGCAGCAGCATAGGTCAAAGCCCGGGCTGCTTCGATCTGGGTAGCCATATCAGCCATCATATGCTGGATAGCCTGAAAAGAAGAGATCGGCTTTCCAAATTGGACCCGCTCCCGGGCATAATCGAGCGCCTCATCCAAGGCTCCCTGAGCAATGCCTACCGCTTGGGCTCCAATCCCCGGCCGGGAGTTGTCCAAGGTCTTCATGGCGACCATAAATCCCATGCCCTCCTTGGCCAGGAGATTCTCTTTGGGGATGCGACAGTCGGTAAATACCAGCTCGCGAGTTGCCGATGAGCGGATGCCCATCTTTTTTTCCTTTTTGCCGAAGGAAAAACCCGGGGTGCCTTTTTCAACGATAAAGGCGCTTGCTCCCCTGCTTCCCTTAGATCTGTCGGTCATAGCTATGACCGTATAAATATGCGCCTCTCCACCATTAGTAATCCACTGCTTAGTTCCATTTAAAACATATTCGTCGCCTTCTAGCCGAGCTGTAGTCTGAATCCCACCGGCATCACTTCCAGCATTGGCTTCAGTGAGGGCAAAGGCAGCCAGCTTTTTGCCTTGAGCAATTTCCGGCAGATATCTTTCCTTCTGCTGCGCATTGCCGAATAAGAGGATCGGAAAGGCTCCCAAGGCACTAGCTGCATATGACACCGCTACCCCACCGCAGACCCGACTCAGCTCCTCCACGGCCAGGCAAAGCTCAAAGCATCCTCCCCCACATCCGCCGTATTCTTCAGGCAGATACACACCAAAAAGGTCTGCTTCAGCCAAACACTGGATAATAGGCCAAGGGAATTCTTCCCGCTCGTCTAGCTCTGCCCTCACCGGCAAAATCTTTTCCTGGGCAATTTTGCGAGCTAAGTCCCGAATCATGATTTGCTCTTCAGTTAGAAAATAATCCATTTCTTCCCTCTTTTTATTCAAGAATTAATATATATTATATTAAATATTATATGTGTTAATAAATATCCTACCATCTTATCATGCTTGAAGCCCAGGTCAACCCACCACCAAAAGCAGCCATGCAGATCAGGGTTCCCCGCTGAATCTTTCCCTCTCTGTTTAGCTCATCCAGAGTGATGGGAATACTGGCTGCCGAGGTATTTCCATACTTGCCAATGGTTAATGGAATTTTAGACTCAGGGATAGACAGCCGCTCTCCCACCGACTGAATAATCCGGGCATTAGCCTGGTGAAAAATGAAAAGATCAACCTGCTCACAGCTTACCCCCTGGTGACTAAGTGCAGTCTGAACAGAATCGGTCAAGGCCTTGACTGCAATTTTGAATGTTTCATTCCCTTTCATAGTAATATAATGTAGCCGTTTTTTCAGGGTTTCCTCCGAGGCAGGCATAAAGGATCCTCCGGCTGGTATCTGAAGCAGCTCAGCCAGGGTTCCATCTGAATAAAGGTGAGTAGACAATATGCCCCGATCCTTGTCTGTCGTAGCCCTAAGAAGCGCAGCCCCTGCTCCATCTCCAAAAAGGACACAAGTGTTTCGATCTGTCCAGTCGGTTATTTTAGACAGGGTGTCAGCCCCAAGGACCATAATATTTTCATACTGGCCATTTTTAATGAACTGATCAGCAATGCTGAGCGCGTAGATGAATCCAGAGCAGGCGGCTGAAATATCAAAGGCAGCAGCCCGCGTAGCACCGATTTTCCTTTGAACCATGCAGCCGGTCGAGGGGAAAAACATATCTGGCGTTACCGTAGCCGTAATAATCAAGTCCAAATCCCTGGCCTCAAGACCTGCATTTTCTAAAGCTGATCGAGCGGCGCGAGCCGCTAGGTCAGAAGTGCATTCTCCCTGTCGGGCAACCCGTCGCTCTGAAATACCGGTTCGGGTGCGAATCCACTCATCGGTGGTGTCCACGATCTTTTCCAGGGCAAAATTTGAAACTACTTCCTCAGGAACAAAAGAGCCTGTTCCAGCGATATAAGCAGATTTCATCTCGCTTCACTTTGCATGATTCGCCACATGCCAATGGATATTAATTTTTTTGGGGATGGTTTAATTCTCGCCAACAACTTTCTCGCTGTGGTCAAATTCTTTATGGGGGAAGGCCAGAGAATTTTGGATGTGAGAGTTTACATTCTGCTGGATAAATCCTATGGCCACTTTAATGGCATTTTTAATCGCCTTTGCTCCAGACCTGCCATGACAAATAATGCAAACACCATTGATTCCAAGAAGAGGAGCCCCTCCATACTCATCATAATCTACCTTCTTTTTGAAGCCCTGGAAACAAGGCTTCATCAGCAGATATCCAAGTCTCCAAAGGAACTTCTTTGGAATCTCTTGTTTAAAATAGGAGGAGATCATCTCTGCCACACTTTCGCTGATTTTCAGAGCCACATTGCCCGTGAACCCATCACAGACGACCACATCCACATTTCCTGAATATAAATCCTTTCCCTCTACATTACCGATAAAATTAAGCCCACCCTCTTTGAGGGTTTTAAAGGATTCTTTAGTTAACTCATTTCCCTTAGATTCTTCCTCTCCGATATTTAATAATCCTACTCTGGGATTCTTGACTCCGAGAATATCCTTGGAGTAAGTATACCCCATGATAGCAAATTGAAGCAGATGGCGAGGTTTGCAATCTACATTCGCTCCAGCATCCAGCAATAGGGCGATATCTTTGGCTGTCGGCAGGATGGTGGCAATGGCCGGACGCTCTACTCCTCTTAGGGCACCGAGGAGGATTTTGGCCGTAGCCATAGCTGCTCCGGTATTTCCCGCACTAACCACTGCCTCGGCCTCACCGCTCTTCACCAGTTCAGTGGAGACCCGGATCGAGGAGTCTCGCTTCTTTCGGATAGCCACAGTCGGAGGCTCGTTCATTTCAACTACTTCTGAGGCATGCTTGATGCCGATGTCCAGCCCGGAAAGATCGAATTGTGACAGCTCATCAGCAATTACCCTTTGATCTCCGACCAGCACGAGCTGAACTCCAAACTCACGAGCCGCCTGGATTGCTCCCTCCACAATAACCTTTGGCCCCCGATCTCCTCCCATGACGTCAACAGCGATTCTCATGCTCTCTCTATATCTTTTCTTTTATTTCGAAGATTTTCTGCCCTTTGTAATAGCCACAACTCAAGCATACAGCATGGGGAAGTTTCGCCTCCTGACATTGCGGACAGCTTGTATAGGTCGGTGAAAATAGCTTAAAATGGGTACGTCTCTTGTCTCGCCTCGCCTTCGAGATTTTCCTTTTTGGCAGGGCCATATTCATTCCTCCTTAGGTTAATTATGTTAATTCATGATGGTTTTCTTCTTAGCAAAATCTTGGAGCTTGCGCCATCTTGGATCGATCGCTTCGGCAGAACAGCTGCATTTCCCCTGATTAAGATTTTGCCCACAGTGTGGACACAATCCTTGACATTGTGTCTCGCAAATAGGGATCATTGGAATCGATAGCAGAATTTGATCTCTTACTATGTTGGTCAAATCAATTATATCATCCTTATAAAATTCGATATCCAGATCCTCTTTGGCCAGCTCGACTTCCTCCTCTGATACTCTAGTAGGAGAAAATGGTTGGAAAATCGTCTGAAAATTTTCCGCTACTGAATAGAGAAAATGGGTCAGGCAGCGACTGCATTCCAGCTCAAGTTGAGTTTTGACACTTCCGCGGATGAGAATTTCTCGGCCAACCTTCTCAACCTTCGCCTTGACCTGGATATCTTTCCTGATGATAGCCTCATCAGGAGAAAAGGTAAAATATGAAGCAGGAACAGTGAAAATAAGCTCGGTTATCTCAGCCGTGATATCTTTAATGTTGATCTTCATCCTGTATTTTCCCTTCAGCGTTAAAAAAAATGGGATTTTATTTTAAGGAGAAATTCTCCCCTTTGTCAAGCTAATTCTTGGCAGCCAGATGTTCTCCCCACATCCCCCAACCTCGATTCCCCCAACACCTCGATGGTTCAGGGACGCTGGTATGAGGATGATGCTTTTATTCATCCCCACTAAGCCAGAAAATTAACACCACCTCCCCTATCAAGGGGAGGGACAGTATGGGGATCTCCCATAAAAGGTGGAGAACATCTGTTGGCGACCACATCAATAGGATAATATAAAAGCGAAGATCGGTCAACAGATTATCCTGACTAATGGGGGAAAATTATCCTTGACTGGCTGACTTATATAGCTCTATAATAAATCCCATGATTCAGAACCAAGAGAAAATCACCAAGTCAGGGCAAGATAATACAGGGCAAGATAATATTTGTGTCCGTTTTGCTCCCAGTCCTACTGGATTTTTACATGTGGGAGGAGCGAGAACCGCTCTGTACAACTGGCTCTTTGCCAGAAAGCAGCGGGGGACATTTATCCTTCGCATCGAAGATACCGATGTTGAAAGAAGCGAGGAAAGATTTTGGAGAAAGATTCTCGAAGACCTTGAATGGTTAGGACTGAATTGGGATAAGGGCCCGTTTTTTCAACATGAGAGAAGGGAAATTTATGTTCAAAAGGCGCAAGAGCTGGTTCAAAAACAAAAGGCGTACTACTGCTTTTGCTCGCCGCAAGAGCTGGAAAGGCAGCGGGAGGAGGCTGCCCGCAAGGATATCCCTTTTCGCTATGATGGTCGGTGTCTGAAGATTCCGGCCCAAGAAGCCCTTGAACGTATCCAAGCCGGGAAGCCAGCAGCTATCCGCTTTCGGGTACCTGAGGCTGGCAAGACAGAATTCCATGACCTTATCCACGGGAAGGTTTCCTTTGACAACCGGCAACTTGATGATTTCATCATTCTTCGATCCAATGGCCTGCCGACTTATAACCTGGCCGCCGTGGTTGATGATATGATGATGAACATCACTCATATCATCAGGGGAGATGATCATATATCCAATACTCCGAAGCAGATTCTGCTCTACCAGGCGCTTGGGTTTCCCTGCCCTCAGTTTGCTCATATCCCAATGATCATGGGGCCAGATAATACCCGTTTGAGCAAGAGGCATGGAGCTGTGGCTGTTGGCCAGTACCGAGAGGCAGGCTATCTTCCCGAAGCCCTGGTGAATTACCTAGCCTTGCTTGGATGGTCTTATGATGGTCAGCAGACCATTTTTTCTATCCCTGAGCTGATAGAAAAATTCGATTTGAAGAAAGTAAGCAAGAAAGCCGCCATCTTTGATCCGGTGAAGCTGGACTGGATGAATGGAAAGTATATTCGGCAGATCGATGAGCAGCGCTATATTTCCCTAGCCCTAGCTTTCCTGCATAAGGCCGGCCTGGTGAATGAGGCAGTAGTGCAGCAGCCGCCGGCTGCGGTTATAAAGATATTACTAAGTGTTCGGGACAAGTTCAAAAAATTTTCTGAACTGCCTGCGCTGGTTGACTTTTTCTTTGTTGATTCGATCACCCTGACCGAAGAGGCCCGAAGCCAGATTATGGCTAGCCAGGATAACCTTTCGCTGCTGAAGGAACTCTATGAGCGGCTTTTGAATATTGAGGTCTTTGATGAGGTCTCGCTTGAGGCTCTTTTTCAGGATTTGATCAGGGAGAAGGGGATAAAAATGGCTAGCTTGGCCCAGCCTGTGCGGGCGGCTGTTACCGGAAGGAGCGCAAGTCCAGGGGTTTTTCTGACCATGTCTTTGTTGGGAAGAGAGCGGGTTTTGACACGGCTGGCCAATTGCTTGCAGACGCTTGGCGGCGGCCTAAGAAGAGAAGGGTTCGTAATTGGCCAAGAGCAGGGCTCATGATTGAGGGGCGAAGTCGAGAGCCATCGACTGTAAGATCGGTGAGTTAACGATTGTTGAAAAGCTCTTTACAGAGAAAAAAAAGTATGCTATTTTATACTTATGCTGCAGGATCGGCTAATGGTAGGCCAGATGACTCTGGATCATCCAGTCCAGGTTCGAATCCTGGTCCTGCAGCCAATCCTTACCGTCAGCAGTACAGAAAGAATCAAACCTCGATCAGAGATTGAACCTATGAATGCGGCGCTATCGTCTAGTGGTCAGGACGGGTGATTCTCAGTCATCAAACCGGGGTTCGACTCCCCGTAGCGCTGCCAAATAAGTTCTCCGAGAAATCAAAAAGTTACCTTGAAGAATAATCTGCGTCAAATTGCCCCTTCAAATAGATAGGCAGAGCATATTTTATAAAATGAGGATAAAAGGAGCTTTGATTAATGATTAATATTGCTGTTCCCTTGCTCTTGGGGGTGGGCGTTTTTTTTCTTTTTAACCTCCTATTGTTCCCCGGACATTGGATTATCGCCCTTATTGTCGGGCAGATTGCCGCCATTGCCCTTTTTTTCATCCTGGCCAGACTGACCATGAAAAAGGTTACGGCCACTATTGAGCTTGCTAATGAAGAGTTGATAAAGGGACAATTTGACCGAGCAATTAATATTCTGGAAGGCGGATTCAAGTACCGCTACCGGCATCCCTTCGTGGCTGCTCAGCTTAATTCTCAGATTGGGGTAATTTATTATTATAAAAAGGATTTTAAAAAAGCCGAAGAGTATCTGGCCAAGGGCATAGCCAGTCACTACATCGGCCAGTGCATGTTGGGCATTTTGTACATGAAGAAAAAGGATGAGAAAAAGATGAACCGGGTTTTCAAGTCCGCGACCCGGCTTAGCGGCAAAGAGAGTATTGTCTGGTCCCTGTATGCCTACTGTCTGAGCAGTCTTGGGAAGAAGACCGAGGCTATCGAGATTCTCAACAAGGGACTGAAGCGGCTGCCGAATGATGAAAATATCAAGGCTAATCTCGCCGCTCTTCAGAATAATCAGAAGATGAAGATGCGGGCTTATAAGGAGATGTGGTCAATCTTTATGCTGGAGAAAACCATCGTCCGGCAGGAGCCACCAAAATTTGTCCGCGGCGGAGGCGGTGGCGGTATTCGAAAGATTTACCGCCGATAGAGTTTGACACCCTACCATACCATTAATGGCACCATTAATGGCAATGGTTATGCCCCTCCAAGTTATGCCCCTCATGGCGAGCTGTGTCTCTTTTTATGTTGTCTTACACTCATGTCTACCATTTTGAACAGCCGAAAATCCCAGTAATTTTTACCACTGGATGCCTGCTTTCGCGGGTGGCTGGCGGCAGTAACTTTCGCAGGCCGGCGTGGACAGCTCCCATGTAGCCGCGGCTGTCTTTCGATGTGCTTTCGCAAGGAGTCTTTAGTCTGCTATTCTATCTTTGCCAATATAGGCATCAGGTAAAGAGATTTTTCTTGGGAAATTAGGCCCTTCAGCCTCTTTAGATCGCCAGCTTCTCTACTGCTTAGGCAAGATTCAAGGGATGAGGAAGAAAGCCCAAGTCTTTCTACTATTAGAGGAAAGATCGTGCGTAGCATATCAAGCAGATTTTCTGCTTCAATCCTTATCGGGACAATGGTTGGAATTGTTCCCTTCTCAAGGCCAATCTTTTTCTTGACCGCCTCAATGACCTCATGATAGCCGCCGATCCCATCTACCAGGCCAACCTGCCGGGCCTGCTGTCCGGTCCAGACCCGACCCTGGGCGATCTCGTTCAGCTCCTCGTACTTTTTGTTGCGGCTTAAGGCTGCCTTGGCCACAAAACTTCGGTAGGTATGCTGGAGAAAGCGGTCAAATTCTTGGCGTTGATTTGGAGTGAAGCTTTGGATAGGAGAAAACAGAGATGCCCCTTCACTGAAGGAGATGGTTTCAGTATGAGCTCCGATCTTGTTAAGGAGATCGCTGACTACAAACTTGCCGCCGAAAACACCGATCGAGCCGGTGAGCGTGGTCCGGCCAGCGTAAAGCTGACCAGCAGCCATTGAAATGTAGTAGCCACCTGAGGCGGCCACAGGGCCCATAGAGACGAAAACAGGCTTTTTAGCGTTCAGCTTCCTGATCCTATTCCAGATAATGTCTGAAGCCAGGGCTGAGCCTCCCTGACTATTTACCCGCAGTATCAAGGCCTTGATCGTTGGATCCTCCTCAACCTCTTCCAGTCCTTTGATAATTTGTGAGGGCAGTATGGAGGGCTCTTTGATCTGGTTTTCCTCGGCAGACATCTGAATAAGACCATTGGCCACAATTATGGCTATCTTTCGGTGAGTGTCGACCTTGAGGCCTTTGATCGAGGTGGGAGAAACTTTTGTATAGGTGGTGAACTCAAGCGGCTCGATGCGTGGAAAAAGCTTTTTTTCTACAGTTTCAAGAAATTCATCCTGGTAGGAGAGAACATCGACCAGTTTTCGCTGGAGAGCCTCTTTGGCCGTGAACAGGGCTTTGTTCAGGCAGCCGGCTACTTCTTCCCGGCTCAGATTTCTGTTTTTGACCAGAGTAGTGATGAATGTATCCTGGATGTCAGTCAAAAGCTCCGTGTATACCTTTCTGCTATCCTCAGACATCTTGTTGTCAGTAAACGTTTCTGGAGCGCTCTTGTACCTTCCTGCCCGCAGAAAGTCCGCCTCAACGCCTATCTTGGCCAGGGTATCTTTAACATAGATAAATGAGCCAGAGATTCCTGGCAGGAAGAGACTGCCCTCTTTCTGGAGAAAGATCTTGTCCGCGGCTGAAGCCAGGAGGTAATTTTGGTTGTCAGCCTCGTTTAAGAAAACATAGACCTTCTTGCCCTGCGTGCGGAAGCGAACTAGGGCCTCGCTCAATTCAAAAAGAGAGCTCAAGGGTGCTTTAACATCCAGATTTTTGATCACTAGCCCCTTTATCCGCCCATCGCGGGAGGCTTGATCTAGGGTCATGATCAGCTCATAGAGCTGATACCGAGGCCGCTCCTCAATGAGCTGAATAAAAAGGTCTAATTCTGAAACCTCTTGATCCTGAATCTCCCCCACTAGGTTCAATTCCAGGTAATAGGGCTGATCGGCCAGAAGAGTTTCTCTCTCCCCTAAGCTGACAGACATTTTGCCGATATTGCTGATTAGAGTGAATAGAAAAATAACAAATAGCACCATGAAAAGTGTAGTCAGGAATCCAACGATCATTAGGTAATACTTGAGAATGTTCTTCATCGTCTGTCGCTGTAATTGATTGGTTTTAAAGAGATAAGGGGTTACAGATTCTTAATCGGTAACCCCTTGATTTTCTTTAGTGAGCCGTGCTGGATTCGAACCAGCGACCCTCTGCTTAAAAGGCAGATGCTCTGCCGACTGAGCTAACGGCCCGATCTTTTTGTTTTTTAGAACCATTGCTATCCAAAACACAAAAGTGCAGCAATTATAATAGATTTTGCTTCAGTTGTCAATTATCCATTCCTCAAAAAAATAGAAACATTTTTTAATCAGCACCTATCCCTAGCCAGCGGTCCAACAAAGAGTTTTTAATGAATATAGTCTTCTCCCGTTCATAGCCAGTAGAAATCATTGAAATATCAATATTCAAAAGATCACGGATCCGGTCGATGTAGTTTTTGGCTTTTTGGGGGAGATGTTCATAGCATTGGATACCATGAGTTGTCTGCTGCCAGCCGTCTATTTCTTCATACACAGGGGTGCACTCTTGAAGGATGTGGAGCTCGGGAGGGAATTCCCGGAAAATTTGCCCTTTCCGCCGATAGGCAGTGCAGATTTTTAGAGATTGCAGACTGTCTAAAACATCCAGTTTGGTTAAGGCAATGGTCTGCAATCCATTGACTCGAGCCGCATGGCGAAGAACAACGACGTCGAGCCAGCCGCATCTTCTAGGTCTGCCGGTAGTTGCGCCATATTCTCTGCCTGCCTTGCGGATTTTTTCACCGATCTCATCTTTGATCTCCGTAGGGAAGGGGCCATTTCCGACTCGGGTAGTATAAGCTTTGACCACCCCCACAATGCCGTCAATGAATTGCGGCCCAAACCCTAAGCCTATGCAGGCTTGAGCGGAAACACAATTTGATGAGGTAACGAATGGATAGGTACCATGATCTATATCCAGCATTGTGCCCTGGGCTCCCTCGCAGATAATGTTTTTCCCCTCATAGATAGCTTGATTTATAATTATCGAAGTATCGCTGAGATAGCCTTTCAGTCGATCACCATAGCTTTTGTACTGATCGAGAAGCTCATCGAGAGATAGCCCCGAGGTTTGGAAAAATTTCTCTAGCAGGAAATTTTTTTCCTGAAGATTGCTGGAAAGCCCCTGTCGCAAGGGTTCTTCAAAGAGCAGATCTGCGATGTGTAATCCTGTTCTGGCCACTTTATTCTCATAGGCTGGTCCAATTCCCCGGCCTGTGGTCCCAATCTTACCTTCTCCCTTTTTTTCCTCTCTCATCAGGTCAAGGGTTTTATGATACGGCATGATCAGATGGGCCCGCTTGCTTATGCGCAGATTCTTCTCACTGATTTCCACCCCCTGGCTAGTCAGTTCCTCAATCTCCTGAATCAAAGCGGCTGGATCTATTACTACCCCGTTTCCAATGATACACATCTTATGGGGATGGAGGATACCGGTAGGGATGGCATGTAAGATGTATTGCTTATTATTGAAGTGAACGGTATGCCCGGCATTATGGCCTCCCTGAAACCGAGCGATAATATCCGCATAGCGGGAGAGAATATCAACTATTTTCCCCTTACCCTCATCACCCCATTGAGCTCCTACGATAATAATATTAGCCATTTTCGCTCCACCAAAAAATTAATAGTTCAATCAAATTTCTACCCAGGATAGCTAAATATAAGCCAAAACCTTTTATCTATATCATCTTTTTAGATGTTTGTCAAAAATTTTTGAAGCTTTAGCGATATTTATTTAAAAGGGAAAACCCTTATCGAGTAAGGGTTTTCCCCTTGTAACCCTTTTCCTAAAACTTTAATTAATATTAATTAAAGTTTTAGGAGGATGGTTTGGAAGGAACCCTTTTTCAAAAGGGTTCCTTCCAAAGAATAAGGGTTCCTTCCAAAAATCAGTGTTTGGTCTTGCCTCTTTTGGTCATTATATATTAAAATATATAAAAAAGATTGTTTCCTAATCCTAAATTCCCTACTCATCCTTAAGTGACTATTCACCAGTGCCATTTCGACGAACATTGACCTGTTTCTGTCTGCCTCTATTGAAATAAGGGAATTTATACTTGTCACCCCCAGCCATAGAGAATAATAACTCCCTTTTTTACTGGTCAGATGCCAGGGAAAATAGCTTGCAGTTATGGAACCCCTATCCTATTATTCAGGGAACAGGAAAAACAATCAGACTAAGTTAAGCAGAAGCCCACCGAAGGATGCTATTTATCTCCCATTTTTAGTCAAAAAGCAGTATTGTACCCGTAATATCCGTTATCATTTAAATCGTTATCATTTTTAAATCAGAAACAGGTAGGTTTTTCAACTATGAACAGCATCAAGAGAAGAGAACTAAATATTGTCTTATCCATAATTTTCATCATTATCTCAATAGCTTGGACCTCACGCAGTGAGGCACAGTATCTTTACCCGCCTCTGCCTGCGGTTCCGGTTTTTGGCTTTACCGAGGGGCTGAATCCATTACTTTTTTCTCCTAGTTTGCTGCCAGCTTATTATCCTTTCCCC
This sequence comes from bacterium, assembly GCA_023512255.1. Taxonomy (GTDB): domain Bacteria; phylum SZUA-182; class SZUA-182; order DTGQ01; family DTGQ01; genus DTGQ01. The sequence continues at coordinate 6,685 of JAILZY010000001.1, read as the reverse complement.
TTGCCTTTGGTATCCTTTCCGGCGATCAATCCGCTGATCCTGATGACTTCTCCGCTATCTGCGGCTATCCCTGTGCCTACAGCGGTGTCTGCTCCGCTAATCCGCACCGCTGCTCAGGCCGGAACCTGGGTCGGTACCTGGCAGAGTACCTTCATAGCCTTTATTATCTTGTACCATTCAGGACCGATGACCTTGGACCTGATTGAAAATCCTCTCTTGCAATCGATTAGTGGTACGGCTATCCTTCAGGGAAGCCGCTATACCTCTACTTTATTTGATGTGAGAGGTGTGCTGCCGACTACTTCAACTTTCGAGGTAAGTGGAACTTTACCCGGAGGATATGCGGTTGTCTTAAGCTGCATTCTCACCTCACCAACCACCATCACCGGGACCTACACGGTAAATATCGGTTTTGGCGGAATATTAGTTGACAAGGGAATATTTAACCTGACTCTTTTATAATCCTTATTACTGCGGCGGCGGTGGTGGCCCGGGAAGCTCTTTGAGTTTCTGGTGAAGTTTTTCTTCAATCTCAGGAATGATTTTCTCGATGGTTTCATGAGACAGGGGAGCGATTTCTCCTGTCTCTCCATCGATCACTCCTGGATCATCTGCGGCTGTTGCTCTTATGGCCTCAATTCCAACTGTTTCGGCACCTCCCTCCAGGATACCGTGAGGAAGAGGATGATCATTATTCGTTTCAGGATTCGTTTCAGGAGGTGGTATTCGTCTGCCAGGCAAATCTAATGATGGAGAATTTTTTTGCTGGCTGATTGGGGGGAGTAATACTTTGATAGCAGGCTCTCTCCTTTTGTTCTCCCCAAGGCTGCTTTTTTCTTCAGCCTTGTCCTCTTTCTTTTTATCCTCTTTTTTCGCCGGCTCCTCAGCTCGGCTTGAGCTGTTTCCCCCGGCAATAATTGTTATTTCCTGGATCAGCTCTTCGAGTTGCTCGGCAGTAATTTTCATCTTCTCACTTGGAGCCTCGCTTTCCCTGGTAAATGACTGCTCCAGAGGATTCAGGATTACTTCTCCCTGAATTTTTTGATCACTGCTTCGGACCGCAATCCGTCCTTCCTCGCACACCGTCTGAGTGATATACTGATTGGTTTCGGGATCTGATCCAGCAATGATCAACTCCTTGGTGCCCACCACACCAGCGACTGCGGTCTTGGTTTCTATCTCAAATTTAGAGTCAGGACTGCTGAGTTTTTCAACCACAGCTCTAAGTCTGCCGACCGGCAGCTTAAAGAAGGATTGGCTCAAGGATTTTTGCGGTGCATACAAAAACGATTCGATAATCAGATGAGAGTCTGGACCAAGGTGAATGATCGAGCGGTTGATAAAGGTTATCTTGAGCTTTGATCCGCTAGTCGTGGTAATCTCATCATGGGGATAAACCTTATCTTTTGCCCTGATCCTGACCAATGACCGCTTAGGCTCATGCCGGACGAAGGCTACTCCCTCGATCAGGTCTATGGTCCCAACCGGAATAGATGCAGCTTGCAGGGTGGGAGCGAGAGTGGCCGAGAAAGCAGCCGCCAGAAAGCAAGCCACCCACCATGTAATATTATTGCGGTGGGTGCTGCTTGGTGAGCATTCAGCCATGGCCAGATCTCCTTTGATAGCGGTTAAAAATGTTTGATAATGCCGGCAGTGTATAGATTTCGCCGGTAGCGTTTATCCAATCCCTGGTGATTGAGATTGGAGTGGTTGACGGTCTTGCTGTATTGCAGGCTAAGGTTGAATCCTCGGCTAAGCTTTTTTAGCACCGCGGCGCTGACTGTCCTTCGGTCATCCTCACGCTCTCGCCAGCCATACTCAGGATCGGGATGAAGATAATCTCTAATGGTGTAGCTGCCCTTGAGGATTAGTTGAGTTTGGTAGAGGAAGGGGTCGCGGCGCCAGATGGCTGAAAGCTCATGCTCTTGAAAGGAAAGACAGGTCGGCTCTGCCCTCTCCCGGCTATAGCCATAGCCTAGCCGAAGCTGCTTTCTGCGGTCTTGGGAAGAGAAAATTTCGCCGATTCCGCACAGGTACCTTACCGTATCTTCTATCTTCTGGTCGAAAAAGGTTTTCCCTTGCCAGCCAAAAGAAAGTTCTCTCTGCCTGGTTGCGCTTTGCTCAAAGACGCAAGAGGCAGTAGCCTCCTGCCCCTTTAGATAATCGCGGCTATCCAAAAAGAAATAATTCATCCCGAAGTTGCACTCCAGCCGCCAGGCTGCTTTTTGGTATCCTGCGGTGATACTGCCAATATGACCCTGGATATTGTAAGTGCGATACTCATGATTCAGACTTTGATAAAAATCATATCCGGCGAGTAGAAAAATCTTTTGTTTGCCTGAAAAAGGACGAGCTCTTGTGGTTAGGACAAAGATGTTCTTCCAATCCGTCCGATCAATCGGCTCTGCCTCAGATGAGTAGGGAGTCAAAAGAATGTTGTCGTCATACTGGATCGAGGCAGAAAGCGATAAAAAGAGCTTTTTTTTCTTCTGCTCGATCAGAGCCTGATACTTTCTGGCCAGCTCACCATATTCTGAATTGAGCCCCAGGGAAAGGGCCTTGCTGATCTCTTGCTGGGCCTCATCCAGCATGTTTTGCTGATAATAGGCCAGGGCTAGGTAAAGATGGGCTTTCGGCTCAGAGGGGGTCGTTTTTATAGCTTCGAGAAACAGTGCGGATGCCTCTTTATACTGCTGATCCTTTAATTTGCGGATTCCCTGCTGGATAGGGTCATAGATATGATCATTGATTTTCTCTGCCGCTTCTGCCCACAAGGGGAGGGCGAAGAAGGTCAGGAGGAAGCAGATGAAAAGCATGATCTTAGGGTGAGTGCGCAATCTGGCCAGGAGCTCGACGGGCGGCCTCAGAGTAGGCTCAGGTGAATAAAAGAGCTGCATTCGTCTGACTAGGAAAAGAAGCGGACCAAAGATGATTAAAAGACCAAGGCCATAAAGACTAAGGAGTAGGGCAAGACTGAGATAGCTGCCGAGCACGGGAATGATCCAGGAATAGAGCCAGAAAGAGAGCCAGTCAAAAACTCTGGCCACCTTACCGTGTGGATAATCCCCAGCAGCATGGGGTAGTTTGGCTGTAGAGGGATTGTTGCAGAAAGCCAGAAAACATGATCCGGCAAGAGCCCCCGATCTGCTGCTGGCTCCCTGATCGAGCTCTTGCGGCGGTGGGGGAGGAAGATCGTGCTGATCAGCCTGCTTGGGCGATGATGATGGTGAGGAGGAAGATGATAATGATAATCCCTTGAGTCTTGCTGAGGATACGGGCAATTTTTGCGAGATTGGAGGTATGAGAAGATCAGCTTCACGGTCCAGAATGTTTTTGACCCAATAGCCTTCGCCAGGCATCAGTTGACCGGCCTGGATATATGGGGAAGATGGCAGTCCCTGATACTGGTAAAGCCTTGGGTCAACAATCCCGGAATTTAGCCGGTAAACATCTTCCCATCCAACGGGAAAGTGAAAGGGATTGCCGATCTGATTCCAGCCTGGTTTTAGCGGGATGCGGTAATTTTCTTCGGTTGAGGTGGCCTGGCCGTAGAAAGTAATGATTTTTCTCTTTCGGCTGATAATCCAGACCGATTCGCCAGTAGACAGGGTTGAGATATCTGGAAATTCCAGATATGTTTTTCGGTCAGGATCGTAGCGAAATAGTCTCCATGAGGTTGGATCATACTGCCCCAATTCTTGAGTAAAAAGATGGCTTATCTCCCTATCTAGTGGCTGCAAGGGGATAGAAATCATCTGGTAGCGGAAGTAAGTGTCGGCGCTGGCTGAGTCCAGATTTTTTTGAAAACTTAAGATCCCTGCTGGAGTATGGGTAAAGCTCAAGAGCGGTGTAGGCAGACTCATATTGGCCAGCCAATCGCAGGCCGTCAGGGAGAGATACCAGGTGATGTCATAAGCCAGGGTAAGTGAGGAACTTTGTCCGGCGGCTATGAACATTTTTCGGCAGGTCAGGGGATTTAGCCCCGGTCCGAGTCTATCTTTTAAGGTACCGAAAAAGAGCCAGTAGCCTAAGACATTTTCCTTGGCAGGATCAAAGAGAATCTTGATTCCGCCGCCTAGAGAGAGCACGGAAAAGCCAGTCGGAGTCTTGGGCGGGATCGAGTAGCGGCCCTCGTTTCCATCCTGATCGTAGGCAACTACGGCATACTGGTTGGTTGGAGAAAAGTTGTCGAGGAGAGCCGAGGTATTCTTCTCAACTTGCTTAATTAGCCGAAAGCCTGCCTCATCGACTGCTGTGGTCGGCTCTTTTATCCCGCTCTCCTCCTGAACATAGATCCGATAGCCTTGAATATCCGGCAGAGGCAGCTCATCCCATTCTATGGTAGTGCTTGATTCGGTAGGCAAAAAGCGAATGCCGGACACATACGGTATCGGCGCCTCGTGGTGTGGCCGCAGCAGGAAGGGTGTGTAGGCTACCTGGCCGCACTGGGGATTATCCTCTCGGTCGTAGATCAGCTTGCCAATTCTGACCACTGGATCAGAATCAGCCTGAAGAAGGGGAGAGGCTTGACCCCACCAGTTGTATGTGGCTGACAGACTTGTGGCCGAGAGGTTTTTTAGGTGATAGGCTGCCTGGGTTTGGAAGTTATTCTCGCTCAGGGTAATATTTTGGTCCGTATTAACAATTATCAGACCGAGTTCGTTTTTGGCGATTAGATTATGCTTGAGGATCAGCGGGGCCGAAGGTGCGGGATTATCAATCCAGATAGCGGCCAGGCTATTTTCTATCAGGGTATTGTGCTCATATCTTCCGCCGCTGTTTTGGAGCAGCAGGCCGATGCTGTTATGCCGCAAGAGGTTATCGCTCACCTCTTGCGGAGCAGCGTTTTGAATAGTCAAAGCTGCCTCCCCTTGGGCCATCACCTTTTCGAGGTGGCAGTAGCGGATAGAGGTTTTTGAAGAGCTGACAGTCAATCCTCGCCAGCCTTCTCTAGATGCGGCGGTAAACAGGATCGGGCTCTCAGCTGTGCCGACCGCATATAAGGGGCCGCGGATGACCAGACTGAAATTGCCAAGGCAGCAGATCAGGCTTCCTGGTTTAATCTCTAGGTATTCATTTTCAGGAATGGTCAGATCGCGGTCAATGGTTACCTCACCAGACCAGACCATAGTAGGAGCTGTGGGAGGCTGTGGAGAGGCTGGAGCTACCTCAACCGTAGACCAGCCTGTGGCTGTATTGCCTGAGCGGTCGGTAGCCGTAAAGGTAACGGTGGTTGTGCCCGGGGGAAAGACCTGCGGTATAGAACCCACGCGGACTGAGACTTCGGGATCAACCAGGTCGGTGGCCGAGGCTTGCGCCAGGAAAGCGGCTATTTGAGCGCTGGTGGCAGGTGTACCATCTGGCTGCTCTTGCTCCACGGTGATACCATGAGGTAAGGTAAGCACAGGGGGCGTGGTATCCTGGACAATCACCATCGCCTCACAGGATGATTCATGGCCGTAATCATCCCTGGCTATAAAGGTTACCGTAGTTGTTCCCAGAGGGAAAACCTCTATGGATGAGGCAAGCTCGATCAATACGCCATCTGTAGCATCGACCGCCGAGACAGCGCTCAAAAAGGCCTGAATCTGCGGGTCTGTAGCCGGAGTCCCTTCAGGCGACATGGCCTCGACCGTGATATTTTCAGGACAGGTTATCCGAGGTGGCTGGGTATCTTGAACCGTAACCTGAGCCTGGCAGGTTGCTACCCCACCTTCGGGATCAGTGGCCGTAAAGGTTACGGTCGTGGTTCCGATTCTAAACACCGCTGGGGCATCGTTAGTTAGGGTAGTGCCCGGCTGGCCAAAGACCTTCACCGAGGTGAGAAAATGAGCTATTTCCTCGTCAGTGGCCGATGTTCCCAAAGGGTGCTCAGCCTCTGTGGTAAGATTATCAGGACAGAGCAGGTCGGGGGGGGTATCGCAGGTATCTCCCCGGCCGTCCTCATCCCAATCTATTTGATCGGGGTTAGGCACATAGGGGCAGTTGTCTGCCCAGTCACAGACCGAATCATAATCTGCATCAGTACACTCTTCGCAGGCATCACCGATATCGTTTGCATTCTCATCGGCCTGATCTTGATTGGGCACAAGCAGGCAGTTGTCGCACATATCCCCCACACCGTCACTGTCAGCATCTCCCTGATCAGGGTTATATAACTGAGGGCAATTGTCATTTAGATCTTCGATTCCGTCATCATCAATATCTTGGGATAAAGACGGTTGAGAGACAAAAGCCTTGGTTGAGATAGCAGTAGCCTTAGCCGAGCCGGTGGCGTAATAATAAGAGGATGTGGCAGATGGCGGCTCCTGGCAGAATCCAGGCCATGAAAAGGGTAGCGGGGCAAGACTTATCAGAAGGCACAAAAGGGTGTTGAAGATCAACACCCCAACCTGATAAGATTTTCTCTTTTTTCGCTCCATTATCACCCGCAAGTCCTCCTTGCCCGGTTTTTTAGAAGTCCAGCCGAATTGCCAGCTGCCTGATCTTGAATTGTCAGCCGCTTGATCGTCTCTGAAATTCTTGAAAGTTATCTTTCATACCAAACCCAGTAAAATCGAGCCCAGTAAAATCGAGGGTTCGGAGAAAAAGTGCTAAAGTATAGATTAACTACACTTTTGCAGAAATTTCTTAGCGCCTTGACATCCTTAGAAAGTTACCTCTAATAGCAAATCCAGTAAAATCA
>JAILZY010000148.1 GCA_023512255.1 bacterium | reverse complement strand
TACGTCTCGTCTCCCAATCGTATCCTGTAACGATACTGTTCATTTCAAGCGACGAATCTGCAACCCAAGCTTCTGAGGATTCAACCTTCCCGCGGGTAACGAGCATAGAGTTTCGACCTCGTCTTGTGGAAGCTTTAAGTCCAACAATATGGCTTCAGGTGTTTTTATTTGGTTTTCGATAAGCAATTCGATCGAATCTCTCAGGGTGGACGGCTCCTCTTTTTGAATTTGATCGTCTAGTGGCTCAAACCGTTTCCAACCTTTTACCGATAGTTGTACATTCATATTCTTGTACGTATGTTCATCGATGATATCCAACTGAAACAGCCGCCTAATCATTGCTTGAATGGACACTTTCCATCTCGACTTCAAAACTTGTAACTGTGACAGAGAAGGCACTAGTACTTCCTTCGCAAATGAATCCGCTGGCATTAGAAAGGCCTCAGCAAAACGATGCGCTTCCTCTTCGATTCTTCTGTTCGTTTCCCTGTTTAAGATCTTGTTCGGCTCTAACCATGGATGCAGGATTAAATGCCCCAATTCATGCGCCAAATCAAATCTTTCACGTACGGCTGTCTTACCAGTCTCCAGAAGTACCCAAGAATGATTCCTAGTGAGCCACGAACATGCATCCAGATGATTTTGGAATCCTGTCCGCCGATATCAATTACGGTACCAACTTTGGGCTCTACCCACCGGGCGGCCACCGCATGTGCCGTTATCTCATTTTTTACAATATCGGCTCCTGCCATAATGCCGGCCAGGCGGCGCCCGCTCCCAGTGGTGCCAACACCTGAAACCACAGCCTCGCCTACCGTCTCGTAAAGCTGTTTGAAGCCGCGCTGGATTGCGTGGATGGGCCCTCCTTCGGTTCGAAGGTAAGTATCAAATAAAATGTTATGTTCTGCGTCAATCAGCACAATTTTTGTCGTCACACTGCCGACGTCTATTCCCAAGAAGTTTGCCATGGTTGCTTAACCTCCGCGAGCTTCCGTTCTTTGAGGATGTCTAAAAAGGCTTCCACCCGGGTTTCAAACCCCGCTTCCCCCGTTTGGTCGGTAAGTATGAAGGTCAGCACCGGAACATCGAAGATCCGGCTGAGCCCCACCAGAATGTTTTGGGCGACGATTTCAGGCATACAGGTAAAGGGCATGACATTGATCAATCCAGCCATATTCTTAGCGGCAAAATCTATAGCTTTGCCAATGCTCAATATGGCCTCACCCTCAAAGGAAGGGTGCAGGTAGGGACGGCTGTTGTCAAGCAGCTGCTCGACTGAAGGGTCTTGGCCATCAGGGATAAGCGGGCAGAGCAGCCGATGGATCTTGCGCTCATCCTTTTTTTGCAGAAAGTCCCTAATGGTGGTTGACAGCAGGTTTTTAAAATTCCGATTGACCAGGCTGTGAATCTTGCTGGTATAGTTGATATAGTGAAACCACTCGGTAATTGGCGACATCCAGACCTCTCCCCCAAGGTCCTCTATCTGGCGGATCAAGTTGTTGTTGCTGAAGCGATTTGATCGAACAAAAATCTCACCGACAATCCCGATCATAGGCCGCGGCTTTGTCTTTGGCTTTCGGTGAAATTCGCCAAGAATTGATAGGATGTCGTCGATAGCCGACCATGCCTCACCCCTTGTCTCAATGGTCTGACAGAGCAGGTTGAGGCATCGGTTATACAGCCTTTCTGCTTCACCCACAGAGCTTTCATAGGGTCGGTTCCGCAAAAGCCACTTCTCAAGATAATCGACCATCACAATCCCCTGCCAGGCCAGGCGAATAAATCTTTTTCCCACAATACCTAACTCGCGGTAGAAGGTTTCCCCCTGAGTGGGAGAGTAGATAGGCACTTCAGAAAACCCTAGCCGATCAAGGACCAGCCGGTGCAGTTGGTGATACTGTCCGAACCGACAGGGGCCATCGCCGGAGGGCATGAGAAAGGCGCTCTTTTGGGGATCAAATTGACTTGAGCGGGTAATCTTGACCATGTCCCCAGTAGTAATCAGGCAGGGGAAGCATTCCTTGCCAGAGGTGTACATACGGCCAAAGTGGAGCGTCTGCTCATCAGACTCTGGCATAACCTCGGCCATCACCCCCTGAGATCGAAAGGCAGCACACAGGGCATGGGCATGCTCTGACATATGAGAAATGTAGAGCGTGCGCTGAGCATAGGTCTCACGGCGCAAAGAATGCTTGAGCCGCTCTGCTGAAGGCTTATGCTCGCAGGCCTCACAATAGTCCTCTTGCCCCATCTGCTGCCCCTCCCTTCTCGCCGCCGGTGATGAGACTGGCTGCCTCCTCATTCGCAGGCTATCGGCAAAGGCCTCGCAGCGGGTGATGATTCCGGCACCGGCGCTATGCTCATCGACCTCGATCTGCAGGTAAGGCTTTCCTCTCATCGCGTGTTGGAAAAACTGGGTAATGAAAGAGTCAGGACCGCAACTGAAATTGGTTAGATAGATAGCGAAAAAGTTTTCCCTCTCGCGTATAAAGCGGGCTGCACTCAGGATTCTCTGGCCATATCGCCAGTACATATTAGGCCAGCTTTCAGCGATCTGATGCTGATGGAGGGGGAGAAAATCCATCGGGATGATCAGAAAGCCCATTTCGCGAAAGATCTTAGGGACCTCAAGGTTAAGCCCAAAATCGCAACCATTGTATGGCCGACTGATTAAAACCATAACCCTTTCCCGGTCGGAAACCGCGGCAGAGATGACCTCTTGTCCCTTCTTTTGGAGGCTACGATAGAAACCCTCCTGAGCGGCCTGAGCCTGGACAGTGGCCTGAAGCGAGTCGCGCTCTGAGCGGCCAAGCTCCTGGCCAAGCTGGATGAGGGTTTTTCGGATCGACTTAATCCCTCCCCGCAAGAAAACCACAGGCCGCAAAAGCCTTATCCCTGTCTGCTCGATATTGATGGCCGAAGCCGCCGTGTAGGGAATAGTCTGCACATAGGGGCAGTTGAAGCTGTTGTGGATGCCTCTCTGATCGGTCGGCATATTGATGATGCTGGGTAAAAAGAGATAGTCTATCTTCTGCCGGATGAGATTATGGATATGTCCATAGGCCACTTTGATCGGAAAGCAGGTATCATCAACCGCTACCTGAACCCCCTGATTGATGATCTCTTTATTTGTGTTCTGAGAGAGAACGACCTCACATCCCAAGGCTTCAAAAAAGGTCCGCCAAAAAGGGAGGAGTTCATGGAAAAAGAGGCATAAAGGGAGCCCTACCCGCGGCCTGGCCGCGGCAGAGGAGTAGGGGGCTTCTGCCAAGGAGTAGGCAAGATACTGCCGATGAAGCTCCCGCGCTCTGAAGGCAAAAAGATCCACGGGGTGAGCTTGTGGCTTGTCGGCCTTTTTTTCGTCATAGCGATCGCAGCGGCTGCCATAGAATAGTGGCCGATCTTGATCGAGAACCACCTTCTTAATCTGGCAATGATTGGCGCATCCTGCACATTCGAAGCTTTCAATCTCATAGCGCCGCTGGCTTAGGTCAAATCCCCGGAATTTACTCTGGGTCCACAGCTTCCGCTCCTCCTGAGCGATCAGAGCTACTCCAATAGCGCCGGTAACCTCGTGGTGCTCGGGAACAATGATCGGCTTTTGCAGGACCTGCTCGAAGGCGGCGATCACTCCCTTGTTGGCCGCAACTCCCCCCTGAAAAAAGATTCGATTCCCAATCTTTCGGCCAGCCACCACTCGGTTGAGATAGTTATGAACAATCGAGTAGCTGAGGCCAGCCACCAGATTCTCCTTAGTTGCACCATTTTGTTGATGGTGAACAAGGTCAGACTCCATAAATACCGTGCAGCGCTCACCCATACTGACTGGATGGGAAGCAGACAGGGCCAAGCGGCCAAACTCCTCCTTGATATTAATCCCAAGCTTTTCTGCCTGCTCTTCCAGAAAGGAGCCTGTTCCGGCAGCACACACCTTATTCATTTCAAAATCCACAACCGCACCCTGATCAAGACTGATGTACTTAGAATCTTGGCCGCCGATCTCGAAGATGGTATCAACCTGGGGATCTGCGGCCGCGGCTGCCTTGGCCTGGGCTGTAATCTCATTTTTGATGATATCAGCACCCACAAAATCGCCGATTAGATATCTTCCCGATCCAGTCGTGCCTACGCCCACGATCCGCACCCGGCTTCCTACCTCCCGCCCAACTTCATCAAGCCCTCGGCGAACAGCTTCAATTGGCCGCCCGGCAGTCATCAGGTATCGTTTGGCCAAAACCCTTCCGCGGCTGTCGATCACCACCACATTGGTACTGATCGATCCGACATCAATACCCAAATAGGCCTCAATTAGCTCTCCCTCGCCGCCGACCGGCTGAGAAGATCCTGGCTTAGGAGAGTATGATTCCCCCTCATCTTTATTGCTATCAGATGCTGCCTGATATTTATAAGCGCCAAGGCGCAGCGGCGGCAGGGATGAGGCTTTCTGGCGCTCCTTAGCCAAGTAGTCGGTTATCCTTTCTATAACCTCGCCTCCCCTTATAGGCCGCGGGTTTTCAAGAGCGACCAGAGCCGCTCCAATGGCTCCCATACAATTGTAATATCGCGGGATGATCAGCTCGCCTGGAGCCAAGTTAAACAGGGTCTCAAAAGCCCTCACCATCCCCTTGTTGGCGGCCACACCCCCCTGAAATAGGATAGGCTTTTGAAACTCCTTTCCCTTGCCAATATTTCCCTTGAAGTTTCTGGCCATAGCCAAGCAGAGCCCAGCGATGATATCATAGTCTGGGGTGGCCTCCTGCTGGAGATGAATCATATCCGATTTGGCAAAAACGCTGCACCGTCCAGCAATCCGGGCCGGATTTTTTGACCTCATGGCCAGCTCTCCAAACTCTTCCTCAATTGATATCCCAAGCCGCGAGGCCTGCTGATCCAAAAACGAGCCGGTCCCTGCAGCGCACATGGTATTCATGGCAAAATCCTTCAGCACCAAAGATTGCGAAGACTGCTGGTAGTCGAGCAGGATGAGCTTAGAATCCTCACCCCCGATTTCAATAATGGTTCTGGCCTCAGGATGAAGCAGGATAGCTGCTTTCATCTGAGCAATGATTTCATTGATAAAATGGGTATCCAGCAGTTGACTCAGGAGCAGTCCACCACTGCCAGTAAAGGACAGATTGACTGACTCTTGAGCCAGGAAATCGACAAACTCTGTCTTTAAAACTTCAAGGGTCTTAGGGATTGGCTGCCCTTTTATTCGATGATATGAGGTCTTGACAATGTTACGATCCTGATCAACGAGGGCAAAATCGGCACTGATTGATCCGATATCAATCCCAAGGCAAAAGATTTTTTTCTCGCCCTCAAGGTTTTGGCTCATGTTTCAGTCACTCCCTTCAAAAACGCTAGCCTTCACTAACCTGACCATTCCTTATTTCACTATAATTCTGGAATGAAGGGTAAAATAATAGTATATCCCAGCTCATTTATCAAGCCACTTTGTGCATCTCTCCACAGATGTTCCCCATATTTAAAATTAGGAGAAGTAGATAAGCTGCAGGGGAAGGGTATTGAGGTAAAAGACAATAGT
>JAILZY010000147.1 GCA_023512255.1 bacterium | reverse complement strand
ATGTGCCTGTTACCTATATATTTGATTTTGCTCATTATAGGTGTAATCCCAAAAGGCATTTTTTCGGACAGACACTAATTATTATATTTTATATCATCTTAATATTATAGATTAAGATTAACCAATTATGATGCCATTACCCTAGGAGTATCAGGCTACCACATCGGCTTCAAATTCAACATCCCTCGGGCTCAGCCATTGCCCCCTCCCTGCCGGGCAGGAGGAGGATCGGGGCATAGCATGCTGTGCCCCTACAGCCCCTACAATTGCCCCCTGACGGGAAGAAGGCGCGGCCGGCATCGGCTGCCGCTCAACTCACCCGACCAATTGCCCCCTGACGGGAAGGAGGAGCGGGCTACTTCACGAATTCCTTTATCTGGGCGGAGCGGGAGGGGTGGCGCAGCTTGCGCAGGGCCTTGGCCTCAATTTGCCGAATACGTTCTCTGGTAACGTGAAACCTCGCTCCGATCTCCTCCAGGGTATGGTCTTCGGGCTGATCAATCCCAAAGCGCATTCGTAAAATCTGCTCCTCACGGGGGGTTAGGGTAGCGAGTACTTTGCGGGTCTGCTCCGAGAGATTTCGCCTCGTGGCCGCCTCTTCCGGGGAGGCGATTTTTCTATCCTCGACAAAATCCTCTAGGTAGCTATCCTCCTCTTCCCCGATAGGGGTTTCTAGGGAGATTGGCTCTTTGACGGTTTCAAGCGCCTTGCTCACCTTATCCACCGGAATGTGCAGCCGGGCGGCAATCTCCTCAGCCGTAGGCTGGCGTCCCAGCTCTTGAGATAGGGCGGTTGAGGCGCGGATCAGCCTGGTGATTGTCTCGGTCATATGGACTGGAATTCTGATAATTCGGGCCTGATCAGCAATGGCTCGGGTGATTGCCTGGCGAATCCACCAGGTAGCGTAGGTGCTGAATCGGTGCCCCATGGTGTAGTCAAATTTATCCACCGCCCTCATCAGGCCGATATTCCCCTCCTGGACCAGATCGAGGAAGGGCAGACCGCGGTTTGTGTAGCGTCTGGCAATCGAGACCACAAGGCGCAAGTTGGCCCTGGTCATACGATCTTTGGCCATCTGGGCTTTGCTCTCGCCACTGTTTATGACCTGCACGGTGCGCTTTAGCTCATCTCGTGATAGCCTGGCTTCTTCCTCTACCCGCCTGATCCTCTCCTGAGCCTCGGCGATGATAAGATGGTATTTCCTCTGCTCGGTCTCTAGGTGTTGCTCAGCCTCTAGGTGGTGCTCATCTGCGGCTTCGGCGGCTGTGAGCTGAGTAGTGGTAAGGGCTTGCCGCCGTTGCCCTGAGAGGGCGCTGAGTTGCTCTGTGGCTTTTGTTATCTCCTGCTCGGCTCCTGCTGCTTCAGCCTCTAGCTCTTTCAACCTCTGGATGATCTTATCAATAAACCTAACTCTTTGATTTATCTGCTTCAGCAGAGAAACGATCTTCTCTTTCCTTGGCTGGCCCTCTTTCTCCAGCCGCCTGGCCCAGGCAGCCTGCTGCTGGGGTTGCTCTGCCGCAGCGGCTATTTTCTCTGCGGCCATCTGCTGCTCCTGGCTGCGCAGCTTTTCTACCTGCTCAATCAGAGAGAGAAGCAAGGGAACATCAAGTTCTTCTTCTACCAGATAATTTTCCGCCTCTAGCTCTTTCACCAGCTCCTCAGTATCTTCCAGTTTTGACCGAAGTAGGTCAGCAAATTCAGCCACTTTTTTGATCGTCAGGGGAGAGCAAAGCGCGGCGTTGATCACTTCTGTTTCTCCCTCTTCGATCTGTTTGGCTAGGCTGATCTCCTCCTCATGAGTCAAAAGAGGCACCGCGCCCATCTCTTTTAGGTACAGACGGGCATAGTCTCGGGTTGCTTCCTCTTCCTCGGCTTCTTCCTCTGAAGCGGCATTCTCTTTTTCGTCTTCTTCGATTTTATCTTCAAAAGAGAAAAGGTCAGCTTCCCCGACAGACTTTCTACTTGCACCTACCGAGGCAAGGGTATCAACCAGCTCAATACCCTCTGATTCTAATTCCGACACCAGATCATCGAGCTCATCTGGAGAAATAGGCTCATCAGGAAGAAAATCATTGACCTCGGTATAGGTCAGGTAGCCTCCCCGCTCTTTTCCCAGAGTTATCAGATGCTCGATTTTCCCTTCATTCTCTTTGATCATAATTTCCTTTCTTTTCTTGGCCCCTTTGGTTCATCGGCAATTCGGCCTAAGAAAATCCAACAGCTATTTAGCTATTAGCCGCTACTTCTCTTCATCCTCTCATGTATATCATAGTATATATGATAATACATTTGAGGCCAAAGGTTAAGTGCTTGATTTTTTATTTTCCTTATTTTCCCCAGGCTACCCGGACAGCGGCTTTGCCTCTTGCCCGATTTGCTCGCTTTCTCTGCTTTTCGGCTGCTCGCCTTGAGCATGTGCTGCCTGCTGGAGAGCCCCGGTTTCAACGGCCACGGCCAGTTTGACCAGCAGAGTAAAGATGAGCAGGCCGATAGCCCAGATGGCAGCAGTGATGGTTATTTCAGCAAGAGTGGGGTGATATTCGAAGATTTCCCCGCTCGATGAGGGGATAAACCCCAAGGCAAGAAGCCCGATGCCCTTCTCAAACCAGATACTGACAAAGATACTTGTGCAGCAGAGGTTGAGCAGCTTCAGGTTTTGGCGAGCCTTTGGAAATAGCAAGAGAATGAGAGCGCACACTTGAGCTCCAATCGCTAACCAGGTGGGAGCGACCAAGGCAGTATGTCCCTGAAGCCCGAAGAGAAGGTATAGGCGGTGGGTAAGATGATGGGCTGCGGCATAAGTTTCAACCAAAATCTCAGCTCCAAGCATAAATAGGTTGAAGAATAAGGCTATGGTCATGATCTCGGCCAGTTTGTGGAGCGCTTTTTTCTCTACCGGCCAGCGGGTACAGCGGCCTATAATCTGAAGTATCAAGATCAGAAAAGCAGGCCCGGAGGAGAAGGCCGAGGCTAAAAAGCGAGGCATCATAATCGCCTGATGCCAAGTGGGATGGGAGGAGAGCGAGCTGTAGATGAAGGCGGTTACGGTGTGAATACTAATCGCCCAGAGAATGGAAAGGTAAATCAGAGGCATGAGCAGAGCGGTGGAGGGCTGCCTGCTCTGGTATTTACATCGCAAGATATAGCCGCATAGAAGCAGGTTCAGCACCAGATACCCCCACAGGACCAGACAGTCCCAGGCCATGGCCGATTGGGGAAAGTGGAGCAGACCAAAGCCGGGGATAATATGCCAGAAGCGGTCGGGCCGGCCAAGATCAATGACCACAAAGAGCAGGGCCATGACGATTGAGGATGCAGACAGAAACTCTCCAATCAGACAGACCTCTTTCAGCGGCTGATAATGGTAGAGGTAGGAGGGAATGACCACCAGGACAGCGGCCGCAGCTATGCCTACCAGGAAGGTAAAATTGGCAATATATAGCCCCCAAGGGAAAGGATCGCGCATGCCAGTGATGATAAGGCCATGGCGGATTTGCAAGATATAGGCCAGCGCACCTGCGACTACTGCCGCACCCAGAAAAGACAGCCAGAGATAATAGCCTGCCCCGCCTGTAAATAGCAAGTTGGGTAGATTTGATCCTTTTGTCTTCACCTGTTAAAGATGCCTCCTTATAAGCTAGTAAAAATAATACTAGCTGAAATAGTAATAAAATCTTGGTTTGGTGTTCAATTCTGGCTTGAGCACAAAGACATTTTTCTCAGCCAGGATTTTCCTGATAACACTTTTGGGGTCAAGGAGATTGCCGAACTTGCGGGCACCGGTAGGGCAGACCTCGACACAAACAGGATAGAGCCCCTCTCTGGTTCGGTGAAGGCAGAAGGTACATTTTTCAACCTCACCTTTACTCCTTGGCCGGTTCCCTAAAAGGTGAACATTAGGGTTTAGCTCCTCAGCAGGCAGAGTAGGACGGCCCCAGTTGTATCTTCGGGCGCCGTAAGGACAGGCGGCCAGACAATAGCGGCAGCCGATACACCAGTCATAGTCGATAACTATGATTCCGTCCGGCTCTTTCCAGGTGGCTTTCACCGGACAGACCTTCACACAGGGTGGGTCCTGGCACTGCTGGCACTGAACCGGCAGATAAAAATGCCCTTTTGCCGGAACCATCTCTCGTCGATAGTAGCGGGTTCCTTGATCAAGGGCAAGCTCCATGGAGGAGCCATGCTTCATTTCAAACACATCAATCCAGGTGATCTGAGGATCTCTGGATTGGTTATTCTCTTTTGTGCAAGCCCAGACACACCTTCGACAACCGATGCATTTGGAAAGATCAATCGCCATACCAAACAAAACATCCTGCTGAGCCGGCGTATCCTTGACCTTGACCTGCCGAGAAAATTCGTGCCGATATTCATCCTCTAGCCTTTGTATGGTTCGCTTCGCTTCCTCACGGCTCATCCGCCTGAGATGGTTTTGAAAAAAACCTCTCGAAAAGCAGCCGCTGATCAATGAGCCTAGAGTGAGTAAAGAGGCTCCTTGAGCTGATTTTTTAATAAATTCCCTTCGTGTCAGCATATTATACTTCCATCTCAGCTATAGTGTTATCTTAGCTATATTGTTAAAGAGATATATTGTTCAACTCCCCTGCCCTTTTTACTTAAAATTGTCGCTCTTATATATCAGACACCATAAACCCTCAAAGGAGCTTAGCTCTTATTAGGGTTATGTCTCTCAATGGTAGCTAATAAATAAGAGCGAAAATTGTTACTTCAAAAAGATAGGGAACGCCCTGAGAGTCTCATTTAGCACGTGAGGCAGCCGGTGGATCAGGGGGGCGCTCTGGTTTTAGGGCCATAGGCCTTGGTTGATGAACATCATGGCATTCTACGCACCTTAACCCCCGCTGAACGCCTCGCCAGGAGCCTACCAGTTTACCGTGGATTCCCTTTGTCCAATCCTGGTAATCAGCCGCATGGCAGCCGCCGCACATCTGTTCCATATTGGAAAAACTAACCTGGCGCTGATCAACCGCTCGCAAGGTATTCCTGTCTTTTTGATCATGGCAGCCAAGGCAGCGCATCCCCCCATGTTGAACCGAAATTTGGGCATGCTCTCGCTGCTCGCTCGGTTCGCTTTCCTCCAATTGATCCTGATGGCAGTCTTGGCAGGGGAAGGACTCGATCTGCTCCTCCCTGCTGGTGAGGTAAAAAGGCAAAGGGGGAAGAGCAAAAGAGACTGAATGCGCACCGGCCAAGACGAGAAAGATAACGAGAAAGATACTAAAGATACTGATGATTATGGCTGAATAAGCCCAAACTGCCCGAGCAGCTTTCCACCTGCTGATCATACCTTATGTCGATACCTCCATACCCTTCCATGTTCTGTTCCGCGGTTGTTATCTTCTTATCGCTTATTTTTAGCCGAAAGTTTAAGAGAAAATCTGGAGGTAAGGCAGAAAAAAGATCAGGGGAAAGATCAAAGGAGTTATGGCCATAGGAGTTATGACCATAACATGGGAAATAAAATGGGAAATATCTGTGCCTTCTGGCTGGCCGTCGCGGCGTCGGATTGATAAGCGACCAACCATAATGAGTTATAACATCCTTATGCCAGAGCGAATGCTTGATTGCATTTTAAAATCAATCAGTTAACTTTCACAAAATGTGTGAGTTAACAT
>JAILZY010000146.1 GCA_023512255.1 bacterium | reverse complement strand
ACTTTCTTCTCTCTTTATTTTCTCTCCTCCCCTTTATATTTTCAACATTATTTTTTCAACATGGGGAACATCTGGTTTTCCCCTTAATTTATTGACGGCACTATTCCTAAGATGATAAAATTTAATAATTTTATGGGTAATCTATTTGGAGATTTCCCCATCTTTTAACTTGCAATGTAGGGTGTAATCATGGCTAAAAATGGAATCATCGTGCTGGAGGATGGCACGGTTTATCATGGCAAATCATTCGGATACCCAGGAGAGCAGGTAGGTGAGATTGTTTTCAACACGGGCATGGCTGGCTACCAGGAGGTCTTGACTGATCCCTCTTACAAGGGGCAGATCGTAGTTATGACCTATCCTCTGATTGGCAACTATGGGATCAATGACCATGATCAGGAATCGGGAAAACCCCAGGTATCCGGTTTTATCGTCAAGGAAAATAGCCCGATCCCCAGTAACTGGCGCTCAATGAGCTCCCTTTCCTCATATCTGAAGGAGCATCACATTATTGGCATCGAAGGGGTGGATACCAGAGCCATTACTCGGCGTATCAGGCTAAAAGGGGCGATGAAAGCCGCTATCTCCACGGAGACAGAGGACATCCCTGCACTGTTGGCTAAGGTGCAGGCTGCGCCTGGTATGGCTGGACAGGACCTGGTGCAGGAGGTAACTTGCCAAGAATCATTTGTCTATCAAGTGGAGCCAAAGGGTGAGCACGAACTCAACTGGCATGAATACCTTCCTGATTACCCGCGGCAGGAAAATGGTCAGGGTGACTGTCAGGACCCTGCTCTAGCCCGCTATCGGGTGGTAGCTATAGACTGCGGGATCAAAGGGAATATTCTCCGTCAACTTTACCGGGTGGGCTTTGATATTCAGGTAGTGCCGGCGCACACCTCAGCCGAGCAGATTCTTGCCCTCGCACCCCACGGAGTGTTTCTTTCCAACGGGCCTGGCGATCCGGCTGCTGTCTCATACGTTATCGAAACAGTGCGAAAGCTTGTTGGCCGAGTGCCGATGTTTGGTATTTGTCTTGGGCACCAGATCCTGGGGCTAGCTCTTGGAGGAAAAACCTTCAAACTCAAATTCGGGCATCGAGGCTGCAACCATCCGGTCAAGGATCTGACCACCGGCAGGGTCGAGATTACCTCTCAGAATCATGGTTTTTGTGTGGATATTGACTCTTTGCCATCGCGGGATGTTACCATCACTCATATTAATCTAAATGATCAAACCCTTGAAGGAATGCAACATACCAGATGGCCTATCTTCTCCGTGCAGTACCATCCAGAAGCATCTCCCGGTCCGCATGATTCCCATTATCTCTTTCAACGATTTTATCAGATGATTCAATCCCAGCACAGCAGCAACAAGTAGACTAAAATATAGTAGGAAAATATAACCAATGCCAAAAAGGACGGATATTCATAAAATAATGATCATTGGCTCAGGACCGATCGTCATTGGTCAGGCCTGTGAGTTTGACTACTCAGGCACTCAGGCCTGCAAGGCTTTGAAAGAAGAGGGATATGAGGTTGTTTTACTCAACAGCAATCCAGCGACCATTATGACTGATCCAGAGATTGTCGATCGGACCTATGTCGAGCCGATTACCCCTGAGGTTTTGGAAAAAATAATTGCCATCGAGCGACCGGATGCCCTGTTGCCTACTCTTGGCGGGCAGACCTCCCTGAATGTGGCTGTCAAAGCCTATGAGATGGGAATTTTTGACCGCTATCAGGTGCAGATGATCGGGGCCAATTATGAGGCTATCAAGCGGGCTGAAGAGCGCGAGCAGTTTAAGCAGGCCATGATCGAGATTGGGCTTGACCTTCCAATAAGCAAAATGGCCCATAGTCTGGAGGAGGCCAGAAAGATCATCCAGGATATGCCCTTTCCGGTCATTATCAGGCCAAGCTTTACCCTGGGAGGAACTGGCGGTGGGATCGTTTACAACCGGCAGGAATTTGAGGAGCAGGTAGCTCGAGGGCTTGATCTTAGTATGACCAGAGAGGTTCTGATTGAAGAGTCGGTCATCGGCTGGAAAGAGTATGAGCTTGAGGTCATGCGGGACAGTAAGGATAATGTGGTCATTGTCTGCTCGATTGAAAATCTTGATCCTATGGGGGTCCATACTGGAGATAGCATCACTGTGGCCCCGGCCCAGACCCTGACCGACAAAGAATACCAGAGAATGCGTGATGCGGCCATTAGAGTTATCCGCAAGATCGGGGTTGAGACCGGTGGCTCCAATGTTCAGTTTGCTATCAATCCCCGCGATGGCCGAATGGTCATTATCGAGATGAATCCGCGAGTTTCCCGAAGCTCTGCCTTAGCCTCCAAAGCTACAGGATTTCCAATTGCCAAGATCGCCGCCAAGTTAGCCATCGGCTATACTCTCGATGAGATTCCAAATGATATCACCCGCAAGACCCCAGCTTGCTTCGAGCCTACCATTGACTACTGTGTGGTCAAGATTCCCCGCTTTACCTTTGAAAAATTCCCTGAAACCAAAGCGGTCTTGGGTGTATCCATGAAATCGGTAGGTGAGGTTATGGCCATTGGCCGGACATTCAAGGAGGCCCTGCAAAAGGGCTTGCGCTCGCTGGAGATTGGCCGCTTTGGCCTTGGCGCGGATGGAAAGAAAGAGTGCGGACAAGATTTTGACGCCTCTGTCTCCTCCCTTGAGGAGTACTGGAAGATTAGAGCCTTAGGGTACAGCCGTGAAGATCTGGTCAATATCCGCCAGCAGCTTCGTATCCCCAATCCTGCCCGCATATTTTATATTCGTCATGCCTTTTTGGCCGGTATCCCGATGGAAGAGATCTACCAGTTGACCTCTATTGACCCCTGGTTTTTGGCTAATATCAGGCAGATTGTTGACCTAGAAGGAGAATTATTCCTTAGCCGGGAAATCATGCAGCAGGAGCTTCGCCACTTTCAGGATCAGGGTCGACCGCTGCCTGATGGGGTCAGCTCTGCCTTGGTACGACGAGCCAAGGAATATGGCTTTTCCGATGTTCAACTGGCTCATATACTAAAAACCTCAGAGCGGGCCTTTCGCCACTGGCGAAAGGCTCTGGGAATTGAGCCGGTGTATAAGCTAGTCGATACCTGTGCGGCTGAGTTTGAGGCCTACACCCCTTACTACTACTCTACCTATGAGCAGGAGGATGAAATTCGCGTCTCGCAGAGGAAAAAGGTCATGATCTTAGGAGGGGGGCCAAACCGTATCGGTCAGGGAATTGAGTTTGACTACTGCTGCGTCCATGCCTCCTTTGCCCTGCGGGAGGAGGGAATTGAGAGCATCATGGTCAACTGCAACCCGGAAACAGTTAGCACTGACTATGACACCTCGGATAAGCTCTACTTTGAGCCGCTGACCTGCGAAGATGTCCTGGCAATCATCGACAAGGAAAAGCCTGATGGGGTGATCCTGCAATTTGGCGGGCAAACTCCCTTGAATCTGTCGGCTGAGCTGGCCAAAGAGGGGGTGCCTATTCTGGGGACCAGCTGTGACAGCATCGATCAGGCCGAGGATCGAGAGAAATTCAAACAGATTCTGAATAAACTGGGGCTGATTCAGCCCGATAATGCTACGGCCTTCTCGCGGGAAGAAGCGCAAGCTGTGGCCAGAAAGATCGGCTATCCGGTAGTGGTCCGGCCATCCTATGTTTTAGGGGGGCGGGCGATGAAGATTGTCTATAATGAGGCAAGTCTAGCCGAGTTTATCGAGCTGGCCCAAGATGTCTCCCCAGGCCATCCTATCCTGATCGATAAATATCTTGAAGATGCCATCGAGGTAGATGTGGACGCGGTCTCAGACGGGCAGAACACCTACATCGGCGGCATTATGGAGCATATCGAGGAGGCAGGTATTCACTCAGGTGACAGCGCCTGTGTTCTGCCACCCTATACCCTGGCCGATGAGATCATCGAGGTCATCAAGGAAAACACCCGAACCCTGGCTTCTGAGCTAAAGATCAAAGGGTTGATTAATATCCAGTATGCCATTAAAAATGATCAGGTCTATATCCTTGAGGTCAACCCAAGGGCTTCGCGGACCGTTCCCTTTGTCAGCAAGGTAACTAATGTGCCCCTGGCCAAGGTGGCGACTAAGGTCATGCTGGGGAAAAGCCTAACTGAGCTAGGGCTTGACCGGGAGGTGGAGCTAGACTATGTTGGAGTCAAGGAGGCGGTCTTTCCCTTTAACCGCTTTCCGGGCGTAGATACGCTTCTTGGCCCAGAGATGAAATCTACGGGCGAGGTCATGGGAATTGATACCAGTTTCGGGGTGGCCTTTGCCAAAGCCGAGATTGCTGCTGGAAGCAAAGTGCCTTTCGGGGGCAAGGTTTTTGTCAGCGTCAAGAATAAAGATAAACGGACCATCCTGTTCATTGTCAAAAAGCTGGTCGATCTGGGATTTGGCATTGTGGCTACCAATGGAACGGCCCGGGCTTTGCGAAAAAATGATGTAGAGGTAGAGCAGGTTTACAAAGTGCACGAAGGAAGACCTAATATTGTGGATCTAATCAAAAATGGGGAAATTCAGCTCATCATCAATACTCCAAGCGGGGCCAAACCCTGGGAGGATGAGCTCTCGATCCGGGCCGCAGCCCTGGCCTATGACATCCCGATCATTACCACCACCTCAGGGGCGGCAGCTATGGTCAATGGGATCGAAGCCTTAAAAAAGCGGGGTCTTGGAGTCAAATGCCTGCAAAATTACTACTGTGGGGAGAGGAAAGGGCAGTAAGATGCTCCAGACCATGAGATACTACAAGGAGGATAAGATAAGTTGTTGACCGATCAAGAACTTGAAACTCTATTGAATGATCTTGAAGTAGTAGAGGAAACCCACATTCTGGCTAAGGTGAGGAAGCGGCCATGAGTACTGCTACCACAATTGCTTTTTTCAACAATAAGGGAGGGGTAGGCAAGACCTCACTGGTTTATCATCTGGCCTGGATGTATGCTGATCTTAAGGTGCGGGTTGTAGCCGCTGACCTAGATCCTCAAGCTAATCTTACCGCAGCCTTTCTCGATGAGGATCGACTGGAGGAGCTTTGGCCTGAAAACAATCATCCGAACACTGTCTTTGGATGCGCGCAGCCTCTGCTCAAAGGGGTAGGCGATATCAGCAAGCCTCATCTTGAGCCGATTGAAGATACACTGGCTCTTTTGGTTGGAGACCTCGCCCTGTCTGGGTTTGAAGATGAGCTAAACTCTCAGTGGCCTCTATGCCTAGACCGCAAGGAGCGGGCCTTTAGGATCATATCAGCTTTTTGGCGAATTATCTGCCAAGCGGCCAAAGAGCATCAGGCTGAGATCATCTTGATGGATCTTGGCCCCAATCTTGGAGCGATAAATCGGGCGGCACTGATTGCCTCTGATTATGTGGTCATTCCTCTTTGCCCAGACCTTTTTTCCCTTCGGGGTCTTAAAACCAGCGGCCCAACCCTACAGCGCTGGCGAGAAGAGTGGGCAAAGCGACTGGAAGGATTTTAATAAACTGGCGGCAAAGATTGCCGAGCGGGTAGGGGGCGGGCCTTGTATGAGAAAAAGATAAAAAGATGAGGAACATCTGCCCAAAGGATTCTAGCCTCTGACAAAGGTCTTTTATGTGTGATATAATTATATGTGGGCTCACTAATGAGCTCATCA
>JAILZY010000145.1 GCA_023512255.1 bacterium | reverse complement strand
GTTTTAGGAGGATGGTTTGGAAGGAACCCTTTTTCAAAAGGGTTCCTTCCAATTTCAAAAGGGTTCCTTCCAAAATCAGTTCTAGCTATCTCCCATTTCCAGGTACTTGCGCAGAAATCGAGCCGTATGGGAGTTATCCGCAAAGCTCAAGATCTGCTCTGGCGAGCCCTTGGCCACCACGCTCCCGCCTCGGCTTCCCCCTTCCGGGCCAAGGTCGATGATATAGTCTGCCTCTTTGATTACCTCAAGGTTGTGTTCGATGACCGCCACTGTATTGCCAAGATCGACCAGCCTCTGGAGGACTTGCATCAGCTTTTCAATGTCAGCCAGATGAAGACCGGTTGTTGGCTCATCGAGGATGTAGAGAGTTCGCCCTTGGCTGGTCTTGCTGAGCTCTGAGACCAGTTTGATCCTTTGGGCCTCGCCGCCTGAGAGGGTATTGCTCGGCTGGCCGATCTGGAGATAGCCAAGGCCAAGGTCGGTCAGGAGACGAAGCGGATGAGCGATCCTGGGGATATTGCTAAAAAGCTCGGCTCCCTCCTCGATAGTCATCTCAAGCACCTGAGCAATGTTTTTCCCCCGGTAGGTAATATTTAGGGTTTCCTCGTTAAATCGCTGTCCAGAGCAAACTTCACAGTCAACATAAACATCGGGCAAAAAACTCATCTCAACTCGCACTCTTCCCTCACCACCGCAAGCCTCGCATCGACCACCTTTTACATTGAAGGAGAAGCGGCCTGGGCCAAATCCTCGAATTCTAGCTTCGGGAAGGGTAGCAAACAGCCGGCGGATATCATCGTAAAAACCTACGTAGGTTCCAGGCGTAGATCGTGGGGTTCTGCCGATTGGTGAATGATCTACCTCAAGGACGCGATCAAGATGCTGCCAGCCCTCAATTGCCTGACAGTTTACGCCGGAAAGCCTTTGGCCGCTCAAAAGCGCCCTGGTTCCCTTGAGAATGATCTCCCGCAACAGAGTACTTTTCCCTGAGCCTGATACGCCAGTTAGGACAATGAGGGTGCCGAGCGGAAGAGCGACATCGATATTTTTTAGGTTATGCAAGCTAGCCCCTTTCACTGCTAGCCACTTTCCCTGGCTGGCCTGTCGGTTGCGGGAGGTGATTCGAAAGCGGCCGCGGTTAGCAAGCCATTTTCCGGTTACTGAGGCAGGATTTAGCCGAATCTCATTTGGCCTCCCCTGGGCAATGACATATCCTCCCCCGCGGCCTGCTCCTGGGCCAAGATCAAAGACATAGTCTGCCCGCTGGATGCACTCCTCATCATGCTCAACCATAATTACGCTATTGCCGCGCTCTTTGAGCTGCCACAGGGTATCAAGAAGCAAGGCGCTGTCGCGAGGGTGAAGACCGATAGTTGGCTCGTCAAGAATGTAGCATACTCCCCGCAAGTTTGATCCAAGCTGTGCGGCTAGGCGAATCCGCTGAGTTTCACCGCCTGAGAGGGTATCTCCGCTGCGGTCGAGGGTGAGATAGGGGAGCCCGACCTTAGTCAAAAATTCCAATCTGGCCATGATCTCAGGGATCAGGAGCTCGGCTATGATCCGATCCCGCTCACCCAGGCTAAGGTAAGAGAAAAACTCCTTGGCTTCCTCCACACTAAAGCTTGTGATCTCAGCTAGGTTGAGGCCAGCGACCCGCACGGACAGTGCCTGCTCATTCAGTCGCTTCCCCTGACAGCGAGGGCAAAGCATCCCATTCTCATTATCAGAAGATACAATTCCAAGCCCCTGGCAGGTCGGGCAAGCACCGTAGCGACTATTGAAGGAAAAAAGCCTTGGATCAAGCGGCTCAAAAGCTGTCTCACATTGTGGGCAATAGCCCAGACGGCTGAAGGTTTCCTCCCGCCTCAGCCTTCCCCTTGATGAGCCATCTTCGGCAGCCGCTAGAGCGTAGAATATTCCCTTGCCCTCCTGGAGCGCCTGGCCTATAGCCTGAATCAGCTCTTCTTCGGCTGTCGAGCCAATGGCGACCTTTCGGATAACCAGATCAATTGAGTGCTCCCGGTAGCGCTCAAGCTCTGGCACTGGCTCAAGGGGAAGAATGCGTCCATCGACTCTGGCTAGCTGATAGCCCGATTTTTTCGCTTGTCGGAAAAGCTCTTGATATATGCCTTTGCGCCGAAAAACTCGGGGTGCCAGCAGGAAAACCTCACTGCCTGCAAAAGCCTCCATCAGCCGCTTTAGCATCTGGCTCTCAGATTGCGGCTGGATGGGTCGGCTGCATCGGCAGTACTGTAGCCCGACTTTGCTGAATAACAGGCGCAGGTAGTGGTAGATTTCAGTGATCGTGGCCACCGTTGATCGCCGCGGCAGGCTGCTCATTCGCTGTTCAATAGCCACAGTCGGTGGGATTCCGGTGATGAGGTCAAGGTCTGGCCGCTCCATGATCTTCAGATACTGGCGTACATAGGTTGGCAGACTCTCGATGTAGCGGCGCTGTCCTTCAGCAAACAGAACATCAAAGGCCAAAGTCGATTTTCCTGAACCACTGATGCCGCTTATGACCACTACCTGGTCGCGGGGAATGGCTACGGTAAGGTTCTTTAGGTTGTGCTCTCTGGCACCCCTGATGATAATGGCCGAATCAGCGGCTTCCGCCGTTCCAGTAGCCGTAAGCTGAGGGTCAGTCGGGAGGTGGGCTGTCAGCCTCTTATTTGTGGTTAGATTTGCGGCTAGAATCTGTGGGGAAAGGCTCTTAGCTTTTTCTTCAGCCTCCTTTTTCGGCAAGTACTCCTTTAGGAATCTTCCAGTATAGGAGTCTTTAGCCTCGGCCACCTCTTCAGGTGTTCCACAGGCCACGACCCTTCCACCGGCTTGCCCTCCCTCTGGGCCAAGATCAATGATATAGTCAGCGCATTTGATTACCTCAAGGTTATGCTCAATGATCAGGAGGGTGTGGCCAGCCGAAATAAGTCTCTCAAAGGCTGCTAGAAGCTTTCGAATATCGTCAAGATGGAGACCTGTGGTTGGCTCATCAAAAATGAACAGCAGCGGCCTTCTGGAGCGCACAGCTAGGTATTTGGTCAGCTTGAGCCTCTGAGCCTCACCGCCTGAGAGGGTATTGATTGGCTGCCCAAGCCGCAAGTATCCAAGGCCTACCTCGATCAGGGGCTGAAAGAGAGTGGTAATTTCCACAGAATCTTGAAAGAAATCTCTAGCCTCGGAAAAGGTCATCTGAAGTATATCGCCAATATTTTTCCCCCGGTAGGCAACCTCTAGAACCTCATCTCGATAGCGCAGCCCTCGGCAGTCAGGGCAGGTGATGTATACATCAGACAAAAATTGCATTTCCACCTTTTCAAAGCCATTGCCCTCACAAGTTTCACATCGGCCTCCACGGACATTGAAGGAGAATATACCTGGCGAATATCCCCGGTCCCTAGCTAGAGGCGTTTTAGCCAAAAGCTTTCGAATCGGATCAAAAGCCCCTATAAAGCTTACCGGATTAGATCGCGGGGTTTTGCCGATCGGGCTTTGATCAACCAGGATCACATTGTCGATCTCTGAAATCCCCTCGATGGAGTCAAATGCCCCTGGCTGGTCCATTGAATAGCCTTTCTTCTTTCGAATCCCCTTATAGAGAATCTCCTCGGCCAGTGTGCTTTTGCCTGAGCCAGAAACACCAGTCAGGCAGACCATCAGGCCAAGAGGAATCGTTAGATCGAGTCCTTTTAGGTTGTTAGCCCTGGCGCCTCGTATTCGGATCTGCCGATCGGGATCTGGTTTTTTGCGGCTTTTTGGAAGCGAAATTTTTGTTCGGCCAAGCAGATAGTCGATGGTTTTTGAACCCTTAGCCTGGGCAATTTCAGACAAAGGACCGGCATAGACCACCTGGCCTCCCCCCTCGCCCGCTCCAGGGCCAAGATCGAGCAGGTAGTCTGCACCGCTGATAATCTGCGGATCGTGCTCGACTACAACTACCGTATTCTGCCTGGACAATTCTTTCAGGATACTCACCAGGCGGCTGCTGTCGCGGGGATGAAGCCCCACACTTGGCTCATCGAGTACATAGAGCATATTGACCAGGGAAGAGCCAAGTGCTTTGGTCAGACTCAATCGCTCGACCTCTCCCCCAGACAGGGTCCGCGACTGCCGATCCAGGGTTAGGTAGCCAAGCCCTACCCGGCTGAGATAGCGGAGGCGGCTTACAATCTCACTAAGGATCATCTCGGTTGCCTGATCAAACTGCTGCTGCGGTTTTTCGGCAGAAAGCTTGACAAAGAATTCAAGAGCCTCATCAATCGGCAAGGCATAGATTTGGGCCAGGTTCAGCCCTCTGATCCGATAGAGGAGCGCCTCTGGCTTAAAGCGGCTGCCGTGGCAGTCTGGACAGGTAAAATAGCCTCGATAGCGGGATAAAAACACCCGCACATGCATCTTATAGCTTTTGCTCTCAAGCCAGTTGAAAAATCGGCGCAGGCCATAAAATCCATCAGCCCCATCAATGATTGCCTTTTGCTGCTCCTTGGAGAGCCGCTCAAACGGCACCGTAGTTGGGATACCTTTTTTGCGGCAGAAGCGAAGCAGATCATCATACTCTTCTCGCTCCGTATCCCAGGGTTTTATAGCTCCCTGTTCAATCGAGAGAGCTGGATTCGGGATTACCTGATCAAGATCAAGCCCGATCACTCGACCAAACCCTCGGCAAGTCGGGCAGGCCCCAAGGGGGCTGTTGAAGGAAAAAAGATTCGCCACAGGATCCCGATAGGTAAGATCGCAATAGGGACAGTGGAGATGAGAGCTAAACCGCAAGGTCTTTTTTCCCGGAATCCGCACTATGATCTTTCCTTGGCCAAACTGCAAGGCCTGCTCAAGCGAATCAATTATTCGTGACTTGTCCTCTGCCCTGAGGATAAGCCGGTCAACGACTACTGAACGGTCAACATTCTGCCTAGGGCTAGATAATTCGGCAGGAGAAAGTTCACTGAGTTCAATAATCTGATCACCTTCAAGAATCCTAAAAAAGCCTTGCCGAAGCAGCTCTTGCTGTACAGAGGCCGGATCAAGTTCAGCCGAGTTCGGATAGGGAAAGCCCAGGATTAGGCGGCTGTTTGGCTCCTCCTGGCTGATGAGAGTCTGGAAGATGGTGTCAGGACTGTCGCGCTCTACCTTGCGGGAGCACTGGCGACAGTGCAGTTCACCGATCCTGGCAAAGAGCAGTTTGACAAAATCGGTCAACTCGCTCATAGTCCCAACCGTAGACCGCGATGTTCTGACCGGACTTCCTTGCTCAATGGCAATAGCTGGAGGAATACCCTCGATTTTTTCAACCCTTGGCTTATCCATCCGGTCCATAAACTGCCGAGCATAGGGCGAGAAGGTTTCAAGGTAGCGGCGCTGGCCTTCAGCGTAAAGGGTATCGAAAGCCAGGCTCGATTTTCCCGATCCGCTCACACCACTAATTACCGTGATCTGATGCCAGGGAATCTCAACATCAAATCCCTTGAGATTGTTTTGGCGAGCAGAGATGATTTTGATCGAGTTTTGTTCTTTTGAGTTCATAATTTATACTATAATTGACACCAATATAATGAAATTAATTCTAACAAGACTACATTTTATGATACCATAATAAGCCTTAAAATGATACCGGGCTGCTCAGCCTCCAGATGTTCCCCATGTTGAAAAAATAATGTTGAAAATATAAAGGGGAGGAGAGAAAATAAAGAGAGAAGAAAGT
>JAILZY010000030.1 GCA_023512255.1 bacterium | reverse complement strand
ATACTATTATCTTTTACCTCAATACCCTTCCCCTGCGGCTTATCTCCTCCTCCTAATTTAAACATGGGGAACATCTGTTATCCAAGATCTTCAGGGAAATAAAAAGCTGATCTCCTCCCTACCCTTCCCTAGTTTTTAGTTTTATTGTCAAATATCGTGCTCTCTCCATAGAATTGTGAAACATCTCCAACATGCCCTCTGATGAATCTCTTGTCAGGCAAATGATAGTCATTGTATAATCACCCTAAGAAGAAGATAGAGGGGAGAATCGAGATCTACTCTTGCACTTAGCTAAAAGACCACTTAGTGGTTCTTTCGCCAAGTGCGTAACAACACAAGTGCGCGGCGGATCATTACCCAATCAATTGTAGGGGTTACCAAATCAATTGTAGGGGCGGGCCTCTATGCCCGCCCAAATTGCGCACTTTATTAGCGAAAAGACCACTTAGCGAAAAAACCACTTAAATTTTCATGCAATTACCCTAAAGCGACAGAGGCTAATATGCAGGTTAGGATAAAAGAGAAGATTAACTTTTCTGAAATTCTCCCCGCAGGCACCTTCCTCAATGCCTACGCGAAAGAGCCAAGCAGTTTTTCATCCTTCCTGCACTTTAATCAAGATCAGGTGAATGAGAAGATCGCCTCTCTCCGAAAGCAGGCATTTTCCCATCGCCAAACTCTCACTGCCCATCTCCACGACTATCACCAAAGGCTGGGTGCGACAGCTGAAACCCTGGCCCAGATCGCCCACCTGAATGATCCGAAAACCCTGGTCATTATGAGCGGCCAGCAACCAGGCCTCTTGACCGGCCCTCTGTATACTATCTATAAGACTATATCCTGCCTGCAAAAGGCCCAGGAAATCAGGCAGGTTTTCAATCTAATCACAATTCCGATCTTCTGGATCGCTTCAGAAGACCACAACCCTGAGGAGGCTACCTCACTTTTCTGGCCTGATGAGTCTGGAAACAACGGAGGCTACCTTAGATTGTCCATTCGGCCCCGCCGCGGTCACTTTAAGCAGCCGATCGGACTCCTTCCCCTGCGTGGGAAAAAATTGGCCTCATTCTTGAAAGAATTAAAGAAGCTCCTCTCACCGACCAGCTATTGTCAATGGGTTGAGCAGATCATCCAAAACAGCCTGGCCCAATCCGCCACCTTGGGTGAGTGGTTTGCCCGGCTGATGCTGACCCTCTTCGGCCCTTGGGGGCTGATTCTGATCGAGCCAAACCACGGCGCCATAAAGCGGCTAGCCAAACCCTTGTGGGAAAAAATTTTGGCTGATGATCCCCTGGCACTTCCCCAAATAGTCGATCAGGCAGGCCGGGAGCTTGAGCGACGCGGCTTTCGCCGCCAACTGCCACATCATCCTCAGCAATGCCCATTCTTTCTCTACCAGGGACAGCGCCGTGAGAAGGTTATCTGGGATGGTAAGCTCTTTCATACTGAAAACCAGGCCTATTCCCGTGAGCAATTGCAAGATTTATTTCAGCTCCAACCCGAGCGCTTTAGCCCCAATGTTTACCTTCGGCCTGTTTTCTCCGAGCTTCTATTCCCCACCCTCTGCTATCTGGCTGGCCCGGCCGAGATCGGCTACTTAGCCCAGATCAAGGGCGTATATGAGTATTTCGGCCTCAAGATGCCGATCATTTTGCCTCGACTCAGCGCTACTCTTCATGATCGCTCATCCTGCATCCTCAGGGACGATTATCCCCAGGAGCGAAAGCTCAATATCTTCTACCTTCTCAGTCACTATGGCCCGGATTTTTTGACAGCTATCCAGGCCCTTGAGCTTGAAAACTATTTTTACCACTATCAGCTTGAAATTTCAGGCTGATTTAAAAAAAGATTTGAGGAGAAAAAATCTCATGACGCCAGAGCACCATACCCTTTTTGGCCATCAGCAGCAGGCAGCAAACAAAGAGTCTCCTTCGGTTGACCTCCTGGCCTTTGGCGCCCATCCCGATGATGTAGAAATCTGCCTTGGAGGCTTACTCATCAAAATGAAAAATAGGGGCTACCGGACAGGCATTGCGGATTTGACCCGCGGGGAGATGGGCTCGCGAGGAACAGCGCAGCTCAGGGCCCAGGAAACAGCCCAGGCCAGCCGGCTGCTGGCTGTGGATGTGCGAGAAAATCTCAATCTTGGCGACAGTCGCCTAACCGCAGGTTATGACCAGATCCTGGCCGCTGCCCGCCTGATTCGAAAGCTTCGGCCCTCAATTATCCTTGCCCCATACTTTGAGGACTGGCACCCGGATCATGCTGCTGCAGGCAGGATCGTTCAGCAAGCTTTCTTCCAGGCCAGACTAGCCAAACTAGACCTTGGCTATCCCCCCCACTATCCTCGACGGATTTACTACTATCCTGCTCATCAACCCCTGATCCCTACCTTTGTGGTCGATATCACCGCTGAATTCCCCCGGAAGATGGAAGCCCTATCAGCCTACCGATCGCAGATCTTTCCTTCTGAAGAGGACAGCCAACCCTATCGAACCATTGGGGTTTCTGATTATGCATTCCATGTAGAGTCAAGGTGCCGCTATTTTGGCTCATTGATTAATGTCAAGTATGGTGAGGCGCTCTGGGTTGATCGGCCTCTTAGGCTAGACGATCCCTGTAGCCTGTAGAAAGAATACAAAAAGTGCAGAAAATATGCAAAAAATATAAGGAGATAAAACTATGATCAGGCTCACGATCAGGCTACAGATAAAGACTCTCTTGTGTAATCTTGTAGCTGCTGCCCTAGTGTGGGCAATGTCACCCGTGGTGCTATTTATGACTGCCGCGGTGGGAGTAGGGCTTGCTTTTCTTCCCGCCTGCTCTCGTCGGCAGGCACCTTTGCCTGATCGACCGATCAATCTCCTGGTGGTTACCATCGATACGCTACGGGCTGATCATCTTGGCTGCTATGGCTATTCTAAGGTCGAAACTCCTCGAATCGACCGGCTAGCCAAAGATGGCATACTCTTTACCCAGGCCTTTACGCCGGTGCCTATCACTCTTCCCTCTCATGTGTCGATTTTCACCGGTCTCTATCCCCCGTCGCACGGGGTGCGAAACAACGGGACCTTTATTCTGAATCAGTCAGCAACTACCCTGGCCGAAATTTTGCAGCAGCACGGCTGGCGAACAGCAGCTATGGTCAGCTCATATACCCTTGACTCATGCTTTGGCCTAAATCAAGGATTTGAGGTCTATGACGATGACTGCTCACAGAACCAAGCAGGCGGCCCATCAATCCTTCATAACGAGCGGCGAGGAGAGGAGACCAGCCGAAGAGCTATCCAGTGGCTTGATCAGCACTATCAGGAAAAATTTTTCCTCTGGATCCACTACTTTGATCCCCATGCGGACTACTCGCCCCCTGAGCCCTTCGGCAGTAAGTATAGGGAAAATCCCTACGATGGTGAGATCGCCTATACGGATATGTGCCTCGGCCAGGTATTGGACAAACTGGAGCAGCTCGGCGTGCTCGACCATACCCTAATCGTTTTTACCTCTGACCATGGCGAGGGTCTAGGAGAGCACAGAGAGCGGACCCATGCCTTCTTTATCTATGATTCCACGCTGCGCGTTCCCCTGATTTTCCGCTATCCGGCCAAACTTCCCCGTGGCTGCAAGGTAAGCGGCTTGGTTCGAACTATTGATCTTATGCCCACTATCCTGGAGCTTCTCAAGGTGCCGATGCCAAAAGCGGCCAGCACTACCACGGCTGCCGGAGAGAAAAATACCCTAGGATCGGCAGGGAATGGGCCTGAAATGATGCAGGGGGTGAGTCTCTATCCAGTTATGGCCGCCAAAGCCACTACTCCTGCTTCTGCTGCCCCACCAGACGATCTTGACCTATACTGTGAATCCCTCTATCCGAGGCTCAATCATGGCCTAAGCCCTCTTTTCGGCCTTCGTACCCGCACCTGGAAATACATTCTGGCCCCAAAGCCTGAGCTCTATCACCTTGAGCAGGATCCTGGAGAGAACAATAACCTGCTGGCGGCTGATCAGCCAGCTCCCAAGGCAGAAAGCCTCAAGGCAAGGCTTCTGGCCATGCAAAAATCCCTACCCAGCCTCTATCAGCCAGGATCAGCTATCCAGACCAGCCTAAGCAGCGAGCAGCGGCAAAGGCTCCAAAGCCTTGGCTACGTATGGAGTGAAAAACCAGACCTGAGCAGCCAGAAAGCAAAAGAGAGCCTCCCTGACCCCAAGGATTTCATCCTGGTGGCAGATCAGGCTGATATTGGATTTTCCCATTACGCCAAGGGAGAGCTAACTGAAGCAGTCGAGGCCTTTCAACAGGTCCTTCAGGCTAACCCGAATGATATCTCCACCCACTTTATGCTCGGCCTGGTCTATGAGAGGCAGAAAAAAACCGATCTGGCTATTCGAGAATACCAGGAGACGCTCCGGCTTGATCCCACTTATCTTGATGCCCGGCGGCAGATAGGCATGCTTTTAGCTGCTCAGGGGAATCTGGCGCAGGCTCAGGCTGAATTTAAAGAGGCGCTCCGCCTCAATCCAAATCACAAGGAGGTGCACAGCCTCCTGGCCGCAACCTACCTCTTCAACCAGCAGTTTGAGGAGGCCAGGGCTGAAATTCAAAAGGCTCTGGCTCTTGATCCCAATTTTGCTGATGCTCACTATAATCTTGGGCTCCTCTATGCTCGCTCTGGCAGTCTTGAGCGAGCAATCGAAGAGCTTCAGACCGCCCTTCGGCTCAAGCCAAGCTATCAGACTGCTCATCTTGAGCTTGGCGATCTCTACCTCCTGACCGGAAAACCTGATCAGGCAGCGGTAGAGCTTCAAAAGGCTGTCCAGGCCCTGCCCGATCAGGTCAAACCCAGAATTCACCTTGGGATTGCCTACTACAGCCTCCATCAGGAGGATCAGGCAATTATGGAAATCCAAAAAGCCCTGACCCTCGATCCGAATAATCCCGAAGCCTTCTTCCATCTAGGTGTAGCCTATGGACAGAAAGGCCAGACAGATAAAGCCCTTGAATCCTACCATCGAGCCCTAAAAGCCAAGCCAGATTATGTCGATGCCTATCTGAACATCGGAACCATCTACTTTCATCAGCAGGCCCTAGACCAGGCCATTGCCATTTATCAGAAAGCAGTCAAGATTGCTCCTGGCTCAGCTCAAGCCCATTTCAACCTGG
Organism: bacterium; assembly: GCA_023512255.1. Lineage (GTDB taxonomy): Bacteria > SZUA-182 > SZUA-182 > DTGQ01 > DTGQ01 > DTGQ01. The sequence goes on along the minus strand of JAILZY010000030.1, from coordinate 31,191 downwards.
CTACGGCCTATGATACTAAGGGGATGATCGATCAGGCTATTGAAGAATACCAGGAGACGCTGCGCCTGAAACCTGACTTTACCCTAGCGGCCCAATTGCTTGAGCGGGCTCAGCAGATACGGCAAGGACAGTTCACAGAGGGTCAAAACTGAAACAAATTGCATATCATGAATTATTTTGCATAGTCAAACTCCCCTCATCCCTTGAATGCATACTCTGAATACTCAGCTAAGCCTGCCCGAACAGCTCGGCACAAGGTTTGCATTTCACTACAAAACAAAAAGTTCAATTATGCTAATTAAGCGGATCTAAAACCACTGGCTAATTGAACAGAGCTCAAACCACTGGCTCTTGAATGAGGCGATTTTAATTACAATAGCCGCAAAGCAAGGAAGTATTTTTCAGGGGCCTTATCTTTTTCTTGGGGGGGTGATATCAACTATGTCATATCCGTATTCTTTCCGTCCACCGACAGACTCTGAGCCTTCGTTATTGCTAGATCAGGAGATGAGAAAATTTTTTCCTTATACCGGCAGACTCTGAATAATAAGCTTGTCGTTCTCTTTTTCGCTCTAACTTTAAGATGACGGCTCTTGTGGCTTGTGTGCTCTTTTTCGCAAATTCTCTATAACTATAACTATCTCACAAGAAGGCTTAAGAACATGAATACTCGGTTTTGGAAGTCTCCACTTTGGACGATCAGGATTGTGATTATTTCTCTTTCAGCTATCTGCTGGCTATTCGGATCATCGCTAGCCTTAGCTCAAATCTATCCCTATGCTTACTATACATCGCCATATACAGGTACGAGCACAAGCTCATCAACCAGTGCCTACTCTTATCCAACCACAAGTTATGCACCACTATCAGGTTATTCAGCCTACTACGGATATTACCCAAGCTATTCGGCCTATGGCAGCAGCAGCTATCCTTATTACGGCTACAGTAGCCTCTATGGTGGCAGCAGTGGCAGCTCCTATGGTGGAAGCAGCTACTCCGCCGCCTATGGAGGCTATCCTTCGCTATTGTACTCTGGATACGGAGGAGGCTACGGGCTGTACGGAGGGGGAGGATATGGCTCACTGTATGGTCTTGGGGGGAGCAGCTTAAGCCTGTTGCTGCCATATTATTATAGTCTTGCCGCGGCTTCTGGACTTTACGGAAGAGGGCTTCTGGGTGGTCTTGCCGGCTTGAGCGGTCTGGCCAGCTTGGGTGGATTGGGAGGCTTGGGGGGATTGTACGGAGGGCTGAATTCATCCTTGAGCTCCTACTATGGTCTTGGAGGATTAAGCTCTCTTAGCAGCCCATTTGGTCTCCAGAACCTGTATTATACGATTACCACACCCGGCGGCATCCAATACCAGGTACCTTTCCTCCAGATCGCCTCGACCCTGGGGATCGGTGGCCTCTATAGCCAGCTCTTCCCCTCTCTCTTTGGCAGCGGGGGAAATAGTAGCAATACTACCACCTCATCATCATCCACCACCGGTACCACCACAGGAGCATCGGCTGGAATTCTGCTCTGATCCAATCAGGCAGGCTGTAGGTAAAAAAGGCCCGCCTTTCTTCAGTAGAAGGCTTACTGAAGATAAGCGGGCCTTTTTCAATTTCGCCCTCCGCACCTGAAACATAGGCTCCTATGATGAAGTGGGGGCTCACACAATAAGGAACCAAAACCTCTGCACATTTTGCAGCCTTGCGGTGATACTCTTCGATTTTATCAGTATGAGTCTTCTCACTTTGCTTGAGATGACCAAAAGAAAAGTTAAGGATTCACCCATTCGCGCAGTATAAAAATTACCGCTGGCAAATGGCTTGCTCGATCATCTCCTGGCTGGCCCGCTCGTTTGACTTGACCAGATGGAGAAAAAATTCCAGATTTCCCTTGGCTCCACTGATTGGCGAAGCCGCAAGACCTCGAAAACATAGGCCGAGATTTTGAGCACAGTCAATGATCTCGCGCAAAACCTGCTCATGCTTTTTGCTATCGCGTACAACACCATTTTTGCCTACCTGCCCCTTGCCGACCTCAAACTGCGGTTTGACCAAAGCTACGATCTCTCCCCCATCAGCCAGAAGTTCCTTAACTGGCGGCAGCACAAGGCGCAGGGAGATAAACGACACATCAATAGTGATCAGCTCAAAAAGGAAGGGAAAATCAGCTTGGACCACATGCCGGATATTTACCCGCTCACGGTGAACCACTCGCTGATCGCTTCTTATCTTTGGATCCATCTGGCCATAGCCGACATCTACGGCATAAACCTGCTCAGCTCCATGCTGGAGCAGACAATCGGTAAAGCCACCGGTTGAGGCTCCGACATCCAGGGCTCTTTTTCCCCGCACATCCAGGGCAAATCGGCGCAGGGCATGCTCTAGTTTTAACCCTCCTCGACTCACATAGGGATTATCGGCTTCCCTAACCTTGAGCAGACAATCGGCAGGTAGCATCTGACCGCATTTTTCAACCCTCACCTCTCCACTCAACACACAGCCAGCCATAATCAGAGCTCTGGCCTTCTGCCGACTCGGCGCAAGACCCTGCTCGCAGAGGAGTTTATCAGCCCGCTCCCGGCGCTTCATAGCCCTTTCTTATCCACACCTGCTTTCTGGCGGCTCAGGCAGCATTTGGCCTATTTTGTGGTCAGGGCAAGGTCCCAGCCGATCAAAAATAGCAGCAGCCAGCAAAGGAATCATGATCTCATGATGGCCGATCAGCGAATATCCTTGGCCGCCCCCGATGATGGGCCTTCGAACCACATTAGTCATGGGACGGTAGTGCTGAATAAAATCCAGGTTCACAGTGGTAAAGTCAGTCAAAGGATAGCCAAGGTTTCTGACCAAGGTCAGGGCTTTTAGGAAAACTTCGGGCAGGATCACTGCCGAGCCGATATTGAAATACACTCCGCCCTGATGCAAAGAGGTGATAGCTGAGCAAAATAGCCGAAAATCCAGCATACTTCCCTTCCCCAGAAGATCTGGCCTAGCCTCAGGGTGCATATGGATAATGTCTGTCCCGATGGCTACATGGACCGTTGCCGGAATCTTCAGCCGATAGGCAGCCGCAAATAGACTGAAGTTGACAAAGGGAGGATTGCGCTCAGTCAAGTATTTACCCACAGCCTCACCAAGGCCGCATCCTGCATTCACTCCTTCATTGATAGCTTGATTGAGCTGGACAGCAGTCTCTTCAGCCATGCCAAACTCTCCCCTGACAATGGCTTGATCGACATCTTCCGAGGTCTGGCCATGAATGGCTAACTCATAGTCATGGATAACCCCGGCCCCATTAAAGGCCAGGCCGCTGATCACACCCCGTTGCATCAAATCTATCAGCACAGGAGCTAGGCCGCACTTAATCACATGGGCCCCAAGGGCCAGGATCACGCCCTTCTCTTTCCTGACTGCCTGGGCTACCCGGTCGGCAATCTCAAGGAGATCCTTAGCCGCCAAAATCTTCGGCAGTCCATCAAGAAATTGCGAAACACTCTGACCATACCCTACGGCCCGAGCAAACAGCTCCACATTCACCTTGCTCTTTCGCTCGGCTAGGGGTTTGGTTTTGAGCTTTTCAACTGGCAGAGGAGAAAATGGCTTTCGACTCATCGGAGAAAAAGTGCAAAAGTATAGATTCTTTTTATTAGCTCATATTTATCGCAGAGGTTGTGCCTAATTGGTTTCTCGCCAAGTACGAGAGCAGATCCAATTACCCAATCAATCGCAGGGGCGGCCCTCTGTGTTCGCCAAAATTGCACGCTTTGTTAGCGAAGGACCACAATGTATATGGGCGTGTTATTTAATCCCTTTCGGAAAGATAGCCGCTTCCACCAGCTCGCAGATGGCGTGGCCAAGGGTAATATGGACCTCCTGGATGCGAGGCACTTCCCGACACGGCACTGTGAGGCAGACATCGGCCGCGGTCTTGATCTTGCCTCCATCCCCACCTGAGAAGGCCACAGTGTATAGTCCCATCTGTTTTCCCTTCTGGAGCCCTAAGAGGACATTGGGTGAGTTGCCGCTGGTGCTGATGCCGATAGCCACATCCCCTGCCTTCCCCAGGGCTTCGATCTGACGACTGAAGATTTGGCTATAATCGGCATCATTACTGATACTGGTCAGAACCGAGCTATCCGTAGTCAGGGCAATGGCCGGCAGGGCTGGGCGGTCGTATAAAAAGCGGTTGACAAACTCAGCAGCCAGATGCTGGGCATCGGCCGCACTGCCGCCGTTTCCAAACAGCAAAACCTTGCCTCCGCTCTGAAGAGAAAGCACAAGCCGCAAAACTACAGTTTCAACAAGCTCAAGATTTGATTTCAAGAAAGCCTCTTTGGCCTCTATACTCCGATAAAATATTTTTACAAGTTGATCTTGAACTTCCATGAAAATCTCTCTTTGGTAATAGTTCTATCTCCAATCCTGCTTATTCATCATGCTTATTCAACCTAGGCGAGAGGGAGGAAAAGCGAGCCAAGACAGTCTCTCCAGCCTTGACCCGATCTCCAAGGCGAATTACGATCACCGTATTTTCCCTAGGCAGACAAAGATCGACCCGAGAGCCAAATTTAATCATACCAAACCGCTCGCCCCGGGCCAGGGTATCTCCTTCCTGCGCCCAGCAGACGATTCGACGAGCCAATCGACCAGCGATTTGGGTCATTCTGATCGGCCCGCCATCGGTATCAACCAGGACCGACACCTGCTCGTTCAAGAGTGAGGCCTTCTGCCGGTAGGCAGGGAGAAACTTGCCCGGGTTATAGATTTTTTTTAGGATCTTTCCCTGAAAAGGCATCCGATTGACATGAACATTGAAAGGAGACATGAAGACACTAAGACAAACAGCCGGCTCGGCCAAAACCTCCCCTGCCGGAATCTGACGAATCTGAATCAGCTTGCCATCAGCAGGAGAAACAATCAGATGCTCATCCTCTGGCGCCTTACGCTCCGGATCCCGAAAGAAAAAGATGACAAACAAGGTCAGGAAAAAAATAAGCCCTGCTGCCAGGGGAAACCCTGCCAGCAGAGCTACACCTGTCAAGGCAGCAAAAAACAAAATAAAAGGAAAGCCCTGCTTAGCTATTGGAATACGCATCGCTGGTTCACTTGTCTACTTTAGCCAGCTCATCATCCCTCGGATTTTTTGGCCGACCTGCTCAATCAAGTGTTCTTTTTGGATTCTCCTCTGAGCATTCATCACTGGACGGTTAGCTTTATTCTCGAGAATCCATTCTCTGGCAAATTCTCCAGATTGAATTTCGGCTAAAATCATCCGCATCTCATCGCGCACATCCTCATTAATTACTCGGCTGCCGCGGGTCAAATCCCCGTACTCGGCAGTATCACTGATTGCCTGCCGCATCCCAGTGATCCCTTTGGCATAGATGAGATCGGTAATCAGCTTTACCTCATGGAGGCACTCAAAATAAGCGATTTCCGGCTGATATCCAGCCTCGACCAGGGTATCAAAGCCAGCCTTGATCAACTCCGAAAGCCCACCGCACAAAACAGCCTGCTCGCCAAACAGATCCGTTTCCGTTTCCTCGGCAAAGGTGGTTTCCAAAACCCCTGCCCTAGTCGCTCCGATCCCCTTGGCATGGGCCAGAGCTAAATCCTTGGCCTTGCCAGTAGCGTTCTGCTGAACCGCGATCAGGGCCGGCACTCCCTTGCCCTGCTCATACATTTCCCGAACCAAAAATCCCGGCCCCTTAGGGGCAACCATATAAACATCGACCTCGGCAGGAGGCACAATCTGCCCAAAGTGGATATTGAAGCCATGAGAAAACACTAAAGCCTTACCGCTGGTCATATGCTCTTTAATATCCTGAGCATACACTTCCGGCTGATACTGATCGGGAACAAGGACTTGGATCACCTCGGCCCTAGCCGCCGCCTCTTTGGTAGTCATGACTGAAAAGCCATCTTTTTCCGCCTGCGCCCACTGCGGGCTTCCCTTAAGATCGCTGACAATGACCGAAAGACCGCTGTCCCTAAGATTCTTGGCCTGGGCAGCCCCCTGATTTCCATAACCGACTATGGCAATGGTCTTGCCCATAAGATGCTGCAAATCAGCATCCTGCTCATAGTACATCTTAGCCATACAATAACCTCCTTACGTTACCCTTCAAGTACGATATTAAAATATTACCCCAAGACTTATCCCGAAAATCTCAGCTTCTGATTTTGGCTGAAGGAAAACCCAGTATTCATCTACTATAACTTCATCGGATGCTGAAAATCTCATCGTTTCATAAAATATATTGGCTTTCAACCTGGGCCAGGCAAGACCAGCTTCAGCATAGAAAAAAGGCTTTCGACCAGGTTCAAGATGGATATCTAATCCTCCTAAGTCAGCTACGTTTTTGTTATCCAGGGGAAATTTGACCTGAAATTCAGTCAATAGCCTAAGGCCGCTAAAGAGGAGAAAGTCATTTTTTAGACCCAATAGGGTATAAGTGGATGTCCACTCTTCCTTATATCCCTTGGCATAGCCTCTACTTTTGATGTCTCTTTCCCAATTCATCCAACCAAACCCAAAAAATGGCTCAACAGAGGAAGTATCGGTGAAAATGAATCTTGGCCCCAAGTTTAACTCTGGCCTAATACCAGCATAATCAACATCGGTGGTTACTGGTGTGCCATCTTGAGTTTGGCCGTCATAGTCAACACTGCCGCCTAAGATCTCAAATTTACCCGTCAGGATCCAATGAGGGCCAGGGCCAGATCTAGGTGAATTCCTACCCACTATTCCCAAACCTATACGCGGCCCAGATTCTTTTAAAAGCCGTGATCCATCCTGATCATATTCCTTCCAGGTAAAATCTTCCATTTTCAGATAGACATTAACTTCACCAGAGACATAATCTCCAGCCATAATGATGGCTACGATGCATATAACTACTACTCGGGCCAACATCAAGACTGTGGTCGGTCGTCTCACCATTATCACCTCACGTTTTCTCCTCACTCACCACCTCCTCCAGCGGCATTCCACCTTGGCCCTTGCCTGCCAAATTCTTATCCTGTTTTCCCCTAGCCATAGCCACCTTTCCGGTTCTGGCGATTTCCTTGATGCCGATCGGCTTCAGCAGATCAATCAGGGCATTTATTTTCCCCTCATCTCCGGTAACTTCCATGGTCATAGTTTTAGGATTGACATCAACGATCTTGCCACGGAAGATATCGCAAATCCGCAAAATCTCAGCCCGATGAGCCGAGGGGGCATCCACCTTGATTAAGACCATCTCCCTCTCCACATAGTCGCTCTGGGTCAGATCAATGACCTTAATCACATCTACCAGTCGGCGCAATTGCTTGATCACCTGCTCGATGATCTGATCATCGCCGCTAGTGAGAATGGTCATCCTTGAAACGGTCGGATCAGTGGTCTCGCCCACTGACAAGCTGTCGATATTGAATCCCCTGGCACTGAATAGACCAGCAATTCTAGCCAGCACCCCGAACTTATTCTCCACAAATACAGATATGGTATGGCGCACGAGCTTTCTCCCTCAATCTTAATCACTTTAATCACTCTATTTACTACACCTTTGCAGAAAACTCCCCTGCCTTGAAATTCTTGAAAGTTATCTTTCATACCAAACCAAGTAAAATCGAGCCAAATAAAATCGAGGCCTTGGAGAAAAAGTGCAAAATTATAGTTGATTATTTACTGCTCTTCGCTGCTCTTCATGGCCAAAGCGATCATACCGGTTCTAGCCATTTCGCTGATACCAAAGGGCTTCAGGAGACGCACCAGGTTCTGAAGCACCCGCTCTGTCCCCGAAAGCTCAAGGGTAATGGTGTCTTCAGACATGTCAACCACCTTGGCCCCAAAGACATTAGCAATCTCGATTACTGCCCCTCTGGTCTGGAGTGTGGTCTTGACGGTGATAATCGCAAGCTCCCTGGTGATAGCCTGATCATACTTCAGATCACTCACGCTCAATACATCGACCAGCTTATTTACCTGCTTCATGACCTGGTCCAGCACCCGGTCATCTCCGGTAACGACAATGGTTATTCGGGTAATTTCAGGATTTTCGGTTACGCCGGCAGCTAGACTCTCAATATTGTATGAGCGACGGGTAAACAACCCAACCACATGCGACAATACTCCAGGATGATTCCTTACTAAGACCGAGATAATATGTCTCATCTACTTTTCTTTCCTATCCAGCATATCATTAATGGCTCCACCGGGCGGAACCATCGGGTAGACATTCTCCTCAGGATCAACATGAAAATCAATCACTACTGGCCGATCCTCAGCTATAGCCCGCTCAATGGCCAAAGGCACCTCCTCAGGAGTTTCCACCCGCAGACCGAGCGCGCCATATCCTTCGGCAATCTTAACAAAATCAGGGTTTCCACTGAGTCTAGTCTGAGAATACCTACGGCCATAGAAAAGTTCCTGCCACTGACGGACCATGCCCAAAAAACCATTATTCAAAATAGCTACCTTGACATTGACTTTATTGTAGACGGCTGTAGCCAGCTCCTGAATATTCATCTGAAAGCTGCCATCTCCGGCAATATCAAACACGATCCGGTCCGGGCAGGCGATCTTGGCCCCGATGGCTGCCGGAAATCCATAGCCCATAGTCCCAAGACCTCCTGAGCTGATAAAGCTCCTTGGCCGACTACACTTGTAATACTGAGCTGCCCACATCTGATTTTGCCCCACCTCAGTGGTAATGATTGCCTCACCTTGGGTCTTCTCGTAAATCTGCTCAACCACATACTGGGGGCTAATCACACCCTCCTTCTTCGGATAGCTCAAAGGGAAATCCCTCTTCCACTGGTCAATCTGCAAAAGCCACTCTTCATGAGATGCTAACCCTTGGGGCTCAATCCCCTCGGCCAGCTCCTGCAGGAGGTCTTTAGCCTGACCAATGAGATAGGCATCAACCTGGATGATCTTACCAACCTCAGCGGGATCGATATCTAGATGAACTATTTTTGCCTCTCGGGCAAAGGTGGATGGCTCTCCAGTTACCCGGTCATCAAACCGAGCACCGACAGCAATCAGAAGATCGCACTTGGCCACTGCATAGTTAGCATACCGGGTTCCGTGCATGCCGAGCATCCCCAGGCTCAAAGGGTGCGTTTCTGGAAAAGCTCCCTTGCCCATCAGGGTGGTAGTTACCGGAATCTTAGCCTTCTCAGCCAAATGCCGCAAAGCCTTCTCTGCTCCTTCAGACTTTATTACCCCACCACCGGCATAAATTACCGGGCGCTCGGCCTTGCTGATTAGGGAAAGAATCAGCTCAAGCTGCCTTTTTCTTTCTTCAGGAGTATAGTGCGGTCCCTTGAGCGGCAGGGTTAGCTCAGGGAGCTTTGGCTCGTCAATCTGAGTGGTCTGGACATCCTTGGGAAGATCAATCAACACTGGACCGGGCCGTCCACTTGTGGCCAGATAAAAGGCCTCATACATGACCTCTTTCAATCTGGCCGTATCCTTGACCAGGTAGTTATACTTGGTTATCGGGATGCTGATGCCGTAGATATCCGCCTCCTGGAAGCTATCATTGCCCAAAAGGTGGGTTGAAACCTGGCCGGTAAAAGCCACCACAGGGACGGAATCCATAAAGGCTGTAGCCAGACCAGTAACCAGGTTAGTGGCACCGGGACCAGAGGTAGCCATGCAGACCCCTACTTTACCGCTCACCCTAGCATAGCCATCCGCAGCATGGATAGCTCCCTGCTCGTGTCGGGTTAGAATATGGCGGATCGGAGCATGATAGAGTTCATCGTAAATCGGCAGCAGCACTCCACCTGGATAACCAAAAATAGTATTCACACCATGCTCAAGCAAAGTTTCGACAAATATTTTGGCACCTGTTTTTTTCAAAGGGAAAACCTCACCTTATGATACCTTATGATAATAACATTTCCTCAATTCCAGCGCCTGCCGGGACCATAGGAAAAACATTTTCCTCACAAGCTACCCGAAAATCAATGACCACTGGCTTATTAACCGAAATAGCCTCATTGAGCACTGGACGCACCTCAGCTGGCTTGCTAGCCCGCAAGCCTACAGCTCCATAGCTTTCAGCCAATTTGACAAAATCCGGCGCACACTTTAAGCATACCCCTGAGTAGCGCTTGTTCATGAACAACTCCTGCCACTGCCGGACCATACCCAGACACTGATTATTAATGATCGCTACCTTGACCGGCAGATTATACTGCACCGCTGTAGCCAACTCCTGAAGGACCATCTGAAAACTGCCATCTCCAGCAATATCAAACACCAGCTTGTCTGGGCAGGCAACCTGAGCCCCAATAGCTGCCGGAAGTCCATAGCCCATGGTTCCAAGCCCTCCTGAGGTTAGCAGCATCCTGCGATCATTGAATTTATAGTAATGAGCCACCCACATCTGATGCTGCCCTACATCAGTGGCAATGATGGCCCTGTCCTTGACCAGATCATAAATCTGCTCAATCACATACTGAGGCTTAATAATCTCATCATCCTGTTGATAGGAAAGCGGAAATTCTCTTTTCCACTCTTCGATCCGCTCAATCCAGGCCGAATAATCACCCGGCACCACAGCCTTGTTAATTTCCCGCAGAATCAGCTTGGCATCACCGACAATCGGGATATGAACCCGAACATTTTTACTAATGGTGGCAGGATCAATATCAATGTGAATATACTTAGCCTTTGGGGCAAACTTTTCAAGCTTTCCCGTGGCCCGATCATCGAATCTGGCGCCGATGGCAATCAGAAGGTCGCACTCGGTAACGGCCAGATTGGCGTATTTAGTCCCATGCATGCCGAGCATTCCCAAAAACCGGGGATGATCGCCAGGGATGCCGCCAAGACCCATAAGGGTGCTGGTGGTTGGAATATTGGTTTTATTAACCAGCTCGAGCAGCTCCTGCCTGGCCCCTGAGCGGATAACTCCTCCGCCAGAGTAAATCACGGGACGCTTGGCTTTGGCGATTAACTTAAGGGCCGCTTCGATCTGTTTGGGATGTCCGATATAATTTGGCTTGTAGCCACGAATCGAAACCTCGGCAGGATAGTGGAACTCGGCCTCATCCATGAGCACATCGCGGGGCAGATCCACCAGCACCGGCCCAGGCCTTCCAGTAGTGGCAATATGGAAGGCCTCCTTGATAATCCTGGCTAGATCCTTGACCTGACTGACCAGGTAATTATGCTTGGTGATCGAGCGGGTTATACCAACGATATCCACCTCCTGAAAAGCATCGTTGCCAATCATACTGGTGGGTACCTGGCCAGTAAAGATCACGACCGGAATGGAATCCATAAAGGCAGTGGCCACACCGGTTACGGTGTTAGTGGCTCCTGGACCTGAGGTAACCAAACATACGCCAGGCTTTCCAGAGGCACGGGCATAGCCATCAGCGGCATGAATCGCTCCCTGCTCGTGCCGAACCAGAATATGCTGAATGTCTGAGTCCAGAAGCTGGTTATAAATACCCAGAATCGTTGCACCGGGAAAGCCAAAAATATGGCTTACCTTTTCCTCTTTCAGACTGCGAATAAATATCTCTGATCCGCTGATTTTCAAAGGTCGCTCCCCTCATTTTGTGATACATGAGTTCTCATAGGGTGGGAAAAAATAAAGGCGGATTTTAAATAAAATTTTAAATAAAATATATTTTCCTCACTTGCCTAGGCTATCAAAATCTTGCCTATGTTCTCAGAACAGCCCCCGTATTGGCTGAGGTTACCAGGTGCGCATAGCGCTTCAAATAGCCCTTCTGGATGCGACCTGCCGGAGCGCTCCATTGCCTGCGCCGCAAGGCTGCGGTCTCATCATCCACTTCCCAAATCAGCCGCCTGGCCGGAATGTCAATCGTGATCCGATCACCATCCTGAACCAGAGCAATCGGCCCACCCTCCATAGCCTCTGGCGAAACATGGCCGATGCAGGGCCCCCGCGTTCCACCCGAGAAACGGCCATCGGTGATCAAAGCCACTGATTCAGCTAGCCCCATGCCAACCAGGGCAGCCGTAGGAGAGAGCATCTCGCGCATCCCGGGACCTCCCTTTGGCCCTTCATATCGGATAACAACCACACTGCCCTCAGAGATTTCTCTATTCATAATAGCTTGCATGGCCCTCTCTTCAGAATCAAAAACCCGAGCCTGCCCGCTAAAGCGCATAGCTTTTTCACTGACTGCCGACTGCTTGACAATCGCTCCATCAGGGGCCAAATTGCCCCGCAAAACTGCTATTCCTCCTTCAGCATGATAAGGATTGTCCAGAGAGTGAATTACCTCCTCATCGAAGATTTCAGCCTGCTCAGAAATCTGAAGTATGGATTGGCCGCAAACCGTCGGATTGTCTTTGAGCTTGGTGGAAAGTCTCTTCAAGATCGCCGGAATACCACCCGCGTACTCAAGGTCCTCCATAAAATGCTCACCAGCAGGTCGAAGACTAGCAATGTGAGGCGTATCCTTACTCAACTGATCAAAGAGCTCAAGAGGAGTATCAACTTCCGCATCCGCAGCAATGGCCGGAATATGCAAAACCGTGTTGGTCGATCCGCCAAGAGCCAGATCAACCCGAATAGCATTCTCAAATGCCGCCCTAGTCATGATCTGCCGCGGGGTAATTCCTTCTCTGATCAAGGAAACCACCCGACGGCCGCTTTCAAAGGCCAGTCTTTTCTTCTTGGCCGAAACAGCCAAAGCAGTCGCACATCCTGGCAGCGACATCCCAAGAGCCTCGGTTATGCAGGCCATAGTATTAGCCGTATACATCCCTTGGCAGGAGCCTGCCCCAGGACAAGCCTCTATCTCAAGCGCAGCAACTTCCTCCTCACTAATTAACCCCTGCTGGCACTTGCCCACAGCCTCAAAGGTATCGCGCACCAAAGAGAGTCTTCTCTTCCTGTAGCGCCCAGAAAGCATCGGCCCGGCTGTAACCACAATGGCTGGAATATCAAGTCTGGCCGCAGCCATTAACATGCCAGGAGTGATTTTATCACAGTTAGTCAGAAGGATCAATCCATCCAGACAATGCGCCGAAGCAATAGTTTCAACCATATCAGCGATTAACTCCCGCGAAGGCAGAGAGTATTTCATCCCCTCATGCCCCATAGCGATTCCATCGCAGATGCCGGGAATACCAAACAAAAATGCATACCCTCCGCCGGTGTGAATCCCCTTCTCAATCCATCTCTCTAGCTCTCTCATGCCCACATGACCCGGAATCAGGTCCGTAAAGGATGAGGCAATTCCTACCTTCGGCATATCAAGTGCACTCTTGGGGAATCCGGTTCCGTACAACAAGGCCCTATGTGGTGCTCTCTCTAATCCTTTGATAATGGTTTCACTCTTCATCTTTACCCTCAAATTTTTTATAAATTATACTTTTTCGCAAAATCTCTCCCTGCCTTGAACTTCTTGAAAGTTATCTTTCATATCAAATCTGGTCGAATCAAATATGGTCGAATCGAGGGTTTGGAGAAAAATGCAAAAGTATAGTAAATTATTGGTCAATTATTCACTAATCACTGAATCTGACTGCTTGCTGCTGCTGTATTGACGGATAATCTGAGCCATGCGATCTTTAACCTGAAGCTTTAATTTCTTCAATTCCGTTTTCTTTACTTCCTGATCTTGACTCAGGTAGCGGCTTCTGGCTAAAGATTCCAACTCCTGCTCATACTGCTTATGAAGGCTTTCTAGCCGTCTAAATTCTCTATTTGTCTCTCGCAAAGAGGCTTTTATCTCTTCTTCATACCGGTAGCTCACTTCCCAGACTCCTCCTTCGATGTGTTGTGGGGAATAACCCTGTATCCATCACGCAAAACAGTCAGCACCTCTTTCAATCTGGCTGGTGATTTTCTGGTTCTGATCAACTCCCATTTTTCCTTCTCCATCTCCTGTTTTTCTTCCTCAGTCAAGATCCGAATATAGGGCAGATCAGCAAGTTCCTTACTTCCTAATCGGAGATAAGAGACCCTTTCACCGGAGGGCAAAATATCGCTCTGGACCTTGGATAAATATAACTGGGCCAGTTTTTCAGGAGATTCCGTTCCGGCCTGAGCAAGAATTTCAGTGATCTCCTTCTGCATTTGATCCATAACCAGAGGGATCAGGTCAGGAGCCTGAAAATCTCTAGGAATGACCGTTTCAATAAGTATTTCCCGGCCAGCAGATGACTGGGCCAAATTCACAGGAGATGGCCCAGACTGCCCCCCTACCTGCACTCCGACCTGTGGGATAGGGGTAGCCAGGTTCTGCTCAGAGGGCTGCATAACCGGGGCCGACGGTGAGGCAGAGGGTATCTTAGCGGCTGCCGAATCAGAGGGCTGAGCAGCGATTTCGGGAGATTGAGAAGTTTCGGGAGATTGAGAAATAATAGCCGACTGAAGCTCTGCTTTCTGAATTTCAGCCGCCTTCGCCTTCTTGAGGCTATCGGTCTCGGCCGTATCCTTTTCATTTTCCTTGGCCGACGATGAGGATGGAGAAGGGGATGAGAGAAATTCCTTGAAGTAGAAATCTCTCTGCTTCTTTCCTCTAGCCAAGGCCCTTACCCTGGAAGACTTAGTGGCTGCCAAAGCTGGCGCTGCGGATTTGGGCTGGGCTGAGGTCGCTGTCTGTCCACCCTCCGGTTGCAATTCTGCGGCCAGCCTGTTCTGCTGCTTGCTCTGGGCCTGATAAGCTTCCTCTGCTCTCCTCAACCATATTTTTACCTGAGCCGCATCCCGACTGTTCGGTGTCTCGTACTGCAAAAACTGCTGATAATAATAAATCGCCTTGGCATAATCCTTCAGACTAAAGTCGTAGGTCTTGGCAATATTATATAAAGCATCCGTATATTGAGGATAAATTTCTAGGGCTTTCAGATAGGCGGCGACTGCCTCTTCAGGCTTGCCCTGGCTGTTGTATTCATTTCCCTGCTCCTTATATAGCCTTGCCTCTTCCTGTGGCGAGCGAGCAACGGCGGTCTGCTGTTGTTCTTTCATTTCAGGGGCTTTCAATTCAGGAGAAGCTGCTGCCTGCTGCTCAGAAGGAGTGGGCTGCGGCTCAACTTTCAGCTCTGGCCCTTGTCCTTGCCCTGCCCCTTGAGCAGAAACCTCAAGGGGAGTAGAAATTGGGGCTTGTTGAGCTGGTTGTGTTTCCCCAGCCCGAGCCGCTGGCTGAGCAGTTTCTTCTAAAGTGGGCTGTAAAGTGGCCTGAGCTGTGGCCTGAGCGCTACCCTCTTTGGATTCTGGCCCCTGGGCTGTCTGATCAGCCCCACCGGGGGTGGGTGATGCTTCAGGTCGCGGCAGGGCGGCTGCTGTAGAAGGCGATGTTGCTAGGACGCTCTTTTGCTCAGCCCCCTGAATTGATGGCGAAGATGTGCTTTTGGCTTGGGCTAATTGAGTTTTTTGCTCTTGCTGAGTGGCGGCTTTGGGAGAAGAACTTTTGGCCGCAGCTAATTTTTGGCCAGCCTCAGCCAGCCATTTTTTTACCTGCTTGGCATCGGCAGAGTCAGGCTCGACTTGAAGAAACCGCCTAAAGTAGAAGATCGCCTTGGCATAATCCTTCAGGTCCATATAATAGGTTAGCCCGGCATTATATAAGGCATCGGTAAAGTTTGGGGCCAGACTGACAGCTTTCTCATATTCAGCTACTCCTTTTGCAAACTCTCCCTTCTCACAATACTCATTCCCTTTCTGATTATGCTCTTTGGCCTCCTTGGGGATAGAAGCCTGCGCACCAGCCACCGCTACCCAGGCCAAAGTGATATAAGCAAAACTAATAAAGCTAACCATAAGTATAAAGATTAAGAGGGAAAAAACAGGTCGCCTCTTTTGACTCATAACACATTCCTCCATACGGACAAAAAGTATAAATTATTCAGTAAAGTTTTGGTTCAATGTACCATAGGGAAAGAGGCCGTGTCAAGCACAAATCCCGACTTGATTTTGCTGCTCTCTTATATTATGGTAGAATTTTATGCAGCTTTAATCTGCTTTTGGGAGATGGTATGCCTGAGTTGCCAGAGGTTGAAACCATTGTCCGAAGTCTGCGACCCCATATTTTGGGCAGAAAGGTTTCTGAGATTAAGGTTTTGCTGCCTAAGATTATCCATACCGAAGGGCTAGGGTCGACTGAAGATTTGATCGGCCAAACCATAACCAATATCTTCCGCTGGGGGAAAAACATCGTTTTGGAATTCTCACCCAACTGGTATGTCAGAATTCACCTGAAAATGACCGGCCAACTGCTGGTCAGCCTGCCAGAGGAGCCCATTCCCAAACACACCCATGTCATTTTCTCTCTCGATGGCGGAAAGATAGAGGTGCGGTATCGGGATATTCGCCAATTTGGCTACATCCATATTATGACTGCTGGGGAATGGAAAAAATGGCGCGATGGCAACTTTGTCGGACCAGACCCCTTGGAGATTTCCCTACCCTCATTTTTAGCCAGGCTTGCTGGCAAGCGAGGGAAGATCAAATCTGTGCTGCTAAATCAAGCTTTCTTGCGGGGGCTTGGGAACATCTACGTGGATGAGATTCTCCACCAGGCGAAAATTCATCCTGAATCCTCCGCGGATCATTTGTCCACTGAAGAAGCCACCACTCTCTATCAAAAAATGCAGCAGGTCCTTCAAGCTGCTATTTGGCATCAGGGGTCTTCGGTCAGCGATTATGTTGACTCATCGGGAAAGCAGGGAGAATATCAATACTACCATCAGGTTTATGGCCGGGCCAATCTCCCCTGCCGCCAGTGCGGCACCAGGATAGAAAGGATTAGGGTATCGGGCCGAAGCACCTGCTTTTGTCCAAAGTGCCAAAGAAGAAGGTGATTGAACTTTCGCAGCTGATATATAAGAGCGAATCTAAGATAAAAAAAAATGGGTGAGAGAGGATATCCCCCCCTCTCACCCATAAATAAATCTACAAATAATCAATAAAAAATAACCACTGCAGTCCGTACAGCCAAATGGCTCGGCGCCTTTAAGCCTGCTTCACCTAAAACTCGATTCTTAATCTAACAGTCCAATCCTTGATATTCGACTCTTCTTCTTTCTCAACTTCCATAATCCGATACTCGGTCATCAGGGTGGCATGCTCATGAAGCTCATAATTGAGCCCGACACTGACTCGATATTCTAACCCTTCTAGGGTATCAGGATCATAAGACTGACTACCATCCACATCATCATCATACCCTTCAAACCGGCCAACCAACTCAAGCAGCGGCAGGGGCTTGAAGGCTGCGGCCACAGAATAGGCCAAATTCTTAGGACGATCCTGATCCCTCTTTAGGGCAGTAATATACTCTGCATCCAAGGTTACCGTATCCATATAGGTGGCTGAAAGACTAGCCCCCATAGAATCATTGCGCTCTCCTACTCCCTGCTCTGAATCAAAATAAACGCTCAGATTGAATAGTTCCCCTTGGGCATAAGAGGCATTTAGAATATAGTTGCCAAAATCATTCTCAGGTGCAGCGGCTGGATCTGCAAACCTGGCCTCTTTACTTGAGTAGCCAGTTATAGAAATATCCATCCCTTCTACTTCCTCCGGACTAAAGATAAAGCTTACTGCCGGAGCATTAATTTCAAAGGCATCCTGGGGCAAGGGATAACTGGTCAGGTGACTGTTAAACACACCAAAGGGAAGGGCCCACTTTCCAGCCATTATGGTCAGGGGCTGATCAACCAGCTTGGACAAAGTCATGTAAGCCTCGTCCACTGCCAGAGTGTAATCTTGTTGGTCACCTTCCTCGTACTTGACTACAGCATGGGCTGAAACCCGCTCATCGAGCTTACTGTCAATGGAAAGCTCAAATAGGTCCAACTTGAGATCACTCTGGTTGTCGGTATTTTTCGCCTTTGAGCCGAATAAATCCACATCTATGGTTCCGCCAATTTCAAGCTGCTTCTCAGCCGCCTGGAGTGGAGCAGCCATAATCAGGGCAAACACCAAAAGCACACATCCAAAAACCGTACGCAACATATTATCTCTTTTCATCTCGTTTCGTTCCTCCCTACTCTAACCTAGTCTTTGTTTAGCTATTGTTTCCCTTACATAACCATAAATAACAAGCTAAAAAAGCAGCGAGATTGACCAATACTTTTTCTATCTATTTTTTCCACCCCCCTTTATCTAAGTTACTCCTTCTATCTAAGCTCACCTACAATAAGCACCCACTAACTTGCCATTGAGCCTGGTGCTGGTCATGGTATGGGATACTTCTCATCCCAAGTTTGCTCGAAAAAAATGAACAATCCTAAAACAGCCGACCAAGCGTGAATTAAGTGAAAAACTTGTAATAAATTATAATACTTCGCTCTTCTTGTCAAGCTTTTTACCTTCGCTCATGGCCATTTTCATTGAAAAGTCAGCTAAATCACCGTTCCGTCACTCTCGCCAAAAGCGGGAATCGAGAGGTAAAAATTCCTCGGATTCCGGCCTCTCACGAATGGTAGCCATGGGCGTTTACCTTCTATTATGCGCAAAGCTAGTAATAAGCAAATATCAACTAAGCAAATACAGTCGATACAGGATGGCTAGCAATTAGCAGTCAGGAGGATTTCCCCGTTTGTGGCTTATATTCATCGGTTTTATGCCTGCTAATCTCACCATCGACCATATATATTACATCTTCGGCGATATTAGTGGCATGATCGGCTATTCGCTCAAGATGGCGGGAGACTGACAAAAGATGAATCAGGCACTCCACTTCTTCAGGATGGCGGGTAATCCCTGCTTGGACATAAGCATACATGTCACGATTTAGAGCATCTACTTCATCATCCGAGGCACAGACCTCGCGGGCAAGCTGAGAATCCATATTCACCAAGGCATCCAGACTCCGCCTCAACATTAATTGAGCCTTCTCGGCCATGCCAGCCAGATCAAACGGAATATCCACTTTCGGCTGCGTAGCCAAAAAAGTGGCTCGCTCGGCAATATTAACCGCTAGATCTCCGATCCGCTCTAGATCGTTATTGATTTTCAACACAGCCACAATAAACCGCAAGTCAATGGCCACAGGCTGATAGAGAGCAAGCACCTTCAGACACTCCTCTTCCACATCCACTTCGATCTGATCAATTTTGAGATCATTTTCAATTACGCTCATGGCCAGTTTGGTGTCTCTCTGTTCAATTGACCTGACCGCTTTTTGAACACTCTCCTCAACAATGGTGCTGAGCGAGAGAATATTTCGTTTAAGCTTTTCAATTTCCCGTTGCAAATGTTGAGGCATCTGAGGGCCTTTTCCTCCTTCTGATCCAAAACCAGACATTATCATCAGTTGTAAAAATAATATAGATTGCAGGAATAATATAGCATAATATACGCCATATACGCCAAAACCTTAGGAGAATGCGATACAGGTCATACTTCAATTTCCCTGGCAGTCATACTTTTATTTCCTGCCGCCTCTCTTACGAGAAGAAAATATAAGCTATGATAAGAAAATCCTACTTCAGTGGTTCTATCGCTAAGTGCGAAATTACCAAATCAATTGTAGGGTAATTACCTAATAAATTGTAGGGGCGGACCTTGTGTCCACCCTTATTGTGCACTTTGTTAGCAAGAGAACCACTTAGGATAAGGCTGGGCCAACTTGGGAACCTAATCTAGCGGAGAAAATTCACTCTTCGGGGCTCCACAAACAGGACAGACCCAATCATCCGGCAGATTCTCAAAGGCTACCCCAGGTGCAATGCCGCTGTCCGGATCACCTGCCGCAGGATCGTAAATATAGCCACATACATCGCAGACATACTTTCTCATGATGTCAACCCCTTTTCCTAATCGACCGACTTTGCCGACTAAAAAATTACCTCACCGCAGCAAAAGAGCTGCTGTTGTTTCTCGGCAGAATTAAACCCGGATTATGCATGAAAATTTTTAATCTACTCTGCTATCTACACTTTTGCAAAAATTTTTACGCTCTTATTTATTAGCTACCATTGAGAGACATAACCCTAATAAGAGCTAAGCCCCTTCGAGGGTTTATGGTTCTGATAATGGTGTCTGATATATAAGAGCGAATTTTTTAACGCCTTGAAATCCTTGAAAGTTACCTCTAATAGCAAATCTAGTAAAATCAAGGGCTCGGAGAAAAAGCGCCAAAGCATAGCTATTCAAATCAGCAGCATTACCAGTTCTCTGCCAGCAGCTCAAAATACCCTTGTGGGTGTGCACAGGCCGGACAGGAGGCAGGCGCCTCTTTCCCCTGGTGAAGGTAGCCACAATTGCGACATCGCCAGACAACAGCCTCCTGCTTTTTAAACACCGTGCCCGACTCGATATTTGCCAAAAGCCCCAGGTAGCGCTTCTCATGCTGTTTTTCAGCCACAGCAATAGCCTCGAATATCTTGGCAATGCTCTCAAGCCCCTCATCTCTGGCCGTCTTAGCAAAAGAAGGATACATAAACTCCCACTCATGATGTTCTCCCTGAGCAGCGGCTTTCAGGGCTTCTGCCGTTGTGCCGATGACCCCTGCCGGAAAAGCAGCCCGAATTTCAACCTCTCCCCCCTCAAGTAGCTTAAAGAGTCGTTTAGCATGTTCCTTCTCCTGATTAGCGGTTTCCTCGAATATATCCGCAATCTGAATGTATCCCTCTTTTCTGGCCTGGCTAGCGAAGTAGGTATAGCGATTTCTAGCCTGTGATTCTCCGGCAAAGGCAGCCAAAATATTCTGTTCTGTCTTGAGTCCCTTAATACTCATGATAACTGCTCCTCCTCTCGATCAGGATTAATCGGCGATCCCCGCTCTCAGAGCAAGCGGTATTTTCCCCTCTTGCCTCTCCTCTAGGTCAGGTCTATGATGAAAAAAGATAAAAAAATATCAAAGAAGGATATAATAATTTTAACTGATTTTTCTGTCAAGCGATTTTTTCATCTCCGAAAGTGGAGATAAAAACTCTTGATGAGAAGAAAATATGAGATTTTGTCTATTATTAGGGAATTTTGTCTATCTATCTAATATCTGGAAGAGCTTAAATAAAAGTCCCTGGCCTTAGGGATTATCTGTACGCTTAAAAGCGCAAGGAGGACGGACCCCAAGGCCAGGGACCCCTATTCGTGGGATTCCTCTTCCGAATTAAATCTCGTTATTACGGTTATCGGCTGGCCAAGGAGTATTATTCGGAACGATACGATTTTTTTCTGTTTTGTGGCTTTTCAGATCATCAGCCGACGATTGTCTAATCATCAGTCGGCGATTTCTAGCCCAAAGAGAATTCACGGAATCGCAACCGGTTTGCCCTCCTGTCTCCAGCTCAGATTCTCCGCACCAGCCTGAGTATGGGGCATGAGGGGCAATTTACCCAAATTCTGAAGCTTACTATGGCCAAGAGAACTATACGGCAGGAGGACATATTCTTTGATGCCCAATCTCTGAAATAGGTTGGACATAGATTGGCGGGCTTCATCAGTGGTAGTGATGCCAGGAACAAGGGGAATGCGGGGAACCACCTTATTAGGACAAAGCTTCATGAGCAGGGTCAGATTGTCCAGTATCTGCTCGTTCCTCTGTCCAGTATAGAGGCAGTGAAGACCTGGGTGCACCAGTTTGATGTCAAAATAAATAAGATCAACAAACTCAAGGATGATTTCCTGAAATTCGGTAGCGTCGAAAAGCCCGTTGGTTTTAATAACGGTACAAATCCTCTTCTCTTTCAGCATCCTGAGGAGAGTCGAGATATAACTAGGATAAAGGGTCGGCTCTCCTCCCGACAAAATTACCCAACCAGGCTGGCTACGATAAAAAATCTGATCCTGGAGCACAAGCTCAAGAATCTTCTCGGCTGGATAGTAGGTGCCGATGCGCCGTAAACTAAAACCAGAACAAACCTCTGTGCATCGACCACATCGCTTGCAGCGCTGTCGGTCAATTCGGCCGGGATTATCAAGGCTGCACGCTCTGACTGGGCAAACCTCCACGCAACTTCCACAAGCAAGGCATTTTGATGGGTAAAAACCGATTTCCATATCTGGATCAATAACTTCCGGGCTATGGCACCATAAACAATTTAGTTGACAACCTTTAAAAAAAAAATGGTGATTTGCATGTCTGAGCTACTGGGGAGAGCTTGCTTTTTAATATCAATAACCAACGGACGGCTCACTGTTTGTGCACCTCAACAGGTTAATGAGATTGACTGTGGCTACTGAGACAACCCTCCTCGTTCAGAGCCAATTGAATGTGATCAGTTAAAAATCCAAGTTTATAAAAATAGTTTGGATTTCCCTGGAGAGCCACTTCATTTTCACGAAGAGTTTTCAGAATATCTTTCCTGGGGGAAATTAAGGTATTGATAATACCCCGACTGTCTTTGAAGGTTATAGTGATATCAGCTTCAGCAGATATGGTCTCTTCGATGGTTAGCCGATCATGGTCGAAGGTGGCCAAAAAAGCCACCCGTCTGTCTTCACTCTTGAATTGGTAGCTTCCGGTAAAACCTTGGATACTTTTCCTAAAATCAGGATTCATCTTAAAGAGCAGATCTATCAGATGAAAAAGAACCTGCGGAAAGGTCTCGGCTGATTCTCCAGCCACACATTGTTGAAACTTTCTCTTTGCTCTTCGAAATTGCCACTGCTGAAACTGCCTCTGGAGCCAATTACCCATCTTTTTCATCCCCCCTTAAACCTTTTCTCATGCCGGATAAGAAGCTGAATAGAGATGAAAAATTATCACCTGGCTTGCTGAAAAAGAAAAAAAACAAGATGTTGCCCAAAGAAGTGTTGCCCAAAGAAGCCTGAAGAAAACCCCTGTTCGACAATTCGAAAATACTAAAAGAAACTCGAAATATTAATAACTATACTAAAAAGCTAACAGCAAGGCAAGAAAAATCTCTTGTGGTCAACCCCGCCCCCCCATCTATATTTTATGGGAAGGGGAAGTCCCTCTCATACTCTCTCCCGCCTTGATGGAGGATTGGAGAGGGTGTCAGGGGAGAAAAAGATAAAATTAAACTTGATGAGGCATGAAAATTAAGGTTGAAAAAATCTTTCTTCTTGCACTCTCCTCCCCTATTTGGCCACCCTGCTGTGTATCGCCTATTGTACCACCCTACTGGGTAACTCGCTCCAGAATGCGGTACATCCGATCCACCATGTTCCTTGGTTCGGCCAGAAGGCCAGCGGCGATTAGAGCATTATCGAAAATCTGCTCACCTACGATCTTGGCAAACTCTGGATCCTGAGCTCGTAACCTATCCAAACCGCGGATCAGGGGATGCCGGGGGTTTATCTCCATGGTCAGGTGGGGCAGCTCCTGGCTGAGCTTTTTATCCACAACCTGCATGACCCTTCGCATGGCACTGCTCAGACCACTGTCCGGATTGACCACAATGGCCGGGCTGTCCACTAGGCGGTGAGACTCGACCACATCCTTGACCCGATTGGCCAAAATCTCCTTGAGCCAGGCAGTTAAAGATTTTATCTGATCAGGGCTCAAAGACTCGCCTATCTTCACCTCTTCCCCTTTTGCTCCCTCTTTTTTCTCCTCTGGCAGCTCAAGATCAGCCTGATCAGCAGAAAGGAGCTTTTTGCCCTCGAATTCATGCAGATTGCTCATAACGAAATCATCAATAGGATCATGGGTGTAGATAACTTCAAGATCGCGGTTGCGGAAAGCTTCAAGGTAGGGTCCAGACTCGATGATCTCCCGTGATGGGCCATTGAGATAATAGATCACTTTCTGCCCTTCTTTCATCCGCTCGACGTACTCAGCCAGCGAGGTTAGTTTGCCTGGCTCGGTTTTAGATGACTCAAAGCGCAGCAGCCTGGCAATCTCCTTCTGATGCTGGAAATCATTAACCGTGCCCTCTTTTAGGAATATGCCAAAGGTGTTCCAGAAATTGTTGAATTTTTCCGGATTATCTCTGGCTTCATCTTCAAGAAACTTGAGGAAACGGCTGCTGATCACCTGGTTGATCTTTCTGACAATGGTGTTATCCTGCAGAGTCTCTCGAGATATATTCAAGGGCAGATCTTCGCTGTCGATCACTCCCCGCAAAAACCTCATCCACTCTGGCAGAAGTCCTTCGGGATGTTTGGCGATTAGCACCTTGCGGCAGTAGAGATCCACCCCTGGCTCCATCCTGCCAAAGCCGAACCGCTCAAGGTTCTCCTTGGGGACAAATAAAAGAGCCTTGATAGCCAAGGGGGCATCAGCGCTAAAGTGGAGAAAATACAGAGGCTCATCGAAGGCGTTAGCGATAAATTTGTAAAACTCGGTGTACTCCTCATCCTTGATTTCGCTCTTGTTGCGGGTCCAGATGGCCTGGATGGTGTTGACCCGCTCTCCCCTGACCAGAATGGGGAAGGGAACAAAGTTCGAGTAGCGCTTTATGGCCCGTTTGATGACCTCAGGATCTGCAAATTCGTAGGCATTTTCTTTTAGCTCAAGAATAATCTTAGTTCCCCGGCGAAGCCCATCCATCGGGGCTATGGTGTAGGTGCCAGATCCATCACTCACCCACTCCCATCCCCGCTCCTCGGGCCGGAAGCTGCGAGTCTGAACCCTTACTCGATCAGCCACCATAAAGGCGGAATAGAAGCCAACCCCAAATTGACCGATCAGGTTGATATCCTGTCGAGCCGCCTCAGCCAGTTGAGCAAGAAACTGCTGAGATCCTGAGTGGGCAATAGAGCCTAGGTTAGTGATCAGCTCGTCGTGGGTCATGCCGATCCCAGTATCGATAATGGTTAGAGTATGGGCTTTTTCATCCGTATTGATCAAAATCTCAAGCGAGAGGTGTCCGTCAAACACTTCTTTGTGAAGCAAACTCTCATGCCGAAACTTTTCAAGGGCATCAACCGCATTGGATATCAGCTCGCGGATAAAGATCTCTCGATCGGTATACAGAGAATGAATAACTATGTCCAGAACCTTTTTTACCTCGGCCTGGAATTGATAGGTTTCGACACCCTTTACTCCCACATCAATTGGCATGGATATATAACCTCCTTGAGAAACTATATCTTATCTTCTGTCTCTATGTATCTATAGTCTTAATCTATAGTCTTAGCCTTTCTGTTCTGTATCTATAGTCTTAGCCTTATAGCCCCGTCAAGCCTTATAGTCTAGCTTATAGCCTTCGCAGACGGTCAAGCTCTCTTTTGAGCTCCTCGATCTGATCGAGCAAATCAAGGATAATGCCCGCAGAGGCCAGATTCACCCCCATGTCCCGGCGCAGCCTGAGAATACGGCTGATCCGCAAGATCGCCTCATCGGTAAATAGAGGCTCTGGCCAGAGCCTAGCCGGTTCAATAAGTCCAAGTGTCAGAAACCGCCTGACAAGGTCTGGATGCAGGCCAGCTATCTGGGCTAGATCAGACAAGCGAAACAGGCCGGGAAAACCTTGATTCAAACACCGAACCACGATCTCATAACGATGTTCTTCTCCCATGGTTTTTCCCCCTTACGATCGCTGCCTCGGCTGAAAAGAGGAGTGCCTAGCCAGTTCCTCAAAAAGCTCCCGCTCTTTTTGATTTAATGTCTTAGGCACTGCTACCTGAATCAAGGCATACAAATCGCCCCGTTCTCCTCCTGGCTTAGCTAGCCCTTTGCCTCGCAGTCGCAGCCGCTGTCCGCTCTGAATCCCAGGTGGAATTTTTACCCTGGCTGTCCCCTCCATAGTTGGCACCTCAACCTGAGCCCCAAGGGCTGCCTCCCAGGGCGCTACCGGCACTTCCACGATCAAATCATATTCTTTTAGCTGGAAAACTGGATGGGGAGCAATATGCACCAGAAGGTATAAATCCCCAGGTGGGCCACCGCCAATCCCTGGCTCCCCCTGACCACTGAGCCGGATGCGACGGCCATCGGTTATCCCCGCCGGAATCGTAACCTCAAGGTTTTGGGTAGTACGCTGCATGTGGCCTGTGGTCGGATCTGGTTTTAGGGATTCCAGAGAAATAGTTTTCTTGGCCCCATAATAGGCATCTTCCAAAGAAATAGTAATCTCGGCCTCCCGATCCTGGCCACGAGCTGTCCAGCCTTCTGCTCTGGCTCGTCCAGCGGTTCGAAAACCACCCAGACCTGCTCCAAACAGGGCCTCGAAAAAGTCGCTGAAATTTCTTCCGCCAAGTCCCCCAAGGTCACTGAAATTAAATCCTCCCCCAGTGCCAGCGCGGCTGGTCCAAAAGTCCCAACCCGGCGGGGGTGTGAAATCCTGACCCGCACGCCAGTTTTCTCCAAGCATGTCGTATTTCCTGCGCTTTTCCGGGTCTTTCAGTACCTCATAAGCCTCGCTGATCTTCTTAAACTGCTCTTCCGCGTCCGGGCTCTTGTTGATATCAGGATGATATTTTCGGGCCAGCTTTCGATAGGCGCGCTGAATCTCATCCTGCGAGGCATTGCGGGGAACACCTAATACCTGATAATAATCCTGAAACTTAATGGCCATTAATTACCCTCGTAACCTTACTTTTCGCCTTACTTTTTGGCCTGATGCCTCACCGGAATAACTTTTGCTGGCCGCAGAATACGATCACAAATGATGTAGCCAGGCTCAACCACTTCGGCAATGATCCCCTCAGGCTGATCTTCCAGATCAACCGTAGCTACGGCCTCATGCCGCTGCGGATCAAAGAATTCCCCCTTCGGATTAATTGGGGTTACTCGAAACTTATGGAGAATGCTATGCATCTGTTGATAGATAGCCTGCATACCCTGATACCAGGGGTTATCCGAGGCATTTTCCGCAGCCCGAAGGGCCCGCTCCATATTGTCCACCACTGCCAGCCACTCGTGAAGAACAAAATCCCGCTCAGCAAATCGAAGCCGCTCAAGCTCCCGATCAAAGCGTTTGCGGTAGTTGTCAAGGTCCGCAGCCGCTCTCTTCCAGCGATCTTCCATCTCTTGGAGCTGCTGTCTCAGACTAGCTACCATCTGGTCTAATTCATCAATCTGTTTGCGGGCCGCAGCCTCTTCCTCTCTGATAGCCTCCTTCTGTTGGGCGATAGCTTCGCTTTCTTCCTCAGCCAGACTCTCAGCAGGCCGGACAGGATGCGGTCCGGCCTCTTCTTCCTTTGGCTTATCTGCCCTTTGTTCTTGAATCTGCTGAGATTTTTCTTCTTGCCGTCTCTTCATAGTCTGCTCCTTCAAGATAGTCTACTCCTTCAAGCGCTAGATTATTTTTCGGTAAACTCAGCATCAATTACATCTTCACCGCCTGAAGGCTGGCCGCCACCTCTGGCTCCTCCGGCTGAGCCTGTACCTGTACCCGTGCCCGTCGCCGGACCACCAACTCCAGCCTGCTGGGCAGCAGCACTTAGACTATAGGAAGCCTGCTGCAGATCGCTCTTCAATTGCCTGATCCTCTCCACCGGCGCCTCATCCTTGATAGCCTGGCGGATATCAGCAATCAGCTGCTCACAGCGTGCCTTTTCATGGACCGGAGCCCGATCACCCAACTCACGCAGCATCCGCTCAACCTGATAGGCCAGAGAGTCAGCCTGATTGCGCTCCTCAATGGCTTCCTTGCGGCTTCGGTCCTCGGCTGCATGAGCCTCGGCATCGCGGATCATACGCTCGATCTCACTCTTGTCCAGGTTAGTCGATCCGCTGATAGTGATCTTCTGTTCCTTGCCCGTGTCCCGGTCCTTAGCCGAAACATTCAAGATCCCATTGGCATCAATATCGAAAGTAACCTCGATCTGAGGCACTCCACGAGGTGCCGGACGAATGCCTTCCAGCTTAAAGCGGCCAAGTTGACGATTATCCCTGGCCATTGGCCGCTCTCCTTGCAGGACTACAATATCCACTGCCGGCTGGTTATCTTCGGCAGTTGAGAAAACCTCAGACCTTCTGGTCGGGATCGTGGTGTTTCGCTCGATCAGCTTGGTCATGACTCCGCCAAGGGTTTCCACACCAAGGGACAGAGGCGTTACGTCCAGCAGGAGCACATCCCGCACCTCTCCCTGAATGATTCCGGCCTGAATGGCTGCCCCAACAGCCACAACCTCATCAGGGTTAACCGACATGTTCGGCTGCTTGCCGCCAGTCAACTTACGCACCAGTTCCTGAACCGCAGGCATACGGGTGGCTCCGCCCACCAGAATCACCTCATCAATGTCGTTTTCGGTCAGTTTGGCATCACTTAAGGCCTGTCTGACCGGCCCCATACAGCGCTCAACCAGATGGTGGGTCAGCTGTTCAAACTTGGCCCTAGTCAAGGTCATGGATAGGTGCTTTGGCCCGCTGGCGTCAGCAGTGATGAAGGGAAGATTGATTGTGGTCTGGGCCATGCTCGAGAGCTCACACTTGGCTTTTTCCGCAGCCTCATAGAGCCGCTGCAAGGCCTGGCGGTCACCCCGAAGATCAATCCCCTGCTCACG
Source organism: bacterium (assembly GCA_023512255.1). Lineage (GTDB taxonomy): Bacteria > SZUA-182 > SZUA-182 > DTGQ01 > DTGQ01 > DTGQ01. The sequence continues at coordinate 2,899 of JAILZY010000030.1, read as the reverse complement.
GCGAAATTCCTCAGCCAGCCAATCAACAATGGCCTTGTCGAAATCATCGCCACCCAGGTGAGTATCACCTGAAGTCGATCGAACCTCGCAGACCCCTTCGCCTACTTCCAGAATGGAAACATCAAAGGTTCCTCCGCCAAGGTCAAAAACCATGATGGTCTCGTTTTTCTTCTTCTCCATGCCATAAGCCAGAGCGGCTGCTGTCGGCTCATTGATCACCCTTAGTACCTCAAGCCCGGCGATTTTCCCTGCATCCTTGGTTGCCTGACGCTGAGCATCATTAAAATAGGCCGGCACAGTTATAACCGCCTGCTTGACCCGCTCACCTAGATAATTGGAGGCATCATCCACCAGTTTGCGCAACACCAAAGCCGAAATCTCCTCTGGCGCATACTGCTTACCCCTAATATTAAACCGAACCGCATTGTTAGGGCCAGGCTCTACCTTGTAGGGAACAATCTTGATCTCTGATCCCACTTCATTATAGTTTCGGCCAATGAACCGCTTGGCTGAAAAAATCGTGGATTCTGGATTAATCACTGCCTGGCGTTTGGCTATCTGCCCCACCAGACGCTGACCATCCTCGGTGAAAGCCACAACTGAGGGAGTAGTCCTCCCCCCTTCAGCATTGGCGATAACTACCGGCTTTCCTCCTTCCATCACAGCTATACAGGAATTCGTCGTACCTAAGTCAATTCCAACTGCCTTGGCCATAATCGGCTACCTCCTTGGTTGATCTTTTGATTTTCTGATCTTGCCCAATCCGGGCAAGTCTCATCTTTATCCTATCCTGTCGCTTTATACGCCGCAGGGCTATCTGTGGGCTTGGCGATTGCGATCGCTACTCATCCCCTAAATAGCCCGGCTCTAGTATTATCACCTATAATACCAATATTAATATATTACTACCAAACGTTGTTCCTCTTTGTTTCCTCCCGCCTTGCGGAAGCTTAGAATCCAGAGGACAGCATCAGGGATTTCCGCTTTTTGCGGGAGGGACATTTTGAAGATCTCGCTCTTCTCAGTATAGATTCAGTATAGATAATGTTAGGCTCTAATCTTATATTTCCCCCCATATATTATTCAAAGTCAGGAATTATCCTGTCATTATTTTAACATAGTTAAGATAGTAAATATTCATATTTCGGACATCTTTATCTTTCTGATCGAAGATGCAAAATAAATACCAATTTGCAGTATACCATTATTATCTCATATTATCAATAGGTTAAATCCTAAAGCACCCAATCTTTTCTCCTTGACACAACTTCGATGTTACGTCGCATGCGACGCTCCCAAGGGAATACACACAAAGCCCCCTCACCCCCTTCCCCTCTTGTCAGAAGATCTTTTCACTACCGACACTTTTATCGTCATTCCCGCAAAAATGGTAATCCATGTATGGCTGCAGCAATCCTCTGGATTCCCGCACTACGCGGGAATGACATGAAATGCTTGGCACTTACAGTGCATATACAAAACTGGAAGATAAAATGTGTCCGATAGTCAGAAGATCTTTTATCATACTGATAATGACGATATGAATCAACCTTTTTATCCAAAAGCGATATTTTTTCAAGATAATAATTTTATTTTATGCTATACTAAAACAAAGCACGATCAGGAAAAAGAAAAAAATAAGGAGAATAAGTAAGCTATGAATAAGATTGATGCCGTTTTTGAAGGTGGTGGAGTAAAAGGTATCGCTCTTGTTGGAGCAGTCTCCGTTATTGAAGAGCATGGATTTCAATTCGAAAATGTGGCCGGTACCTCAGCCGGAGCTATTGTTGCTTGTCTGATTGCTGCCGGCTATACAGCAGGAGATTTAAAAAACATCATCCAACGGCTGGATTACCGAAAATTTCAGGATAAGGGATGGCTGGACAAACTGCCTGGCTTAGGACCAGCTCTGAGCCTTGGTTTTGAAAAGGGAATCTATGAGGGGAAATTTTTTGAATCCTGGCTGCAAGACCTTCTCGATCGCGCTCCAAGGGGAAGGGTGAAAAAATTCAAGGACCTGATCATGGATGAGTACAAAAATGATCCTCGGTTTCGCTATAAGCTACAGGTAATTGCCGCAGACATAACCAGAGGCAAAATGCTGATCCTCCCACGTGATATTGTCGATTACGGGATATTGCCCGATGAGCTTGATGTAGCTTTGGCAGTTAGAATGAGCATGAGTATTCCATTTTTTTATGAGCCCGTTATCCTAAAGGATACCACCGGCACCACTTGCTATATCGTTGATGGCGGCATCCTGAGCAATTTTCCTGTCTGGCTCATGGATGATGGCACTGATAATCCTCCCTGGCCTACCTTTGGCTTTAAGCTGGTTGGCTCAACTGATGGAAAGCCAAAGAGCATCAACGGCCCCATCACTATGTTTGCCGCGCTCTTTGAGACCATGATGGAAGCCCACGACGCCTATCACCTGGCTGAAGCCCAGTTTGCCCGCACGATTCCCATTCCTACCCTTGGTGTTGGAACCACGGAATTCAACCTGTCGAGGGAAAAAAGCAGGCGGCTATTCGAGTCAGGGGTCCTTGCGGCTAGAAAATTCCTGCAAGGATGGGATTTTGAGCAATATAAAAAGAAATACCGCCAAAAGAGAGCCTAATCGGCTTAAAAACCCCGCAAGCCTCGTCATCCCAAAAGGCGCCAAGAGCTGCTCACTCACCGGATCAGCAAGGTAAGTGGTCTTTTCGCTAACAAAGTGCGCAAGCTGTGGGCAGGCGCACAAAGTCTACTACTACAATTGATAGCTTAATTGATATCCGCTACCCACTTGTGTTACCCACTTGCCCACTTGTGTTACGCGCTTCGCTCTTATTTATTAGCTACCATTGAGAGACATAACCCTAATAAGAGCTAAGCCCCTTCGAGGGTTTATGGTTGT
>JAILZY010000144.1 GCA_023512255.1 bacterium | reverse complement strand
TATTGGACACACCTTACCCATCCTATGCTTTTACTCAAAACAGGCAATTAGTCGCTCAAAAGTGCAAAAGTATAGTTATTTTATAATAGCAATTTATTTTCATTATAGCAAACATTCTATAAGTATAGCAAAATTTTTGCCTCTTAGACAGGCAGAAGCAGGATAAATTTTGTTCCCTCAGGCAGGTTATCCTCTCCGATAATCTGGCCATTGTGATCGTCAATGATCCGGTGAACTATGGCTAGGCCAAGCCCCCGGCCCTCTCTCTTGGTGGAAAAATAGGGCATGAAAAGTTTTTCTTTCTCTTCCGCCGAGATCCCCTTTCCATTATCAATGACCTCTACTCTTACCCTAGACGCTATCCGGTCGTAAATACTTACTACGGTTAATTTTTTTTCCGCTCGGCTGATCTCAGCCATAGCCTCGATAGCATTGTCAAACAGGTTTATAAACACCCTCTTCATCTGCTCGCGATCAAGATTGATTAGAGGAAGGTCTGAGGCCAGATGCTGCTCGATCTGAATCTCAGGGTACATCTCCTGATATCTAGCTATGACTGTCCCGATCAGATGATTCAGATCTTCTGGTCTCAGGTTAGGCAGGGGCAGTCTGGCAAACTGAGAAAATTCATCGATCATGGTCTTCAATTCATTCACTTCCTGGATGATGGTTTCGGTGCACTCATCGAATACCGCCTGGTAATCAGCCCCACCCTCAAAGAATCTCTTTCTCAGCCGCTGAGTACAGAGTTGAATCGGGGTCAGGGGATTTTTAATTTCGTGGGCCAGCCTGCGAGCCACCTCCTGCCAGGCAGCCACTTTCTGGGCTTTAATTAGCTGGGTGAGATCATCGAAGGCACAGACCAGGCCGCTGTATTGATTTTCTTTATCGAGTAGGACTGAAACGCTGACCAAAAGATGGATGCTGGCTCCCCCGATCTGAAGATTGACCTCTTTTTCGCAAATCCCCTTTTTCTTCTCCTCCACCTCAGCCAGCAGAAGATACAACCCCTGGAGTTTGGAGCAGTTGAAAATTTCCTGATAAGGAACTCCAATAACCTCCTGCTGGGAGAGCCTCAATATCTTGGCCGCCGCCTTATTGATAGTGGTAATAAGCCCCCCCTGGCCTATGGTTACTACCCCAGAGGCTATATTTTCAAGCACTGTCTCGATATAATCCCTCCGGCGGTCAAGCTCCTGATTAATGGTTTGCAGCCGCTGGTGGGTCGATTTGAGCTCATCGGTCATGTTATTGAAAGAATTGACTAACATGCCGATCTCATCATCGGCCTGGACCGTAACCTTGCAATCCCAGTTCCCCAGAGCTACCTTACGGGTTCCTTCAGCCAATTTCTGGATGGGAATGGTGATGCCCCTAGCTAGGTAAAACCCAAACCAGGTGGCTGAAAAAATAATCAGCAGGGTAATCAGCAAAAAGGTGATGATATAGCTGCTCTTGATCGGTGTTTCAAAAACCTTGCGCTGTTTGTATTCTTCATAGGCGCTTTTAATATCCTTGATTTCCTCCATCAGACGGTGAGGGTCGAGGTGGGAAAAGACTAACACACCAATAATGCTCCCCCCCTTCTCTCGAGAGACGATCGGCACCGCCCCTTCAATGAAATCGCCTTGCTCGGTTTTGCGGACAATGGAGTGTTCCTGGCCGCGCAAAGCTCTGGCAACCAGCTCTTTTAGCGCTGTGGCCAAAAATCTGTGGGGAATTTTCGGATTATCCAGATGGATGATCTCCTCTCCCCTAGCTCCGAACACCTTGATCGTACCGAAGCCGAATTTCTGCTGCATATCTTGAATTCCAGCCAGCAATTCACTCCGCCTACTCTCCTGAATCAGATCCTTAGCCTTAATGATTCTGCCTAGTTCACGGCTCTTGCCGAAGACCTTTCCCAGCTCGGTATTATAGTAAATTTGAGCCACCTTCATGGCTTTGCGCAAGTATTCCTCATTTTGAGCATTGAACCAGTTGTCAATGCTGGTGTTGATCAGGTTGCTGGCTACCAGAAAGAGCAGCACGCAGGGAATGAGCGATAGGCCGACAAAGGAAATGATCAATTTAGTCCGAAACTTTGCTCCCAGCATATTCTGCTTTCGCTCAAAGTACAACTTGACCAGGTTTCGCAGAACCATCAGGATAATGACTACCAACAGAATAATATTGATATTCAAGGCTACCAGAACCAGAACATTGTGAGCGATATTGATCTGGGTCCGCACCTGATAGATAACCACCTCGATTGCGGTCAAGATTATGATCAATAAAATTAGGCCGATAATAGCCTTCCACCTTTGGTTTTTGCCTTCGATCTTATCCATTTCTCCCCTTCAGCTGGAAATTCTTAGAATAGGTTTCTTGTCCTATGTTTGTATGTTTATTTGATTGTTTAATTGAGATTTTATTTCAGTGTTTCACTCTGTTGGGTGAGAGGCCGGATCAGGGGCTTGAATTCTAGCTGCCTTATCGGATACGGTAGCCGGGATGGGTGCGGCTACCCAGGAGGTATCGACATCCAAAAATGAGACCAAATATGATAGCAGATAATTCAAAGGGAATGAATAATTCAGGGGAAAGGGCACCTTAATACATTTCATCTCAGCCTTCAGTCTGACTATATATTTACTGCTCTTGGCAGGCAAGCGATGAGCAGGGAGAAACTTAAAGGATTCAATACTGGCCATCCACCTTTTCATTTCCTCCTCATCCCTGGTAACCCTCACCTGGGGAGTGATTCCATCGTCTAAGGTAACCTGATACTCCTTCTTTAAGGTATCATATTCAACTTTGTGCTGTATCAGCCTCTTAATCGGTTTTTTGTCAAACCATAGCTGCCGGGGGCTGACCAGCTCAAGGTAATACTTGAAGGTAGTCGGAATGCCGCTGGCAATAGCCTCACTGATGCCTGAGGTAAAGGCTCCTTTCACCTTGGCATCGACATACAGGTAATCCTTCCCTCGGGTAAGGGTAAAATCAACAATTTTCGCTTTGGCAGCCCAGGCTGGACGTTGCCCCCCTGGGGGGGGCAGCACTAGGACTAAAAAAAGAGCGATCGTTAAAGCGCCTTTGACTAATCTCTGATATTTAATCATCAACTCAAACTCAAGGAAACCTCGCATCTTTTGTGCCCGTTATTTTAGCCGCGTGGCCAATCCTACCTCCATCTTGATCACCTCATCAGCCTGTGCAGCTATCCATTGATTCATCAGCCCACACATATCCCGAAAGAACCTCGTCTGGGCACCTAACGGGACTATACCTAAGCCAACCTCATTGCTGATGAGCAAAACCTCACTGGCCGAGGCAGCCCTCACGGCAGCCATAATCTGCCTGGTATCAGTCCTCAGCCAGGTCTCAAATAGCTCCTGCTCGTTTGGTGTTTCTAGCCCCTTATGCCCGTCGAAATGGTTAGCCAGATACATGGTCAGGCAATCAACAATAATCAGCTCAGATTCTGAGCCAGCCTGCCGAATAGCCTCACTCAGTCCGTATGGAGCCTCAACGGTTTGCCACTCCTTGGGCCTCATCTGCCGATGCCGGCGAATGCGCTGCTCCATTTCCTCATCTAAGATCTTTGAGGTTGCCAGGTAGCTGACGCGGGCAAATCCCTTTGCCCGCTCAACCGCATAAGAGCTTTTTCCACTGCGACAGCCACCAAAAATAAAAACCGCTTTGGCCATAGCCTATATCCAGTCCATACATCATAATTGTTAGGGAATTTAGTCTTTATGTAACCTTCTGATGATCCGCTTTTATCTATCGAGCGTACCTGTTTAACTTAAAAGAGCAAATAATTTTATCAAAAAATTCTATCAGAAAACCAGGAGAGTGTAAATCTTTTATTTGTTGATAATAGGTTGACTAACTAAGATTAATTCTATACAATATTGAACAATACTGAAAATTTTTTCTAAAGGTTTTACGGAATTCCCAGAATTTTACAGAGAAAGATGGTAATCCTATGAGCACTGAATTCTGCGGCACTTATATCTTAATCCTTCATTCTCACATCCCCTATGTACTCCATCATGACCACCTTAATGAGGAGTGGCTGTATGAGGCGACTGCCGAAACCTATATACCGCTACTAAACATCATGCATCGGCTGATCAGGGAAGGGATCTCACCCCAGATAACCATCAACATCTCACCGGTACTGGCCGAGCAGCTCATCAGCCCCTACTTTGTGAAAGGGTTTCAAGACTACTGCGACCGCAAAATCCGCTTAAGCCGCGAAGACCGAAAAACCTTTGCTGCCCACAATAATTCTAAGATGCTCAAGCTTGCTACCCTATGGGATAAATTCTACTCAAAAACCTTGCGCCTGTTCCTTGATCGGTATCAGGGGAATATTATCCAGGCCTTTCGTCAACTCCAGGATGATGGCCATATCGAGATTATCACCTGTGGGGCAACTCATGGCTATCTGCCGGCTCTGGGGGAAGACACAAGCATTAATGCCCAGATTAAGATGGCTAAGGCAAGTTATGAGCGGCTCTTTGGCCGCGCCCCAAAAGGGTTTTGGTTGCCTGAGTGCGGCTATCGGCCAGCCGGCCACTGGGTCTATCCCCTAACTCACCGCCGAAATCAGCCAGCCCGCTATCGGCCAGGGATAGAACAGTTTTTGGGAGAAAATGGGATTCTCTACTCAATTATCGATCAAGAGCAATTAAGGAAAAGCCCATCCCCTCAGGTTAACAAAATCCCCTGGAATACTTACTGTCTGCCTGATCACGGGATGCATACCCCCATGACCCTCTTTGTTCGGGATACTAATCTTTCCGAGCAGATTTGGAATTTTGAGATCGGCTACCCAGGAGATGGTAACTACCTTGAGTTCCACAAAAAACAATGGGGAAGCGGAAACCGCTATTGGAGAATTACCGACAAAAAACTGGACCTGGCCTATAAGGACATCTACGTTCCCGAAACAGCCAGAGAGCTAATTATTCGGCATGCAGGCCACTATAAATGGACCATCAAGAAAACCCTCAAGAGCCAGTTTTTGAAAACCGCTCAGGCTGGGCTCAAAGTAGCAGCCTTCGACGCTGAGCTCTTCGGCCACTGGTGGTTTGAGGGACCTGCCTGGCTCTATCAACTGCTGAAGTGGATTCACCATGATCCAGAAATGAGGATTACGACCTGCTCTGCTTACCAGGCCGAGCATCCTTCCTCACCATTCATCGAACTGCCCGAGTCTTCCTGGGGAAGGGGGGCGGACAGCAGCACCTGGATTAATCCGGCCATTGAGTGGGTCTGGGAGAGAATTTACCAGGCGGAAAAAGACATGCGGGATCTGGCCAATCGTTTTCCGGGTCGAAAGCCTCCTCTGTTGCGTAGAATTCTTCGCCAGTGTGTCAGGGAGCTGCTTATCTTGCAATCCTCTGACTGGGAGTTCATGATCACTACCAACAGCACCAAAGATCATGGAGAGCGAAGGGTTGTGGAGCATCATGAGGATTTTAAAAGGCTAGTACAACTGGCTCTATCTTGGGAGCAAAACCGCAAGCTCGATCCTAAGGATCTAGCCTTTTTGAAAGAATGTGAGGCCAGAGAAGAGATCTTCGCTGATCCTGATCCTGACTGGTACCGATAAAATCCTGACTGGTAGCAATAATAAGAGCATGGTAAGTAAGAGTATGATATTAAAACCTTATGCCAGAGCAAATGCTTGATTGCATTTTAAAATCAATCAGTTAACTTTCACAAAATGTGTGAGTTAACATTCTGGAATATAAAGCTT
>JAILZY010000029.1 GCA_023512255.1 bacterium | reverse complement strand
ACTTTCTTCTCTCTTTATTTTCTCTCCTCCCCTTTATATTTTCAACATTATTTTTTCAACATGGGGAACATCTGTATTTTTTATATTGACATATACCTAACTCTCGAATATATTTAATGTGGAAAATGATTGATCTGATTTTAATGCAATACCGATTTTATGGAAAAGAGTTCAATTATTTCAACTTATTAATAAGAAAGAGAGCCTAAATTATTAGGCTAGAGAAGAGTAATTATCAGCTTTCCAATGCATTCGCTTCAATTAAAGTATAGGCTTTCATAATATAAACTATACATTTTGCTTATCACCAGAATCTATTGATCGTCTATTCAGAGAAAGTTAAAAACCCTTATGGGAGGTAGGCTTTATTCTGCCATCGCTTCGCTAATTGAGGGAAGGCAGGATGAGAATGTGCTTTCAGCCTATCAGTTTTCCGGGATAGGCACAGTCATATTATTTTATATCCTCCATGTCTTTTGCTCAGGGTCTAACTCTATATGAAATAGAGTGGTCTTTTATTTATGATTTTCTGAGCTCAAGATAAGAGTACCAAAAATTAACGATGGAGGATGGGCAAACTACTTTAATTCTTAAGGTAAATTCGGCAACCGAAGGGGGTGATAGAAGAGAATCAATTATTTTTGGGTTTGATAAATTCAATCTGATAGTGATCACTTAATTATATTTTGAGGTTATAAGGGGAAAGGAATGAAAAAACTACTGTCTGGATTTTTAAGCATTATCCTGATAATTGGTTTGGTAGGTTTATGCAGAGCCGAAGAGGCAGTAAACAAGGTCTCTGTTGGTGGAGATATGCGGATTAGGGGGCAGGTTACAAAAAATAATGCTGATTTGAACAGCAAATCATATGATAATGAGCAATTTTATCGTCACCGAATCCGCCTTTGGATTAAGGGAGAGGTCGAGGAAGGCTATAGCGGCTACGTCCGTCTGGCCACCGAACCTCGCTGGGGTCGTCCGGATACTACTTATAACGACAGCTCAGCTAAAGCGGAGTGGACTAACCATTTAATGATAGACAATGCCTATCTTGAAGCCAAGGATTTCCTGGGAACTCCGTTGAACCTCAAGATCGGCCGCCAGGATCTGACCTATGGAGAAGGGTTCCTGGTGTTTGAGGGAACGCCTGCTGATGGTTCCCGGACCATTTATTTTGATGCCATCAAGCTATCCGGCGTTTTTGGTCCGAACACTGTTGATTTATTCACGGCCAAACCAGATGAGAAAAAATATGACCTCATTGATGATGAGGATGTATATGGCCTGTATATCACCAATAAGAGCTTGGCGGATCATACCTTAGATCTCTATGGCCTCCAGCGGGAGCAAAGAGATCCATCTCTCAAGAACAGTACTACTGCTGTTGGTGTTCGGGCAAGCGGTAAGCTGATCGAAAACCTTACCTATGCCGCCGAAGTAGCCAAGGAGTTTGGAACATACGACAAGAGAGGGAAAGACCTAGACCGTGATGCCATCGGCGGCCTGGCTACCTTGACTTATGCTATGCCGGAGGTTACTACCAAGCCCAGCATCAAGTTGGGTGCATATTACACCTCTGGGGATGATTCTGATACCAAGGATAAAAACGAGGCTTGGGATGGGTTCTACAGCGAATTCCCCAAGTACGGGTATGGCGATCTGTTGGCTAACCTCACTAAACTTGACAAAGACGATGGAACCTGGACCAATCATCTGATTTATGAGGTTGATCTCAAAACCAATCCCTTCCCCAATATGACAGCCAGCTTGGGTTATCTCTATCTAGCGGCTAATGAAGCGCCGAGTGGTGCCAGCAAGGTTCGTGGTCGATGTCCCCAGGCGCAGGTTGCTTATAAATTTACCCCATCGGTTTCTGGCCATGCGCTGGTCCAGTATTTCCAATCTGGTAATTACTATGTCGACACTAATCCTACTAAGGTCTCTACTGATAATGCAGTCTGGGGTCGGGTTGAGATGACTATAAAGTTCTAATCTAATTTATTGTGATATTTGTGATAGTTAATCTATCCTAAATTATATAATGGGCTTTACCCGCTACCTGCGCGGGTAAAGCCCATCTTTGCCCTTATTTTGGGTAAGAACCTGCCGATAAAGAATAAGAAGTTTTTCTCTCTGAATACCCCGGCTTTAAAATTTGGAGAATACAAGATAAGCGAAGATATACAAGGATAAGGCACAAGCTCAAAGATAAGTTATAAAAATCAATTAGTTACAAAGCTAAAATTTAAAGAATCCAAGGTAAAATCCCAGCTTGCCGGGTTAGCTATCAAAAATGTTTAATCACTTTGTCGGTTAACTCTTGCTGGAGTGTGGCGGTTTTAAATCAAGCCACTGGTGATGAAATTAATAAGGAAATAACTCGATCTGTCCCAATAATTCATCAGTAACATCAGATAATTCATCTTGTTCATTTGGAGTCGCCACCCATGAAGATATTGCTGTCAGGAAATGAGGCTGTAGCCCGCGGGGCGTATGAATTTGGAGTAGGCTTTGCGGCTGGATATCCAGGCACACCGAGCACTGAGATTCTTGAAAATATTGCCCGCTATCCAGAAATTTATGCTCAGTGGTCACCGAACGAAAAGGTAGCTTTAGAGGTAGGCATCGGAGCTAGCCTGGCTGGGGTTAGAACGCTGGTAGCTATGAAACATGTTGGGCTGAATGTGGCTGCTGATCCGCTGATGACTCTAGCCTATACTGGCGTGAATGCTGGGCTAGTGATTATTACGGCTGACGATCCTGGGATGCACAGCTCACAGAATGAGCAGGATAATCGCTTTTTCGCCCAATTTGCCCAAATTCCTCTCCTTGAGCCTTCAGATAGTCAAGAGGCCAAAGATATGGTCGGCTTTGGCCTGACTATCAGCGAGCAGTATGATACTCCTGTTTTGTTGCGCCTAACGACCCGAATTTCTCACTCTAAATCTCTGATCGTCGTGGCAGATGAGCGGCAGGTGGTGCCGCGGCCGCCCTTTTCTAAAGATGCACAAAAATATGTGATGATTCCGGCCCATAGCCGAGGGCGGCATGTGCTGGTGAAAAAGCGCGCCAAATCGCTTAGGGAGTTGTCTGAAGCTAGTGAATGGAACCGCTGCGAGCTCAATGATCTTTCGATCGGAATTATCAGCTCAGGGGTGGCTTATCAGTATGCGCGTGAGGTCTTGCCTGAGGCTTCCTTTCTGAAGCTTGGCTTGAGTTATCCTCTGCCGCGAGAGCGGATTAAAGATTTTGCCGCTAAGGTTGGCAAATTGTACGTAGTTGAGGAGTTGACTCCATTTATCGAGGATCAGGTGCGGGCGCTTGGCATTACCGTTGAAGGTGGAAGATCGCTTCTTCCTGATACCGGAGAGTTGACCCCGGAGATTGTAGCTAAGGCATTTGGAAAAGATTCTCCACGGGAGGTGTTTAATCCTGGTGTGAGCATCCCGCCTCGGCCTCCGGTCATGTGTCCTGGGTGTCCACATCGAGGGCTGTTTTATACCCTGAGTCGGAAAAAGATTCGGGCTATGGGGGATATCGGCTGCTATACACTATCAGTGATGCCACCCCTTGAGGCTATGGACCTGTGTATCTGTATGGGAGCCAGTATCGGGACTGCACACGGGTTTAACAAAGCCACCCAGGGATCAGACATTCAGCCTGTTGTGGCTGTGATCGGAGATTCTACCTTTATCCACTCCGGTATAACCGGCCTTTTGGATGTGGTCTATAATCAGGGGACCACTACGGTTATTATTCTCGATAATCGGACCACAGCCATGACCGGATTTCAACATCATCCCGGCACAGGCTATACCCTCAAGGGCCATCCGACCCAAGCTGTGGATTTGGTCGCCTTGGCCAAAGCCCTGGGCATAAGCCGGATAGAGGTGGTTGATCCGTATGACCTTGCCCAATTGAGTCGGATTATTGATCAGGAAATAGCGGCTGCAGAGCCATCGCTGATCATATCGAGGCGCTCTTGCGCCCTGCTTTCGAGAAATAGCGCCGAGCGCTATCTCCAGCGTCAGGTGGATGCGGAGCTTTGTAGCGGATGCAAGAGGTGTTTGAAATTGGGATGCCCAGCCATGAGCTTGGGAAATGAAGGGAAGGTGCTGATTGATCCGCTCTTGTGCAATGGCTGTCCGGTCTGCGAGCAGGTTTGCAGTCGTGGAGCCATAAGAGCGGTTAGTAATTGATTCCATCAAGATTTATAGAAATCGCTCTTATTTATTAGCTACCATTGAGAGACATAACCATAATAAGAGCTAAGCCCTTCGAGGGGTTATGGTTGTTCTGATATAGGGTTTATGGTGTCTGATATATAAGAGCGATAGAGATTTAACTATAAGATATAGTTTATCATATTCTCATCTTAGTGGTCTTTTCGCTAATAAAATGCGCAAGCTTGCGGCGGGCACAAGGCCTGCACCTACAATTGATAGCCCAATTGATCCACTGTGCATCTGTGTTAAACACTTAGCGAAAGAACCACTTAGTAAACTTGCCTCCTGCACGGCGCTATGCTTGCGCGCGAGGCTCGATTGCGAGGCGGCAGCCTTAGGCTACCACCTCGGCAAGGGGTGGTTCTTACCCTTTTTGTCCCCCCCAGCATAAGGTTCCATCACTGGAGGTGGGGGCTTAAGATTTAGTTATTGCTCCCAGGGAGAGGGCAAGGGGCAGAAGGGTTTGCCGCTGTCGCTATTGCCCCCAGGAGAGGGTAAGGGCTTTAATAGATGCTTAAAGCGTGTACCATACTTATTTGGGCTCATACTTGTTGCTCATACTTATGAGCGAGGGGCAGGGTATTAAATACTATGAACGGGAAACAGGACATTTTGATCGTTGGAGTAGGGGGTCAGGGGATTATTTTGGCTAGTAAAATCTTGGCTGATGTGGGCAAGGAGGCAGGATTTGAGGTTAAGCAGAGCGAAGTACACGGCATGTCTCAGCGGGGAGGAAGCGTCTCTACCCATGTTCGCTTTGGCCGGGCGGTTGCTTCTCCACTGATCAGGGAGGGTGAGGCTGAGTTTCTGCTTTCTTTTGAACTCCTGGAAGCCCTTCGCTGGGTAAACTTTGTCCAGCCGAGGGGGCATATTCTGGTAAACAATCTGAGAATCAATCCTGCTCCAGTCAGCACAGGCCTTGCGGAGTATCCTGCTGACATTGAGCTTCTGTTGCAGAAAAGTGGCCGGCAGGTCCGGTTAATTGAGGGGACCGAGCTGGCCGAGCAGGCAGGAAGTAAGAGGGCCATGAATATGGTTCTCTTAGGTGCCTTATCCAGGCTCTTGCCGGATATCCCTGAAGATAGGTGGCTTCGGGTGATTGGCTTGCATGTTCCGGCTAAGAGCCGGCAGATGAATGAACAGGCCTTCCAATTAGGGCGAGAGAAGAGCATGGAGAAAAGTTATGAAAGCTAATATAGCTCAAGGATTTTGGGATGAAAAGATAGAGTGTATGGATCGAAAGAGTATGGAAGCGCTTCAGACCGAGCGGCTGCGTGATCTGGTCAAGCGGGTCTATGCGACTGTCCCTTTCCATCAGAGGAGGTTTGCCGAGCATGGAGTAAGACCTGAGGATATCAAAAGCCTCAAGGACTTGGCTCGTCTCCCCTTCATGACCAAGCAGGACCTTCGGGATACCTATCCCTTTGGCCTATTTAGTCGGCCAATGGATGAGGTGGTTGAGATTCACTCTTCTTCTGGAACCACAGGAAAGCCGGTGGTAGTAGGCTACACTCGCAATGATCTTGATCTTTGGGCTACGGTCATGGCCAGGACCTTGCGCTGTGGCGGTGTGAGCGAAAAAGATGTAGTCCAAAATGCCTATGGCTATGGCCTATTTACCGGCGGGCTTGGCGTCCACTACGGTGCCCAGAAGATAGGGGCTTCGGTTGTGCCCATCTCTGGCGGAAATTCCAAGCGGCAGATCATGATCATGCAGGATTTCGGCACCGATGCCCTCTGCTGCACTCCGTCCTACAGTCTGTGTCTGGCTGAAGTGGCTGAAGAGATGGGAGTGGATCTTAGGACGATGAAGTTGAGGGTTGGGTTCTTTGGGGCAGAGCCCTGGTCTGAGAGTATGCGGGCTGAAATCGAGAAAAAGCTTGGGATTCTGGCTCTTGACATCTACGGTCTGACCGAGATCATCGGCCCAGGGGTAGCCAGTGAGTGCCCATACAGGAAGGGGCTGCACATCAATGAAGATCACTTCCTACCAGAGGTTATCGATTCTGAGACTGGGCAGGTGCTGCCTTATGGCCAAGAGGGGGAGCTGGTGATCACCACCTTGACCAAAGAGGCCTTCCCGGTCATCCGATTCAGAACCCGCGATATTACCGTGCTCGACCCTGAGCCCTGTGAATGTGGGCGGACCCTGGTGCGAATGAAGAGAGTTACGGGCCGGACCGACGATATGCTGATTATTAGGGGAGTGAATGTCTTCCCCTCTCAGATCGAGGATGTTCTGGTCAAGATCGAGGGGGTGGCTCCTCATTACCTGATCGTGGTTGACCGTAAGGGGACCCTGGATGACATCGAGATCCGGGTTGAGGTTTCGGAAGGGAACCTGGCCGATGAGGTTAAAAAGTTTGAGGAGCTTGAAAGAAAGATCAAGAATGAGCTGGAAAGTGTTCTTGGCATCAGCACCAAGATTAAGCTGGTCGAGCCGCACGCTATCGAGCGAAGCATGGGCAAGGCAGTACGGGTTCAGGATAGGAGAAACCTGAAGGAAGATTAAAGATAAGGTAAACATAGACTACACTTTTGCAGAAATTTCTTAACGCCTTGAAATCCTTGAAAATTATCTCTAATAGCAAATCCATTAAAACCAAGGATTCGAAGAAAAAGTGCAAAAGCATAGAACAGAGAGAGGGGGAAGATATGATCGTCAAGCAGATTTCCATTTTCCTGGAAAACAGGAGAGGCCGGCTGGCTGAGGTAACCCAGTTGCTTGGAGATCACAAGATCAACATTCGGGCTATTTCCCTGGCTGATACTTCAGATTTTGGCATTGTTCGCCTGATCGTCAATGACACAGAGAAAGCCTATACGGTGTTGAAAAGCGCCGGGCTGACCGTGAATAAAAATGATGTCATTGCGGTCGAGATCCCTGATGAGCCCGGGGGGCTGGCCACGGTGCTCAACGTCCTGAAGGCCGCAGGACTCAATGTGGAGTATCTATATGGATTTTTGGAGAAAAAGACCGACAAGGCCATCATTATCTTTCGGTTCGATGATATGAACGAGGCTCTCCGAGTGCTAAGGGAGAGCGGGATATCAACTATTAGCGATCAGGAATTGAGTAATCTGTAGGAAATCTTACCAGAGGGAAATAATCTAATCCATAACTAACAGAGCCTGCTAGCAGCACAGCTAACTTTATCTAGCGGGTAAGCTCAGGTAAGTTTATAAAATATTGTCAGGAGGGTTTGAAATGGGACGGAAAAAGGGTAAGCTTTTTGGAATCTTGGTCATGTGTGTAGTTTCTGGTTTGTTTTTGGTTCAAACTGCGTTTTCTGCCGAAAGTAAAAAGCCATATAAAATCGGGGCCATTTTCGACATCTCGGGCAAGGCTTCTGCCCTTGGCACGCCGGAGAAGCAGACCGCTGAGATGGTGGTTGAGCAGGTTAACAAGGCTGGCGGGATCAATGGCCATCCCCTGGAGTTGGTTTTCTACGATACGGCTTCGGACACTCAAAAGGCTATCGAGAGCGTAAATAAGCTAGTCAAAAAGGATAAGGTCTTGGCGATCATCGGCCCTAGCACCAGTGGAGAAAGCATGGCTATTATTGAAACCATCCAAAATAATGAAATTCCCAATATCTCCTGCGCGGCTAGAATCGAAATCACCGATCCTCCGAAAAAATGGGTGTTCAAGACCCCTCAGACTGATCGGCAGGCTATGGCTAAGATCTTGGGCTATATGAAGAAGCAGGGGATTAAGAAGATCGCCTTTATGTCAGTAGAGGGTGGATTTGGCTCTGGTGGGCTGGTTCAGGTCGATTCCCTATCGCCTGAATTTGGGATTGAGGTTGTGGCTAGGGAGAAATTCAGTGAGGATGACACCAATATGACCACTCAGCTAACCAAGATCCGGGGAACTGATGCCCAGGCCCTGATTGTCTGGTGCACGGATAAGGGCTCAGCCAAGGTAGCTTCCAATATTCGGCAGCTTGGCATGACCATTCCGATCTTCATGAGCCACGGTATTGCCAGCATGAAGTTTATCGAACAGGCCAAAGAGGCAGCCGAAGGAATAATCTTTCCGGCAGGCCGTCTGCTGGTATTTGATTCCCTGCCGGATACCGATCCGCAGAAGAAAGTTCTGGCCAAGTATGCCGCTGATTTTAAGGCCAAATATAACACTACGGCTGACACCTTTGGCGGCCATGCCTGGGATGCTCTCAATATAGTGATCCGGGCCATTGAGAAGGCTGGTGATGATATAAACCGGATTCGGGATGAGATTGAGAAGACTAAAAATTTCGTCGGCATCGGCGGTGTGTTTAACTTTTCCGAAAAGGATCACCACGGCCTTGGTCCAGAATCTCTGGTCATGATTAAGATTGTTAATGGTAAATGGACCTACCTTGAGTAATTCCAAAAGAGTTAGGAAAAAGGAAAGCTGGCTGCCTCTATGAAGTTTGCTGATCAACTCCTTCAGTATCTGATTAACGGTATTACTAACGGTGGCATTTACGCTCTGATTGCTCTTGGGTTCACCATTATCTACAAATCGACCGATATCATTAACTTTGCTCAGGGTGAGTTTGTGATGTTAGGTGCGGTTTTTATGTCCACTCTCTACAACCGTGCCCACCTGAGCCTGCCGGTTTCGTTCGGATTTAGTGTGCTGGCCGTAGCCGCAGTCGGTATCCTGATGGAGGTGCTCATGATTCATCCTCTTCGGGATGGCAGTGTTATCAGCCAGATTATGGCTACCATCGGAGCCTCGATCTTTTTTCGAGGCTCCGTTATGTTAATTTGGGGACGGAACGATCTATTCGTCCCCTTTTTTTCTTGTGGTCAACCCTACCGCTTTTTCAGCGCCATTTTCGACCGGCAGTATGTCTGGATTCTGGTTATCGCCCTAATATCTATGGGAGTATTACATTTATTTTATGAAAAGACAACTCATGGCAAAGCGATGACTGCTTGCTCAGCTAACAAGAAAGCCTCTATGCTGGTCGGGATTAATGTGCAGACTATGGTCATCCTCTCCTTTGGCCTTAGCGCGGCTTTAGGTGCTGTGGCGGGCGGTGTTTTGGCACCTTTTGGTATGAAATATGACAGCGGCGTAACCTTCGGGCTGAAGGGGTTTTGTGCGGCTATTGTCGGTGGCTTAGGCAACAATGTAGGAGCCATGGTCGGTGGGTTTGTGTTGGGTGTGGTTGAGGAGCTTGGTGCTGGGCTGATCTCGTCAAACTATAAAAACGCTCTATCTTTCTGTATCCTGCTGGCTGTGCTTCTGATCAGGCCGCAGGGGATCCTCTTCATCAGAAGCGGGGAGCGGGTTTGATGATCAAGAGGGTCTGGAAAGTAATTGAGCAGTTTCACTTTCTCCTTTTTTGCCTGCTGGTGCTGAGTTTGCCGCTGATTTTGCGGCGGTTTGAAGCAGGTGATTATTATCTCAGTGTGCTGGTGCTGGCCGGCATAAGTAGCATTGTGGTCATTGGTTTGAATCTTCTCATGGGCTATGCTGGGCAGATTTCTTTGGGACATGCCGCCTTTTTCGGTCTAGGGGCTTACTCATCTGGGATTGTAACTATCCGCTATGGTCTTTCTCCCTGGCTTGGATTTGCTCTATCCATCGGCTTGAACGCGGTGGTAGCTTATATTCTGGCTGAGCCGATTTTAAAGCTGAAGGGGCATTATCTGGCTATGGCTACCCTCGGTCTTGGGATGATCTTCTTAACCCTGTTCAGCAATCTGGCCATCACTGGAGGCTCTGAAGGGCTCAGCGTGGCTAAGCTGAGCATCTTGGGCTATGTTTTGAACAGCCGTGAGCTGAAGGAGGTCAACTATTACTACTTCACCTGGAGCATTGCCCTGCTGCTGATGCATCTGGCTCTCAATCTGGTTAATTCACGGGTAGGCCGGGCTTTGCGGGCCATACATGCCAGTGAGATAGCTGCCCATTCCATTGGCGTGGATATTGCTAAATTCAAAACACAGGTCTTTGTTATCAGTGCCGTCTATGCAGGAGTTGCCGGCAGTATCTTTGCTCACTATTCTACTTTTCTCTGCCCGCCGGACTTTGGACTGACCCAGTCAATCCGCCTATTGACTATGGGGGTGATAGGTGGAATGAGCAGTATCTGGGGGGCAGTGCTGGGAGCCGCGATCCTGACCATGTTACCTCAGCTTCTGGATGTGTTCGCCGAGTATGATATTTTGGTCTATGGGCTGGTACTGATTCTAGCCATTATTTTCATGCCGCAGGGGATGAGTCAAAAGATTAGCCTAGGGTGGGAAAAATTAACAGGACAAGGATCACAAGGATCATAAGAATATGTTGGCTGCTGTGGAGCCTTTGCTTGAAGTGAGGGGACTTAGCAAGAATTTTGGCGGCGTACAAGCTATCCAAGACCTGAGCTTTATCGTCAAGCCAAAGAGCATTAAGGGATTTATCGGACCGAATGGTGCTGGTAAGACCACGGTCTACAATGTGATCAGTGGGATTATACCTCCCACCTGCGGTCAGATCTACTTTCAGGGGCAGAAGATCACCGGCCTAAAACCATACCGTATTGCCGAGCTTGGCCTAGTGCGGACCTTTCAGAACATTCAACTATTCCACACCATGACGGTTCTCGAAAATGTGATGATGGGCCGCCATATCAGATCACGGAGTGGATTTTTCGCCTCCTCTTTGCGGCTTCCTGCGATGCGGGCCGAAGAGAGGCGAATTCGTGAGCAGGCCCTTGAGACTTTGGCCTTTGTAGGGCTTCAGGATAAGGCCCAGGCAGCCGCAAGCAGTCTTCCTCTCGGACACCAGCGGCTTTTGGAGATCGCCAGAGCCTTGGCCACTGAACCCAAGCTTATTCTCCTTGATGAGCCTGCGGCTGGTCTAAATACTAGAGAAACCAGCCAGCTTGCTGAGCTGATTTTCCAGATCCGCAACCGAGGGATAGCCTTGATGATCGTCGAGCATGACATGGAACTAGTCATGGATGTTTCGGATGAGATCATGGTTTTAGAGTATGGCCGCAAGATTGCCGAGGATATTCCCCGCAATATTCAGTCTGATCCGAAAGTCATTGCCGCCTATCTGGGCGAGATGGAGACTCAAAGCGATGCTGAGGCTCAAGAGTATTAATGCTTATTACGGACAGGTGCATGTTTTGAAAAATGTCTCTCTCCATGTCTCGACAGGGGAAATCGTGGCTCTACTCGGGGCTAACGGAGCGGGCAAGACTACCCTCTTAAATCTGATCTGTGGTCTGATAAAAAAGATGGATGGAGAGGTCTTTTTTGAAAAGCAGGACATTACCAGGCTTACCCCTCACCGGATCGTTCGATGTGGAATCAGTCATGTTCCTGAGGGGCGGCAGGTGTTTAACCCTTTGACGGTGATTGATAATTTGAAACTTGGAGCTTATCAGCGGCTCGGCAGGATAAGTAAAAAAAGCATTGAGCAGGACCTTGAAACCATCTTTTCACTCTTTCCTGCCCTGTTTGAGCGTCGGCACATGCCAGCTGGGAATCTGAGCGGAGGGGAGGCTCAGATGCTGGCCATTGGTCGGGCTCTGATGGCCTCACCAAAGCTTTTGCTGCTGGATGAGCCATCAATGGGGCTAGCGCCCAAGGTAGTTAATGAGATTATGCAGGTGATTGCAGAGCTTCGCCAGCGGGGAACGACGATTCTTCTGGTAGAGCAAAACGCGATGCGGGCTCTCAGGATTGCTGACCGGGCTTATGTGATGGAGACGGGAAAGATTGTTTTGCAGGAGAAAGCAGCCACTATCCTGGGAAATCAGGAGATTGTGCGGGCATATCTTGGAAAATCCAAAAAAGAGATTTGGGAATAAGACCTGTAAGGAGCATGCCTATGTGGGAGAAAGAGTATGAATCCATGGATCGGACCGATCTGGAACAATTACAGCTTGAGAGGTTGCAGGCCACGCTGAATCGGGCTTACCGGAGTGTACGTTTCTATAACCAGCTCTTTGATCAGGCCGGTATCCTCCCTGAGGAAATCAAAACTATGGATGATCTGGCTAGGATTCCCTTTACTCGCAAATCCGCCTTGCGTGATAATTACCCCTATGGCATGTTTGCTGTACCGCTGCGGGAAGTGGTCCGCATTCATTCCTCCTCCGGCACATCGGGGAAACCCACGGTTGTTGGCTATACCAGAGGCGATCTGGTGAATTGGAGTAACCTGGTGGCCCGCATTCTGGTTGCCGCGGGGGTAAGTTCTGAGGATGTCATTCAGATCGCTTTCGGCTATGGTCTTTTTACAGGTGCTTTTGGTCTGCACTACGGTGTGGAGCGGCTAGGCGCCTCGGTTATTCCTGTCTCTAGTGGAAACACGGAAAAGCAGATCATGATCATGAAGGATTACAGAACTACGGTTTTAGTCTGTACCCCTTCCTATGCCCTCCATATTGCCGAGGTCATGAAGGAGATGGGTGTCCATCCCAATGAGCTTTCGCTAAAGATCGGCTGCTTTGGTGCCGAGGCCTGGTCGGAGGGCATTCGCAAGAAAATTGAGGAAAGCCTCTATATCAGAGCCACGGACAATTATGGCCTGAGCGAGATCATCGGCCCTGGGGTAGCTGGAGAGTGCCAGTATAAGTGTGGCCTCCATATTCAGGAAGATCACTTTATTGCCGAGATCATAAATCCGGATACTGGAGAGCGACTGCCACTGGGCGAGGAGGGAGAGCTGGTTCTGACTACCATTACCAAAGAGGCTTTGCCTATGATTCGCTACCGGACAGGGGATATAACTCGTCTACTTACTGATCCTTGTCCCTGTGGGCGAACCTTTGTCCGCATGGCCCGGGTTAGTGGTCGCACGGACGATATGCTGATTATCCGAGGGGTAAATGTTTTCCCTTCTCAGATTGAATACATTCTGCTGGAAGAAGAGGGTGCTGAGCCTCACTACCAATTGATCGTCGACCGAGAGGGTGCTCTTGATACCCTGGAGGTGCGGCTTGAGGTGTCCGATAAGATTTTTTATGATGAAATGAAGCTTCAGCAGGAATTTCAAAACCGCATTCAAAAGAAAATTTCTTCCTTGTTGGGACTCAATGTCAAGGTTACCTTGGTTGAGCCTCGTACTTTGGAGCGAACTACGGGCAAAGCCAGGCGGGTAATTGACAATCGGAAGTTATGAGTGGTTAAGATTATTAAAAGTTTTAGGAAAGGGGTTTTTAAGGGGAAAACCCTTACTCGATAAGGGTTTTCCCCTTATCACAAGAGGTTTTTACTTATGGATTTACTAGAAGGAATCTACAGTCGAAGGAGCATCCGCAGCTATAGCGGCCAGCCGGTAGATAGAGCGCTTTTGCTTGAGATGGTGAGAGCCGGAACCTGGGCTCCCTCTGGCCTTAACAATCAACCCTGGCGATTTGTGATTATTCAGGATGCGGGCTGGCGTCGTCGCCTAGCTCAATTTACCCACTATGGGCAGATTATCGAGGCTGCTTCAGCCTGCATTGCAGTGTTTATTGATCGGGAGGCAATGTATAATGAAATTAAGGACTATCAAGCCATAGGGGCCTGTGTGCAAAATATGCTGCTTGCGGCCCATGCCCTGGGGCTTGGGGCTGTCTGGCTCGGGGAGATACTGAAAAGCAGTGCTGAGGTAAGAACGCTTTTAGCTCTGCCTGAGAATTTTGAGCTCATGGCCGTAGTTGCGGTTGGCTATCCAGAGGCTCAAAACCAGCAGGTTTCTCACCGCCGGGAGGTAGCGGAGGTCCTGCTCAAGGAATTTTAATTGCCTGGAATTTAATGGTTCTTTCGCTAAGTGCGCAACACAAGTGGGCAGCGAATCAATTCCGCTATCAATTGTAGCTCGCGGACCTTTTAATTACCTGGCTATCCATCCTGCTTAAATAAAAACAAGCTTTAGCTCAGATCTCTTCCCTCATTGGATATGATCTTTGGGTCGCTTCTTTGTTTTTTTCCTCTTTCTTTTTCTGACAATTGACACAGTATAAGGCAAAGGGCAAGGCTTCCAGCCTTTTTTCAGGAATAGGCTGGCCGCACTTTTGACAGGATCCGTAATTTCCCTCAGCCAGACGATCAATGGCATGTTCGATATTTTTAAGCTTTTCGTTGTAAGCGCTGATTAAGGTACAGTCTATTTCTTTATTTTGGTTTAAAAAAGATAGATCCAGCTCATCAATGGCAGAATCAATGATGGTTTTAAGGTCATGGATATCTGTCTTAGCTAATTGGGCGATTTCTTGTATCCCTTTATTCCTCTCGTTAATTAATATTTGAAGAAGCTTTTGTTCCCGTTCGGTTAACTTTCTTTTAATTTGCATAGTCAGGTTCCTTGGAAAATGTTAAAGGTTAATTTCCCTCATCTCTTGAAGGATTCCGCTTCCACGATTCTTTCTCTCTCTTTTTGTATTTGATCCCTGTTTTTGACTTTGAGCCTTTTTCAATCGGCAGATAGGGGATAAAACCTTTATTTTCATGCTGATTTTTTATTTTCTCGGCTTGCTGTCTTTTTAAGAATCGGCAAATAGAGGAGGCGACATCGAAGAAATTTTTAAAAATCCTTCTTCCAGATAAGATCCACACTGGAGTTTTGATCACTGCGGATCTCAGCCGCCAGAGTAAGGTTGCTGTAGAGGTAATATTCTACCACTATCTGCTCACTTCCTTTCTCCTGGCCAAATTCCTTGCCGAAGGAGACGAAGATGTTTCTGGTCAAATACTTGCCCACTTCAAGGGTACTGGTTCCTTCCTTTGAGGCCCGGATTTGCACTGTATCGACCGGCAATTTTTCGCCGAATATTCCCAGCACCTGGGTAGCCACTACCCTTCCCAGCAGGGCGAACGCCTCGCCCTGGAGGCTGGCTGCCTCTCTTTGATTCAGGTTCTCAAGTGGCTGGCCAAAGACCAGTAACGAGATGATCTTATCCTGTGATAAGCTCTTGTCGTCGCTCTGGAGTCTGACCAGCGGGGCTTTACGGGTCCCTGTAATCAGGATATAAATGTTAGTCTCTCTTATCCGGTAGACGGTTTCCATATCGAGCAGGGGATTGATTTCCGGCAATCCCTGAAACTGGATGAGTGCTCTTCGGATGATGAATTCCTTGCCATAAAATTTATAGGTTCCCCGCACGCTCTCGATCCTTCCGCTAATAGCCGGATCCTGACCATAGCTTTTGTGAATACCAAGCTCTCCCTTGAGCTCGATATTGGTTTGTTCCTCGATGACCCACAGGTTTCGAGGGATGCTTATGGTTATGTTCATAGCCACTCTAGGCTTGAAGAAGGCCGGCTTTTGCTCCACCAGTTTCATCTCGTCTTCGGTCTCTCGTATGATCTGAATTTCAGGAGATTGCTGCTTGCCAAAGGCAAAATCACTCAATTTGATCTTTCCTTCCGCTACGGAGATTTTGCCTGTGAGGGAGATTTGCTCTGGCTTCCCCTGAGCCAAAAGATCTCCGTTTAAAACAAAATAGGTATGGCGAGAGTAGGCAATTTCCCACTTCTGCGCTCTGACCTTGGTGGTGAAACTTTTGACCGAAAATCCAGTCAGCTCCAGGCTGCCGGAAAGCTTCCCTATACCAGATTTTCCAGCTAGTTCAACATTCTCGAAGCTGATGCGCTGACTATTTCCCGTAATCAGGGCACTCTTTACTTGAAAAACCTGAGCAAGCTGCCTGATTCGGAATGATGTTTTGACAAACCCCACCGCTACCTCAAAGCGGGGATCGCGCAGGCTTCCGCTCAATGCTCCAGTTCCTGAGACAGCTCCCTTTACCTCAGCAAACACCGGAAGCAGTGAGGGGATGGACGAGAGGTCAACCTCCTGAAATCTGCCCCGAAGCTCTATCCCTGGCCAAGACCAGCGATCCGGAACAGAACGAAAAGAAAGGTCAATCGGCACCCTGCCTTCAAGGTGGATGGTCTCTTTTTCCGTCTTAGCAGAAGTGAGAGTTTGACTTAAGGTAGCAGTGATATCCAGGCTCTTTTGTCTATAGCTGAATAGCTGGCGCAGTCGGCGGAAGGAGAAGGCTGACCAGCGGCCATCGGTAATTTCAAGTTTCCCTTTGATTTCAGGATCAGCCAAGGTTCCGGCAAGTAGCGCCTCGCCCTCCAGAGTACCGGAGAGAGAGCCAAGCGGTGAGTTTGCCCGCCCGGTCCATTGCCATATCTCCTGCAAGGGGAAGCCCAAGATCTGAATCTGCATTTTCTGCTGGCCGCCTCGGCTGATTTCTCCGCGTACCGTTACATATCTTGGCCCTGCCCCTAGTCTCAGCGAGAGAATTCGCACCGCGTTGAGAGTTTTGTCAGCATCCAATTCGATCCGGATTGGCTCAAGATTTTGCCAGATCACCCCTTCAAGGGGAAAGGAGAGCTCATCCAGCCGAGCCGATACTTGCCAGGGGTGGAAGATTTCCGCCGATCCCTTGGCCCGCCAGATGCGATTAGCTATTTGGGTTCCCTCGATTTGCCATCTGATTGCTGTTTTCTCCTTTTGAGCTTTAATTTTCAGGGAATCCTGAAGCTTTTGCTCATCATGCCAGATTGAGGATGCCTTGAGTTGAGCGTCGAAGCTCAGGCTCTGGAATGCCCTTATCCCTGAGAATTTGCCCTTTAGCAGTATATTTGAGGCCCGATAGCCTCGATAGGTCAGATCACGGCCAGCAAGATCTGCCTCAATCTCAGGGCTTTGCAAGCTGCCAGTGATTTTCCCCTGACCACTTAGCACTCCAGCAGGAAAGTTAGCCAGCCGCTCAGGCATAGTCAAGGCAAGATCAAGCTCTGATAAATTCCAGACTAGATACAGCCGCTGTCGGGAGGCTGTGCCGCGCACAGAAAAAGCTGCGCCATCCATGACCACTTTCCCCTGACTCAGATGGAGCCTGCCGGCCTCAAAATCACCCTGAAGCAGGAGAGTATCTAAAAATCTGCTCCCAACCCATGAGGGGAAAAGGCGGATTGATCCGGCGGCCTGCAAATTCTTAGGAAATCCTTTGCCTAGCATCCCTTGCAGACTTGCTTCTCCAGCTAGCCGAGAGGCTAAAGCCCATCGTGGCCGATGGGCCAGAGCTCGGCTTGCAGACGAGCGCGGCCTTATCCGCTCTAGGTTTACCTGTTGGAAAGAAAGGTTAGCCTGATAGATAAAGGGGGGGCGAAGATCCATCTGTCCCTCGATCCGAGCCCGACCAGCGGGGCTGATAACTTCTAGCTTCTCTATTTGAAGGCTTCGTCCGCTCATTAGGCCTGAAAATTTGACCGCACTATCTAGCTGGCCAAAAAGGGTACAAGGCGAAAGATCAGCTTCAATTTCAGAGGAAATTTCATCCCATCGAAGCCCTTCTCCCTTGATTCTGACCCAAAGATCGAGAAAATGGGGAAAATCGGATCGATACTTTGCCGGAAGCCACAAGATGAGCGGAAGCTTTCGCCATCGGGTTTGCAGGCGATAGCGGGGATTTTGGGGATCAGAAAGATCTAGATTGCCGCTTGACTGCCACTCTCCCTTATGCCCCTCTGCCTCAAAGGCAAGGAGAAAGGTATAATCAAGATCGCTCAGTCTTCCCCGCACTCTTCCCTCTCCCTTGAGGCCAGAGAGCCGCAGCAGGCTAGAAGAGAGCTTTTCTGCTTGGCTATTTTGGGCTTGGCTATTCTTGGCTAAGATGTCCTTTAATTCCAAAAGAGATATTTGAGGAAACTTAGCCCGCAGGTCAAAAGAGGGCTCAGTATGTGGCCCTGCGGGCATACTCAGTCGGCCAGATAGCCAGGCGCAACTTTGGGCGGTCATGATCTCTAGGCTGCCAAGGGCAAGCTCTCCTGTTTGGTAGGACAAATCAGCCTGAATTCTTTGTATCTTCATCTGAGATGGGCTGACCAGCAGCAGGGAAAGGTCCCTGACCTTAGACTCCCACCTCCCCCCACCTTCGGTCTGAAGATTGAGCCTGAGGGAAAGATCAGCCCAAATATTTTGACCGCAAATCTCCCGCGGTGATTCCCTCTGGAAGTAATCTCGAAAAATCAAGACTCCATCCTGGATAAGGAGCTGTTTGATTCTAAGATCAGAAATAGACAGAGGCGACTTATCTCTTGATTT
The DNA here is from genome assembly GCA_023512255.1 of bacterium. Classification (GTDB taxonomy): domain Bacteria; phylum SZUA-182; class SZUA-182; order DTGQ01; family DTGQ01; genus DTGQ01. The sequence goes on along the minus strand of JAILZY010000029.1, from coordinate 18,264 downwards.
GGGAAATGGCGGCAGGGGAAGAAGTCGCCAAGCACCCTCTTCGGTTCGGATTATGGTCAGATGCGGCTTTGAGATAGAAAGCAGAGGAGAAATCATCCGGCCGGCTAGGAGAGGGGCTGACAAGATGCGGATTTTTAACTCCCCGAGGCTCAGCCGCTCTTCATTCTGGCCAGCCAGCTCTACCTCTTGCAGAATTAGGCCGCTCACCAGGTTTCCGCTAACCTTTCCCACCGACAGAGAAAGCCCAAGCCGTTGACGGGTTTGCCGAACCAGGACCCCTTTGAGCCAGTCGCGGAAGGATGGGGTTTGAGTTGCCAGAGCTAGAACAATCAGCACTGTTCCCAGCAGCAGACCAAAGCAGCCTAACAGGATGGCTAGAGTTCTAATGACTGATTTTGTACGCATCTAAAAGGCCTGACCGATACTGAGGTGAAAACGATAGGGGGTAGTTATTTCCTTTTGTGGATTGAGGATATAACCAAAATCAAGCCGCAAAGGGCCGATGATGGTCTTGTATCGGATGCCTGCACCCACCGAGTAAGACAGACTGCCGAAATCAAATTCCATAGAGCTTAGAAAGACATTGCCAAAATCCAAAAATGTTACCCCCCACAGCTTGCCGATCAGGGGAAACCTAAGCTCAACATTACCTTCAATCAAGGAATTCCCTCCGATTGGCTCCTGATTCTCCGAACGCGGACCAAGCTGCTGGTAGTCGTAGCCACGGACGCTGAGGGTCCCACCTGAAAAAAATCGCTTCATGATCGGCACTCTCCGCTGATTTAACCCAAAGGGTTGAATCGTTCCCATAAGTATCCGCCCGGCCAGCACTGGTCTAGCTAAGAGATGATAGTAGCGTTTATACTCTGCGGTTGCCTTGACATAAGACACCTCAGAGCCAAGAACTTTCAGGGATGGTTCTACAAAGAAAGAAGCCAGCTCCCCTCTCGTTGGATCAAGAGGAGAGTCTGTAGTATTCCACTTGAGGCCGGTTTGAAAATATGAGAGAAAGTATACCTTCTCCTGGTCCTTTTGGGCTGCCTCTGACAGACCGCCGATAGATGAAGACTCTAGGCGATAGGCCACCGTTGCTGATAGAGCCGAGCTGATTCCCCGATCAATCCTAAATTCACTGGAGATATTGGTAACATTGAAAGAGGGGAATTCGTCCAGGCGGCGGAACAGGGTCCAGCGAGAGGTGGAGGAAGGGTCGGGGAAATATGGCTGGCTGAAAGTCAAAGCCTCCTCTTCCGAGAGAGCAGAAAGACCAATGGAGAGGCGCAATTCACGAGAGCCACCGAAAATATTTCGGTATATCCCTGAGACCCTGAGTCGCAATTGATCCTCTGTTCCATACCCGACTCCTACCTCAATGGTCCTCGGCTTTCGCTCCTGAACCAGGATATGAATATCCACCGGCCCTGATCCTTCCTGCAAATCCACCGGACTGACCACTACAGATCGAAAGAATCCAAGCCCGTTTATCCTTGACTGAGTTTGAAAAACTTTGCTCATGGAAAAGGTTTCTCCCTCGGCAAAGGTTACCTCGCGCATAATGTTGGATAAGGAGATATTTTTATTCCCCATAACTTGGATTTTACCAAACCGGGTAAAGGGGCCTAATTCTACCGGCAGGTGAATAGCGGCACTATTTTCCTTCTCGCGGATCAAGACTCGACCGAATAATTTCGCCCTGGGATATCCAGAATTGGCTAGATATTCCAGGATAGCGGTCTTGGCCTGCTCATAGTCTTTGACCCGAAAAATTTTCCCTTTCTGCAAGGGGATGATCCGGCGAAACCGCTCTTCCCATTCAGCCGCCTCTCCATCGCGAATTTCAAAGGTAATATCCTTAATGGTTACAGGAGGCCCTTCGGTAATATACAGGATTATGACCACAGTTTCATCCTCTTCGACTATTTCCGGACTGATTTTCACCCGATAATATCCCTCCTGGTGATAAAGCTGCCGAACCTGCTCAAGGTCGCTGTCCAGTTTTTCGGCAGTGAATTCCTGCCCTTCTTGCCAAAATTTCCAAAACGGAGGAGGCCGCAGCCTGCCCATTTGCTGGAGAATTTTACTCTTTGAAACTTTCTTTGCTCCCACAAGTTGAATCTTTCGCACCAGGCTTTGCCTGGTGTGCTCTTCACTCTGCTGAGCCCTGGCCGGAGCGATCAGTAGCAGGGACCACAAGGTGACTGCCGTCAGGACTATAGCCAGGCAGGCTATGGAGGTAGTCGGTATTTGCTTCACAAAACCTGCAGAAAATTCATTCATAGCCTGAGAATTATAATACGGTTAATCGATAAAATCATCAATAATCATCGTCATCGTATAGAGTTTGGTTTATATCTCTCATCTTGAGTTTGTTTATTTCTCACTTGAGCTCGAATCACACTGAACCAGGGTTAATTTTCCAGAAATAATTGATAATTTCAAAAAAATAGATGACAAATACCGATTCGATGGTGTATTATATTAACTGCTACCCTTGCTGGGATTATCAGCAAGATAAGTGGTCTTTTCGCTTGATAGTGTAATTGATTCGCTGCCCACTTGGGTTACGCACTTAAGCGAAAGAACCAATAACTATCCAACCATAATAAATTATAATCATAATAAATTATAGTCATAATAAATTATAACCTTTCAGTAGGATAAGCGCCTCGCCTAGTCAAGCCCAGGCAAGAGGCTTGCACTATCGGAATAAATTACAGATCTTTACGGCTTTTTATGGTCAGGCACTTATAAAGCAAGGTAGCGGTCAGGGCAATCGCACGGAAACCTGCCAATATCTCAAGATATCAAATACTTCTATTTGATATTATTGGCTAACCAATTTCTCATACAATCGCCCTGAAGGCACCTGGTGAATAAGCGACCAGCCATAATGAGTTATAATAACCTGGCTAGGATAATTATTTCACTTGTCCACGGGCTGCGTCATTATGTCAAGTTATAAACCTCGCTCTTATATATCAGACACCATAAACCCTATATCAGAACAACCATAAACCCTCGAAGGGGCTTAGTTCTTATTAGAGTTATGTCTCTCAATGGTAGCTAATAAATAAGAGCGATAAACCTTTATGGTCGGGCATTTACACCCTTGGGGAGAAGTTATGCAGGATGAGAGGTTAGCGCTTACCATTAAGACCCTGGAGCAGCAGATAGCCGATATGCATCGCTGGTGGGATGCTGAAGGGCCTGCTCAGGGGGCAGAGGCTATGGCTAAGACCCTTCAGGGGTTAGTGAATATCGGAGAAAAATTACAGGCTATCCAGCAAGAGTTGTATCAATGGAAGGAGGAATTAGCCCAGCTTAGAGCTCAGGAGAAACTCTACCACACTCTCTTTGACGAGAGTTTAACCGGTGAATTCATTTCTAGGCCAGATGGTCAGATCATGGCCTGCAATCAGGCTTTTGCCCATATATTTGGTTTTCCCTCGGTCGAAGAGGCCAGAGGGTATAATCTCAGCCTCTTGTATCCTGATCCGCAATCTTGGAAGGATTCCCTTGACCTGCTACAAAAAGTAAGAAGGATTGAATATCGTGAAATAGAGCTTTGTCGCCGGGATGGTCAGCCGGTTGAGGTTATTGAAAAAAAATTTGGCAGATTCGACGATCAGGGCCGATTGATCGAAATAGGAGGGTATCTTTTTGATATCACCGATCGAAAGCTATTCGAGGCTCAGCTTTGCCAGTCCCAGAAGATGGAGGGAATCAGGAGATTGTCTAATCATATAGCCCATAAATTCAATAACTTTTTGGTAGGAATTAAAGGCTACAGCGATCTTTTGCTCTCTAATCTCGAAAGCTGCGACCCACGGCGCCAGGATGTTGAAGAAATCAGCAAAGCGGCTGCTCAGGCAGTCGCCTTGACCCACCAGCTCCTGAGTTTCAGTCGGAAAACCCCCTCTCTCCAACTTCAGGTGATAGACCTAAAGAGCCTGGTTAGCAATCTGTGCGGGAAATTCAGATCTTTTGTCGGCGAAGGCATAGAGCTGATCTTTACCTTCGACCAAGGCGGCCCTAGTTTGATAAAGGCTAACCCAGCCCAGATCGAGATGATTCTAACCACTCTGCTTATTAATTCCGTGGAGGCAAGCCAAGCTGGTGGCCAGATCATCATCGCTGTAGCCAATGTTCACCTAAAGGGGGGCTCATCTTGCTGCTGCCAGCGGCAAAATGGAGGCTTTCCGCCAGCCCTTCCCCAGGTAATGTTGTCAGTGGCTGACCGCGGCTGCGGTATGGATGAGGAAACCCGATCTCGGATTTTCGAACCCTTCTTTACCACCAAGTATAAGCAGGGGAAAGAGAGAGGGTTTGGGTTGGCCACAGTTTATAGGCTGGTCGAGCAGAGCAATGGACGCATTTTCGTCTCTAGCCGGCTGGGTGAGGGGACAGTGTTTAAAATAATCTTTCCGAGGATCATAGAAGATAACCAAGACTCTGTAGCATAGGCAAGGGAATGCCCGCCTAGAGGAACACCCCATCCACAGGATTTTCATGTTACAGCCCCCTCATGTCCAGCCCCTCGTGATCCAACTGCCGGTGCCTGCCGCGCGGGAAGGGTGGACCTCAAGGTAGCGGGGCATGCGCTCTCGAAGCTCCTGAACATGGCTGATAATGCCTACGATTCGCTCCTGCTGTGTTCGAAGCCGCTCTAGGGTATTCATAACCAGGTCCAGTTTTTCGCTATCCAGGCTGCCAAATCCTTCATCGAGGAAGAAAAACCCAAGATGTTGTGATCTTCCCCGCGACTGAACCTGGGATGATAGGGCTAGGGCTAGAGAGAGAGCGGTCAGGAAGGTTTCTCCGCCAGAGAGAGTATATACTGGCCGCTCCTTACCTCCATTGAAGTTGTCAATCATGAAAAAGTTATTGTCCTGATCTACCCGCAAAGCATAGCGGCCGCCGGTGAGAAAGCCCAAACACTCAGAGGCTTCACGGCACATATAGGCTAGGTATTCATGGCTTAGGAAGGTAACCAAGGCACGGCCCTTAAACAGCCGGGCTAGCTCATCGGCCCGCTCAATCCGGGCATCTATTGACTTTATCTCCTGCTCGATCTGCTGCCAGCGCTGGTGATTTTTCTCAAGCCGCTCAAGCTCTCCGCTCACTACTGCAAGCTTTCGGTTAGCCTCATCGGCCTGCTGCTCTAGGCTTTTGAGCCGCTCTGTGAGCTGCTCATAGGCAGCGGGATCAAACTGCTGCCCGGCCAGATGCTCAGCTATATCCTTTAGCCTATATTCGGTCTGGGTAACCGCATCCTGGTATTGCTTGACCTCCTGCTTAAGCCTAGCCACCGCCTCCCGCGTCCGCAAGGCCTGCTGCATGGCTTCGATTGAGGGAAAGCGCTCTTTCTGAAGCTGCTGGCTGAGTGAGACCTTGGCCTGCTCTTCATGTTCAATCAGGTTGTCTAGTTTACCTCGGCAGGCATCAAGCTCTCGGGTAAGCTCTTGGAGGCGCTGTTCAGAATTCCGAAAGTTAGTCTCGGCTTTTTTAAATCGTTCATCAAGATCAGCAATGGCCGACTCATTTTCCTCAATTAGGCTGCGGATAGCTCGGCCCTGAGTTACGGCTTGAATCGAGTGATCAAGCTCATCTAAACTTTTGGCCAGATCGCTTAGGCTCTCTTTGAGAGCGGCCTGTCGGGCCTCAAGCTTGCTCTTATTTTCCTTCTCCTGCTCGATCTTCTGCCGTAGGCAATCAAGGGAGTCGGTCTGTTTTTTCTGCTCCTCCCGAAGGCGAGCTACTTCCTCATCCTGCCTTGATAGGCTATGGTAGCTTTCCCTGATCTTATCCCTAGAAAGACCTTGGGCCAGATGCGAAAACTCAGCCAAAACCCTCTGGTGCTCATCCTCCATAGCGGCTATTTTCCCCTTCTGCCGCTCAACTTCCTCGGCCTTGGCCGAGAGAGTAGCGGTTATTTTAGCCAGGTTAAGTTCAAGCTGGGATAGTCTTTGTTGCTCATCTTGAAGGCTCTTTTTTTCCCTCTCCCAGCGGGCGAGCTCCTGTTTGATTCCCTCGGGTAGAGCCGGGGCAGGATGCTGCCTTGAGCCGCAGACCGGGCATGGCTCACCATCCTTAAGACGCAGGGCAAGATGGGCACCCTCACTTCGCTGTTTGAGGGAATCAAGCGCCTCCTCACAGTTAAGGAGAGCCTGCTTTAGACCGCATCGCTCTGTCTCAAGCAAGGGCTCTACCCAGCAGCCGCTTATCTCCCAGCCTTGGGGCAAAAGGAGGGCTGCTTCCTGCTGCCGAGACGACCAAAAGATTGAGGCGGCAAGGTGCTCTTCGACAGCTTTCTTTTTCTGCTGCTTGGCCTTTTCTTGTTCCTCAATGGTTTTATTCAAACTGTCCTGCTCAAAAGTCAGGCACTTTTCTTTTTCCTCAAGCAGTGAAAGGTACTTGTAGGCTTCCGAGATGAGGCGCTTTTGCTCAGGATCAATCTTGTAGTTCTCAATCTGCTGATTGAGGCTAAAGAGCCGATCCTTTTCGGTCTGAAAGTTTTGCTGGTCAGCAGCCAGCTCCCTCTCAAGCTGAGAAAGCTCGAGGTTAAGCTTTGAGCTTTCAGCCTGCTTTTTAGCCTGCTCTTTTTTCTTCTCCTTGCTTTGCTCATAAAAGGTAAGACAGCTCTTTAGCCTCTCCCGGCGCTCAAGGAGCTGATCACGCTTCTCATCCCGCTCCTGGCGGATCAGCCGATAGGTTTTGTTAAACTCCTGGTGTCTCTCCTGCTGATCCTGGAGAGCTTTCTGCTTCTGGGCCAGGCTATTGGCCTCTTTCTTTCTCTCGGTCTGGAGGCTTTTTAGCTGATCAAGATAGCTTCGGCAGCGCTCGGCCCGCTCAGCCAGGTCAATCTCTTCTTCTTTTTGCTTTATGGTGAGCGACTGGGCATCAAGCTCTTTCTTTTTTTTCTCAAGCTGCGCTTTTTCTTCAAACCACTCCTTGATCCGCCTCGCTCTTTCCTCTTCCTGGCGCAGGCTGTTGAGACTTTTTTTGCACTCTTCAACTTGATGAGAAAGATACGCCTTTTCCACCCTCTTGGCCTCAAGAAGTGAGAGTGAGCAGTCGCCAAGCCCCCGCAGCTCGCCCTCTAGCTTCTCCTTCTCTTGCTTGGCCTGCTCCTTAGCTTGACTTGCCTTCTGATATAGACTGTCTCCATAGCAGGACAGGTTGAAGATCTTCTCCAGCATAACCGCTTTATTTTTGTTCCCTAGGGAGAGAAAGGCATCGAATTTCCCTTGGGGCAGAACCACGGCTTTGGTAAAATCATCTCTAGTCAAGCCGATGAGATTCTCGATAGTCTTAGTTACTTCACCGATTCTCTCTGCTTTGGGGATAAACTCACCGCTTGCAGGATCAAATTGGCAAAGGCGAGAGAGTTTATTAATTGCGGCTAGCTGATCATCTTTTTTCCCCATCTGATAGCGTTGCTCAACCAGATAGCGCTCTCCCCCAAGCTCAAACTCAAATTTCACCCAGAGCTGGTCGCTGTTTTGGTTAATAATACCCCGCGTGCCTTTGTTAGCCCGCTCCACATTACCGTAGAGAGCCAGGGTCATGGCATCGAGAATGGTTGATTTTCCAGCGCCCGTAGGCCCAAAGATGCCGAATAAGCCCTTGGCCCCAAGCCAAGCAAAATCAATATCTTGGGTATCGCAATAGCTGTGCAGGCCGCAAAATTTAAGTCGTAGCGGTTTCATAAGCTAACTTATCCTCTTCTCCTTGACCATTCCTTAATCATCTGCCTCCTCAAGGTTTTCAGTCAATTCTACAAAAAGATCAATCAGCTCTGGTGAGGGCTCGGCATTAGCGTTTTTTTCTTTATAAAAGGCTATGAATTTTTCGATCAGGGAAAGCTCGGCTAGCCGCCTTGGGGCTATTTGCGGCTCAGCCGCCTCTCCTTGTTGAGGCAGGATTGCTTGAAGATTAACAATCCGGCTGTGTCTGCTTTTTAGCTCTCTCGTCTGCGGGCTGCTTAAAGGGGTCGGATGGATGATTTTCATATCTACCCACTGATTTTGATTTTCCGGCTGACTGCACCAGGCCAGGGCCTCCTGGTAGGAGGAAAAGGTTTTTCGCACCAGGGGGAAGCCAGATTTTAAGGGCAGATCAACTATCTTGACCTCCCGAGCTGGCTCAGCCTCAATTAGAATCACTTTTTTTTGCTGTCCAGCCTCGGAAAAGCTATAGGCCAGTGGAGAGCCGCTGTAGCAGACAGGATAGCCAGGCTCATAGAAGGATTGAGGCCGGTGGAGATGCCCCAGGGCCACGTACTGACAATAAGAAGATGAGGGCAGGTCCGTAGCCTGGATGGCGTTTAGCCCACCGATGGATAAGATGCGCTCATCAGAGGTTATGCCTTGGCCATAGAAGAGGTGCGAGAGAATGATATTGACCGTATCTTTCCTAAACTCTTTGGTCATAAGATTGAGGAGCTCTTTAACTTTGTTGCGGTAGTCAAGGGCTATTTTTTGATCATCAGGCTGCTGGAGGGAGTCGTTGGCAAAGTGGAGGTCAAATAGCTCACCTAGCCTGGCCTCTGAAGGGTAGGCCAGAGTGACCAAGGTGGCCTGATGATCACAGCCCGGGATCTGCAGGCGGACCCAGCCAGGGCCGCTGGCTGTGCGCTGCACTCTGCCTGGTGCGCCTCCTGCTGAGACCGTATCTTTAGGAAAGCCGACCAGGGTAATGCCATGATGCCTGGCTAAATACTCAGGAGCAGAAAGCCGCTCTGGATTGTCATGGTTTCCAGCAATGACCACAACTCCCCGCCTTCCATTCTCAGCCAGCTTCTCCAGGGCATAGTAGAAAAGGTCTTCAGCCTCTGCCGACGGGTTGAAGGTATCGTAGATATCACCGGCGATTAGGACAAGATGTGCATTTTGCTCTACTACCATTTGGTGTAGCTCGTCAATGAAGTCCCTTTGCTCTTGAATACGAGAAATTCCATCGAGGGTTTTGCCAAGGTGCCAATCCGAGGTATGAATAATCCGCATCATCTTCTCCTTATTGATTTAGGGGAAAACCCTTTTGAAAAAGGGTTTTCCCCTAATCACCCTTTTCCTAAAACTTTTAATAACTTAACCTTGCAATAACTCTTGGGAATATAATTATGAAAACTTTAAAGTTTTAGGAGGATGGTTTGGAAGGAACCCTTTTTCAAAAGGGGTTCCTTCCAAAAAGCTTCTCATCTTAAGAAAACAGCGAAAAAAAGGGATAAATTGGCCTTAATTGATTAGTTGATTGATTAGATGATAGCCCAAGCTAAATATGAAAGTCAAGGGGATTTCGAGACGATAAATAATATAAAAAAATTGATAACGCCACCTTGCGTTATCTTTTCCGTTTGTTTTTTATCCTTACTTTTACTGTCTTCCCAATCAAAAGGTTATCATGAAAGAGCGACTTGGCGAGCTCCTCCTCAAGGCTAAAATGATCACTGAAGAGCAACTCCAGCAGGGATTGGAGGAGCAGAAAAAATCAGGTGGCCGGCTTGGCTATAACCTGATTAAGCTGGGGTTCCTCAAAGAGGAGGATATTCTCTGGTTTTTAAGTAAGCAGTATGGAGTGCCGACCATCAATTTAAACAACTTCGAGATCGACGAAGAGGTGGTCAAACTCATTCCCCAGGATCTGGCGAAAAAATATAGCTGTATTCCTGTCAGTCTCATGTCCGGTATCCTGACTCTGGCCATGGTTGATCCTTCCAACGTTTTCGCCATCGACGATATCAAATTCCTGACCGGCTATTCTGTGGAAACCGTAGTTACTTCAGAATCATCCTTCAAAAAAGCCTTTGACAAGTATTATCGAAAAAAGAAAACCTCAACAGCGGAGATCAATGCCAAGGATTATGATCTTGATGATCATGAGGAGAGCGGATCAAGCGTTGATTTTTCAGAGGATATGGATGATTCGGTGGTTGATGTCGATGATTTTGATAACATTGTCAAGGGTGCGATTGACAATGTGGAAGTGGTGGAAGAGCAGGATGATGAAGCCATTTTGGATGTTGATGCTCCAATAGTTAAGCTAGTCAACGGTCTGTTGATTAAAGCGGTCAAGATGGGAGTCAGCGATATCCACATTGAACCGTACGAGAAGAGTTTTCGGGTTCGCTACCGTCTGGATGGGGTATTGAGAAAGGCAATGGGATTACCGCTCAAGATAAAGAATGCAGTGGTTTCAAGAATTAAGATCATGTCAAAGCTGGACATTGCCGAAAAGAGGCTTCCCCAGGATGGCCGGATCAAGCTGAAGCTGGGGAAAAAAAGAGATATGGATTTTCGGGTCTCGGTACTGCCGACCCTATTTGGGGAAAAGGTGGTTTTGCGTCTTCTGGACAAATCTAACCTCCAATTAGATATGAGTAAACTGGGATTTGAGCCCAAAGCTCTTGAGCTTTTTCAGGAGGCCATCCATAGCCCTTATGGCATGGTCCTGGTAACAGGCCCTACCGGCAGTGGTAAGACTACGACTCTCTACTCTGCCCTCAATCAGCTCAACAACGAGGAAACTAACATCATGACGGCTGAAGATCCGGTAGAATTTAACCTACCTGGGATCAATCAGGTTCAGATCAAGGAGCAGATCGGTTTGACCTTTGCCGCTGCCCTTCGTTCTTTTCTCCGGCAGGATCCGGACGTAATCATGGTAGGAGAAATCAGAGACACCGAGACCGCTGAGATTGGGATCAAAGCAGCCCTAACCGGTCATTTGGTATTGAGCACTCTTCATACGAATGATGCACCTGGCACTATTGGCCGATTATTAAATATGGGGGTAGAACCATTTCTCGTTTCCTCAGCCGTGCTCTTGATTGTGGCCCAGCGGCTAGCCCGGCGCATATGCCCTCAGTGCAAGGAGGAAATCAAGGTGCCAGAGAAGGCCCTGATTAGACTGGGATTTTCACCTGAAGAGGTTGGGGAGCTGAAAATCTACAAGGGAAGGGGGTGCAGCAATTGTAATAATACTGGCTACAAAGGGCGAATTGCTCTCTATGAGGTCATGAAGATTACTGAGCCGATTAGGCTTCTTATTCTAAATGGCGCTCCGATTAATGAACTGAAAGCCCAGGCCCGGCGTGAGGGAATGAAAACTCTCAGAGACAGCGGCTTGCAAAAGATTCGAGAAGGAATCACCACCATTGAGGAAGTGCTGCGGGTATCGTTCAATGATTAAACCCTGACTAATTGACTCTGACTATACGGCGGCTTTGAATATGCGCTCAAACTATGCTGAAGCGGGTATTAAGATGCAGGACCTTTTGCGGGTCATGTTCTTAGAGAAGGCCTCAGACCTGCACCTGACCATCGGTGTTCCCCCTCAGGTGAGGGTAAGTGGACAGATCCGACCCCTCGACTACCCTTCTCTATCACCGGAGGATACTCGGTATCTGGCCTTTGAAATCCTGACCGAAGATCAGAAAAACAAGCTCGAGAGAAACCGTGAGCTTGATTTTTCCTTTGGGGTCAGCGACTTGAGCCGATTTCGGGTTAATGCTTACTACCAGCGGGGAAGTATTGCTTTGGCTGTACGAAGCATTCCCTTTACCATCCCCACCTTACAGGAGTTAAACCTTCCGGCAGCAGTTGTCGGCGAACTGTGCGAGCGGCCCAGAGGGCTTATTTTGGTTGCTGGCCCGGCAGGGTCTGGAAAATCAACCACCCTGGCGGCTATGATTGAGTGGATCAATACCCATGCTCACAAGCACATTATAACGGTTGAGGATCCGATCGAATACCTCCACAGCCATAAACAGTGCATGATCAATCAGCGGGAATTGCACGCAGACACTCGCTCCATGGCCAGAGCACTTCGGTCCGTCCTGCGGGAGGACCCCGATGTGGTCATGATCGGTGAGATGCGCGATCTTGAGACTATGGAGGCAGCCCTGACCATTGCCGAGACCGGACATCTTACCCTGGCCACACTTCATACTGACTCCTGTGTTCAATCAATCAACCGCATTATTGATGTCTTTCCTCCCTATCAGCAAAATCAGGTCAGAACTCAGCTTTCCTTTCTCTTGGAAGGCATTCTCTGTCAGCAACTATTACCCAAACAGTTTGATCAGGGGCGCATATTGGCCCTGGAAATCCTCATTCCCAATCACGCCATTCGGAATCTTATCCGGGAAAACCAGATTCAGCAGATCTACAGTCTCATGCAGAGCGGAAGTTTGAAATATGGAATGCAAACCATGAATCAGGCACTTTTTTCCCTGTATAGGGCAAATCTTATCAGCCGGGAAAGCGCCTTGGGCAGATCCTCATATCCGGCTGAGTTGCTTCAGATGATGCAAAACAGCAAAACATAGAAGGAGCGAAGGCAAGCCATGCCCGTATTTCAATACGTAGGAAAATCCCTCCAAGGAAAATCAGTCAGCGGTGAGATCGAGGCTGAAAACGAAAAACAGGCTGCCAGAGAACTTAGAAAACAGGCTGTCATAGCCACTTCTCTAAAGAAGAAGGCTAAATCCATTGATCTTAAATTCCCCGGTCTGGGGAAAAAGAAAGTAACCATTCGGGACCTTGTTATTTTCACTCGGCAGCTCTCTACCATGATTGATGCCGGTCTGCCCCTGGTTCAGTCCCTTGAAATCCTATGTGCTCAGACTGAAAATTCAACCCTGGCCCAGAGCTGCCGTGAGGTCAAACAAGCGGTTGAGGGTGGCTCATCATTTGGCGATGCACTGCGTAAGCACCCGAAAATTTTTGACAGCCTGTATGTAAACATGGTAGATGCAGGGGAGCTTGGCGGAATCCTTGACACCATTCTAAACCGGCTGGCCATTTACATTGAGCGGGCTATGAATTTGAAAAAAAAGGTCAAATCAGCCATGGTTTACCCAATCGTCATTGTTATTGTGGCTGTAGTGATCGTAGCCGGGCTGCTTATCTTTGTCATTCCGCAATTTGCCAACCTTTTTACCAGCTTCGGCGGAGCCTTGCCTGCCCCGACCCGCATAGTTATAGCTATGAGCAATTTTTTGGCCGGCTGGGGTGGGGGGTGTATATTTATCTTTGTGGCCTTAATGATCATTTCCTTGAGGAAATTTTATCAAACTGAAAAAGGGAGGCTGGCTATTGACAGCTTCATGCTTAAGACGCCAGTATTCGGCATTCTGATTCGCAAAGTGGCCGTAGCCAAATTTGCCAGAACACTTGGAACCCTGATCAGCAGTGGAGTGCCGGTGCTGGATGCTATGGACATTACGGCCAAGACGTCAGGCAACAGGGTGATAGAGCTAGCCTTGATCGAAGCTAAATCCAGCATCAGTGAAGGCAAGACTATGGCCGAGCCGCTCGGCCATAGCAAGGTTTTCCCACCGATGGTGGTCCAGATGATCACCGTAGGAGAAACCACCGGAGCCCTGGACAATATGCTGGGTAAGGTAGCTGACTTCTACGATGATGAAGTTGATGTGGCGGTCGAAGCTTTGACCTCTATGCTTGAGCCGATGCTCATGGTTTTCCTCGGGGTAGTGGTTGGATTTATCGTGGTGGCCATGTATCTGCCGATATTCAAGCTGGCTGCGGCTATCGGATAATGCTTTGGGTAATATTGACCAATTCCTTTGATTTTTGATTAATGGTGCATGAAGAGATTGGGTTATGATCAGGCAGCCACAGATTCCCCGATCAGCCTTGCCAGGGCAAGATCCTGTACTTTTAACCAGGATCAAGTGGTTGACTATCATTAGAGCCATTGTGGTTACTCTGATTTTGGGGTCGATCACTATCCTTCAGGTCAGGAATCCCACGGCCTCGGTTCTCCCACTCTCCACGCTGATCATTATTACCTATGTAATGACTATCCTGTATGCCATAATACTTCGTCTTAAGCCGCCCGATGCAGTCTTTTTCGCCTATATTCAGATCTGCGGCGATCTTATCATTGAAACTGCACTTATTTTTTATACTGGAGGAATCAGAAGCCCTTTCTCCTTTGCCTATATCCTGACAATCATCATTAGCAGCATCTTGCTGTCTAGGCGCAGTAGCCTGATTGTAGCCAGCATCAGCAGTTTGGTTTATGGGGCTCTTCTTACCCTTCAGTTTGTCGGAATACTCATCTTTCCCTATAACTACGTGCCCAAAGAGATCGAGCTAAATCTTCCCTACGTTTCCCATACCATCTTCGCCAATATCTTCGCTTTCTATCTGACCGCGCTGCTGAGCGGTTATCTGGCCGAATTACAGCGCCGGACAGGGAAGGAGCTCCAGGCCAAGGATGGTGATATTGCCCAGCTTCAAACCTTTAATGAGAATATTCTCCAGAGTATGAGTAGCGGCCTGATCGTCTCTGACCTGAGCGGGCAGATAACCATGATGAATCGGGCCGCCATTCAGATTCTCGATCTTTGCTGCCCTGCTTGGGGAAAAGAAATCGCTGGCCAGCAGCACTGGGATCAGCTCTTCTATCCCCTTCAGATTGAGGGGCTTTATCAGTCCATGAACAGGGAAGGGAAAAATTCCCTCAGACTGGAGAGCCGGATCAGTCGCAAGGGGCAGGAAATTTTCCTCGGTCTGACTATTTCTATCCTGAAGAATCCGAGCGGAGAGGTCAAGGGGTTGATCACTAACTTTCAGGATCTGACCGAGTACAAGAAAATGGAAGAGCAGGTCAAACAGGCTGAGGTCCTGGCGACCATTGGCCAGATGTCAGCTACCATAGCCCATGAGCTACGCAATCCTATGGCCTCGATCAGAGGCTCGGTTCAGTTTCTCCATGATGAGCTTGAGCTGGATGAGGAAGCTCGTCATCTGATGGAAATCATTTTGAAAGAATCTAGTAGGCTAGATAGGATTATTGCTGATTTTCTACTTTATGCTAGACCTCAGCCTCCCAATCCCCAAAGCTGCTCTCTTAGGGATTTAGTGCAGGAAACCGTCACTTTGATTCAAAAGAGCGGCGAGGTTAGTGATCGAATCAAGATAGTTACTGATATTCCTGCCTCAACTGAGCAACTCGAGGCTGATCCTGGACAAATTAAACAGGTTTTCTGGAATCTAGCCATGAATGCCTGCCAAGCCATGCCAGATGGTGGAACACTCACCATTCGGGCCAGGCGGAGCAGACAGCAGGAGGGGGGATGGGTGATCGAATTTGTTGATACAGGTAGAGGGATTTGCCCCGATGAGCTCAAAAAACTCTTTACCCCATTCTACACTACTAAAGAGAGAGGTATGGGCTTAGGCTTAAGTATTGCCTATCGGATTATTGAGGAACATCACGGGAAAATAGAGGTAATCAGTGCACCAGGTGAGGGAAGCAATTTCAGAATCTTTCTTCCGGCTACTCCATTGGTTCTGCTTGAGGATATACGGATATGAGATCGATTATCGTTATTGATGACGAAGAAAGCATGTGCATCTGCCTGGCTATTATTCTTCGCAAGGAGGGCTATCGGGTTCAATACGCTACACATCCAGAAAAAGCTATTGAGTTGATTAAAATGCATCCCTTTGATCTGGCTCTGCTTGATATAAAGATGCCTGGCATGAGCGGCCTCGATCTTCTAAAAATCATAAAGGAGACCAGTCCTGAGACAGTGGTCATCATGATGACCGCTTATGCCTCGACCGAGACCGCAGTCAGGGCGATTAAGTCGGGAGCCTATGATTACCTTACCAAACCGTTCAAGGATAATAATGAGGTCAAGCATATTATTAGAAATGCCCTGGAAAAGAAGCAGTTGACAGAGGAAAATCTCGCTCTGCGCACCGAGCTCTCTGAGCTACGAGACCAATACCGACTTGACAATCTAGTGGGCAAGAGCAAAAAAATGCGCGAGATTTTCAGCATTATTCGAAAAATTGCCGACAGCACCAGCACGGTCCTGATTACTGGTGAAAGTGGCACTGGCAAGGAGTTGGTGGCCAGAGCTATCCATAACTGTAGCCGCCGCCGAGAAAAACCCCTGGTCAGTCTAAATTGCGGAGCCATGCCCGAGGGACTTTTGGAGAGCGAGCTCTTTGGCCATGTCAAAGGGGCCTTTACCGGCGCCATCAGCACTAAAAAGGGGCTCTTTGAGATGGCTGACGGCGGAACCCTATTTCTTGATGAAATAGGGACTACTCCCCTATCAATTCAGGTCAAGCTGCTTCGAGTGCTTCAGGACAGGGAGATTAGAAGGGTAGGGTCCACTGAAGGAATCCAAATTGATGTCCGGCTGATTGCCGCAACTAATATTGATATTAAGTCTGCAATCTGTGCCGGCACCTTCAGGGAGGATCTCTACTACCGTCTCAATGTTATTCCGATTCACCTGCCTCCTTTGCGGGAGAGGGAGGAGGATATACCGCTTCTGGTCGAGCATTTTCTCAGACAATTCAATAAAAAAAGTAGCCGAGGGCCTAAGGCGATCTCTTCTGAAGCCATGCAGCTTTTGTGTGCCTATTCATGGCCGGGTAATGTTCGGGAGATGGAAAACACCATCGAGAGGGCTGTGGCTTTGGCCGCACAGGACATTATCCAGCCAGAAGACCTCCCAGAAAATATCCGACGGTCTGCCACCATTGAGACACCGGTCATAGATTACAATCTTGAGCAGGGAGTTGATCTGGAAAAGATTATGGATAGTCTGGAAAAAAGCCTTATTTTTCAGGCTTTGGATAAGAGTAAGGGAAACAAAACCAAGGCGGCTGAACTTCTCAACCTGAGCTTTCGCTCATTTCGCTATCGCCTGAAAAAATATGATCACAGCCAGTGACAAGAGCACCTTTGGGAAATTTTTTTGCCACAAATAATTGAAAAAAGAGCTTCTCGATGATATACTTTAAGTTATACCGTAAATTATACTGTCAGTGATAATATCCGTGATCACTCAATGTATGTCCTCGCCAAGGGAGGCTTGAGAAGTGCCAAGATACCTTTTTCCCCTTCTTGCGGCGGTGGGAATATGGATTATTTTCCCTAGCCAGTCAACTGCTGCGGCCAAAATCATGTACGTATCTACTGTTCATGTGATCAACATGCGAACCGATCCGGACATGAAAAGCAGAATTGTTGGTCAGGCAAGGTCTGGAGAGCCGATCGCGGTCATCTCACAGCAGGGTGGCTGGTGCTATATACGCACTCCGCAGGGAGAAGAGGGCTGGGTGGTGAGGTCTCTTCTGACCGACAAAAAACCTTTGGCCGAGCAGCTTCAAGCCCTGAGCCAGAAGGCTGAGGAACAGGGGCGCCTGATTGAACAACTCAAAGAAGAAAATAGCTCTCTTAAAAAATATGTTCACTTGTTTGAGCTCACCGAGGCTGAACTTAAGCAGGTCAGAAATAAAAATCTCCGGCTGAAAAACCGCCAGGACCAGATCTGGGCGGCTATCGGTGCCGGTATCTTGCTCTTTGGCTGGCTGCTTGGGTTGATCACCAGAGGCTTTTCCTGGAGGAGAAGATCTGGGTACCGCTATCTGATTGACTAGAAGAGTTGGCCACACAGCCAAACATCCTAGTTTATTTTTCCCCAAAAAGTTTCCTCATCTGAAAGTTCAGAATATATAAGAAAATATTAAAATATACTCGAAATATTAGAGTATTATTTTAAGAATAGACAATATAAAACAAAAAATATATTGATATATTAATTTTATATTTGACATATTTAAATATATTATATTATAATATTAAAAAGGGCATGTATATATATTAAAATTTAGGAGGTTAGACAATTATGAAAAAGATTTTGAGAGTATGTTTGATGTTTTTAATATCGGCTCTTTTTATTTTAATTATGGTAGATCGAGTAATAGCTGATTCTACTTCTAAAGCGGTCACCACTACATTCAAGGGACACATCGAATCAGCGGAAGATAGAGATCGTGACGGAACTCCCGATAAGTGGAAAATTAAACTTGGGCCTGATAATATTGTTGTGATAGAAGCCCCTCTAAAACCCGAGGGAGGACGTCTGGATTATAAGGAACCTCCTTTTAGTGAATTTGTCAAAACCTGCACTAATGTAAAAGCTAAAGTTATCATAGCTAAAGAGGGCAGCAAAAAAATAATTATTGTAGATAGTTGGGAATCAATCGGCAGTTATTCATGTTGTGCTAGGGTTGATGAAGGGGACTGGATAGGCGCATCCCCAGACACTACTTATACAGAGCAAGGAGAATAATCTCCAGACGTAAGGGTTACAGGTAAGATGTCCCCCATTTATGTCAATCCTAGTATGATCTTGACAGATGTTCCCCATGTTTAAATTAGGAGGAGGAGATAAGCCGCAGGGTAAGGGTATTGAGGTAAAAGACA